>JAGLYF010000159.1 GCA_023132435.1 Calditrichia bacterium | reverse complement strand
CGTTATACCAAAGGTTAAATAATGAGTAATTCGATATTTGACAGTTTGCTGAACGAAAAGATTGAGCAGTTTAAATTATCATTTACTAATACATCTCATTCAGTGTTTTATGATAAAGCCAAAAAAAAGCTATATCATGCCGGTGAATATGGAATGTACAGAGAATCAATAGTACGTGATTTCTTTAAATTTATTACACCATCTAACCTAAGTATTTCCAATGGATTTCTGATCAATACGAAAGACAAGGTTAGCTCTCAATGCGACATTGTAATTTATGACCCATCATTAACTCCTATATGTGAAGGAGGTGACAAGCAGAGATTCTTTCCGGTCGAAAGCTCTTTTCTGATAGGCGAAGTAAAATCTACTATAAGTAAACAAGATTTCAAGGTTGCAATAAATAAACTAGCAATTAACAAGGCTCTCGGAGGAGAAGTATTACATCCATGCATTATAAAAAAACATCCACCGGGTAATTTCGACCCAAAGATTAATGCATATGATTCGATACCTTCTATTCTAATATGCCAAAAATTAGATTTTGATTTATCAAATATCGAAAATGAAATTGACTCATGGTATGACCCTGAAATTGAAGATCAAAACAAGCATAATATGATTTTAAGTATAGAAGATGGATTGTTGGCATATTATGATCCAAGTTGCACTCTCCCTTACAGTTTGATGAATGGAAAAAAATTAAAAAACCGTTTTACTTACCCAGATACGAATCCTCTAATTCATTTTAAGTTTTTTTCTTCATATATGTATATGTTATGTTCAAGTAAGACACTTTTGTATCCTGAGGTTACTGATTATATGGCGCAAACAAGTGGAGGGCTAAAAAGAGATGAAGTATAACAAAAAAATCCAGCCGACCTCATTCGTCGGCGGCTGATTTAATCGTTATGTGATTTTTATCTGAATAAAAAAATCTTTTTGGGAAGGATGTGGATTATAATGGCTGAAAAGAAATTTACAAAATTTTTTAAAAAACATCTTTCGGAAAAGCTTAACGAATTATTTGAAGAGTATGATTACCCACTGCAAGCTTGCCCAGAGTTCTCAGTTCCATCTTACTATGGAAGAAACGGAATAGATATTGGAATATACAGCGAAAAAGATAATAATTGCATAGTCGGAATTGAAATTGAATACAAATCGAGTCCTTATCAAATAAAACTAAACCAAAGTAAATTCAAGAATTGGGTTAAAAACTCTGCATATAGAGCAGGTGGATTGTTTCATATAATCCATAGTGAAGCCAATATATCTCAAGAAAAAATGTATGAATTAATTGTTGATGGTTATGGTGCAGTATCGGAAGGTAAAGATTTTTATTATGAATTTTATGCGCTAAAAGATATTGATAGAAGAGCAACTCTTAAAACTGCTGCATATTTATTGCAAGATGAATGGGAATTTGATGCTCGGCTTTTCGCATTAATTTATCAAGTGTTCGGAGTATGAATCGACTGATATTCACATAACAAGACGCTTTCACTCGGAGCGCAAAAAAGCCGCGCCCGGTGAATCGTTATGTGCAAAAAGGAGATGAAAAATGACACAACTCAGAACTTTCCGTATAGACGGATGGAAGCTGGATAAAGGAGAGACAGAATTCCTCGTGAAAGTTGAGAATGACGAGGGGCATTTGGAAGGTACATTTGATATGATGGGAGATGGTATATTTTTCTACCGTCCTGGTTCTCAGATTATGACTCCCAATGAGAACGAAAATACACGCGAAACATACGATGGATATATCTCTTTTGAAGCCCTCAAAAAGATCTTTGATAGTCTAACAGAAATTGGGTGGGATCGCGATAGGCACGATATCTCTGTGAAAAGAAATGATAATGAAATAATTCTCGAAATAATTGAAACTGAAGAATAGCACATAACAACAGAATTCAGGCTGACACAAAAAGCCTGCGCAATTTTGTGCCAGTTCGAAAAGTTATAAACGGCTTTTTGTGCATCTGATTCTGCTTAGGCGGAAAAAACTAAGGCATGGACTACGAACAGAAGCTTGCTCGACTTGAGCATCTCAAAGACCTTGTGGAGAGATACACTTCGGTCATGTATGGTGGCTTGGAGGAAAAGACACAACTTCATCATGAGATTTGTGAGACTTACGGTGAAGTGGCGGACGTATTCGACGAGATTATTGGCAAACAGCGGATCGAAGTACCGGTCCGTGGTGGAAAGTCCAACTATCCGAATTATTTTGAAGCGGGCTTTCTCTCCGGCCGAACGATACACACGCATCAGGGGAAGACAGAACTCCTTAAAGTAATAGGCAGCGTCAAAACACTGCTGTCAGTTACAAAAAAAGCACCTGTGGCCGCTGCCGTCACCGGCCATCGCGTATTCTTAGTTCACGGGCACAATGAGGCTGCGTTGCAGTCGTGTGCCAGATTCATTGAGAAACTCGAGCTGCCCTTGACGGTTCTGCGAGAGGAGCCCAACCGGGGTCGTACAATTATTGAGAAATTTCTCGATTATTCGGATGCCGGGTTCGCAGTTGTTCTACTAACTGCCGATGATCGCGGTGGCCGTCTTGACCAACCGTACGAAGAACAGTCGCAGCGAGCGAGACAGAACGTGATCTTCGAGTTGGGGTTCTTCATAGGGAAGATAGGGAGGGATCGTGTGTGCGCGTTGTATGAAAATGGTGTGGAAGTGCCATCCGACTATCAAGGCGTAGTGTTTATTCCGCTTGACCCGCTGGCATGGCGACTTGAATTGGCGAAGGAAATGAAGGCCGCAGGCCTGCCTGTCGATCTCAACAAGGCCATGTAGCCACCTACCAGGCTAATTCAGCCAACGCAATAAGCCGAGCGACTGATTAGCAACGTTACAGATATCTGCTATTCATGTAACAAATTGAAACGCTTTAAAATTTGTGATATACAAATAAAATTTGCAAAGAATTTGTTTAGTTGCTGGGATATGGTAATGGCAAGTTATCAAAGGTTTTGACGGATAACATTACAAAGGTAATGATATCCAGGTCCGTATAATCACTTTGATGTGCCAAATAAAATAGCAAGTAAAACTGTAAAAAATATACCAAAATAAAACCCAAGCATAAAACAGTCATTAAAAACTGGCTTAAAGGAACAGATGAATGACCAAAATCTTAAAGGGAACGATGGCGTTGTTCTTGTTGATTTCTGGCGCATTTTATAAATATGACTATGACATAACGGCATTAGTTTTCCTTTGTTTAGGGGTTGCTCTTTCATTGGCAATCCTGTTTTCAATAAGAAAAGACGTTAATAAACCCAAAGATAAAGAAAAGATAAAATTGCATGAATTCACCTTCATTGATCCACCTGGATACTATACCCACCCGAAATATCCAGATCAGAAAATTTGTCCAAGCTGCCTAATTAAAGAACAGCGACCCTCACCCGTTTCAAAAGTCGATGAAAATGCTTGGTACTGCAATGTTTGCAATAAACCATTGTCCGGTAGCCTTGGTGCCGTTTTCACAATACCAGATTAACCCTGTCAAAAAGGAGATTGATGATGACCATAACCGCAAAATGGCTCTCCCATGAATTCACGGTTTATAAACACAATGAACAGAATCAATTAAACAATCGTTCGGGAATCTACATTTTTGCCGGGTTGAATCCCCAGGACAAGTGGACTCCTTACTACATTGGGCAATGCGACAGTTTTGAAAACAGAATTCCATCGCACGAGAAATGGGATATGGCACAGTCTTTTGGGGCAACCCATGTTCATGTGATTGTAGTTCCTCTGGTGAAATTGCGTGACTCAATTGAGCAGGAGTTAATTCAGGGATATCAGCCAGTGTTGAATGTTCACCTTCGTTAGTTAAGGCACAAAATAAAAAGTAGCGAGACGGTTTGTAATCAATTCGTTAATCTCTACTTCAAGAATTTTATCCATATTGTACGTCTCCTTGCGTAAATTTCACATAACCAGTGGGTAAACTTGACGGCAAAAAACGCCGCAAGTTACCCTTATCGTTGGAGTAATTATGTTAAAAAATCTCTCAAGCGTCCGAAGCTTTATTAAAGATTCATGGATAACACACATGTTTGGACTCATAATCACATCAATGCTTTTAATTATTCCAGATAGCTGGTTTATAGGAGTTTTCGGATGTAAAATCCCTGGGTTATTGAAGCTGGTTGTATTTATTTGCTTCATTATATCAATAACCTCAATCGTTTTTGATTTAATAATTTGCAATGGCAAAAAACAATTAGAAAAATACAATTATCGAGTTAAGTTAATTAAAGAATGGAGAGCATTTATCGAACAATTTGATTTTGATAAAAATAATTTTGGCAATACCACAACATATGCTAGCATGAGGCCTCATATGAATAAAGATGTTATAAAAAAATTTGAGGCTAAACGAACATTCTATGCTTGTTCTAATATGGGCAGGGGCGCCAATCTTTTTAAACAATGGATGTCCGATGAAGTTAGTGCCATAGAACGCAAATGGAAATTAATATAAAAATCCCTATAGGGAGAGGGACGCCCATCACTGAGCGCCCCTCTCACAGCACCATCCATTATTATAATAGACTTTATCTAA
>JAGLYF010000158.1 GCA_023132435.1 Calditrichia bacterium | reverse complement strand
AATAAGAATTCCTAATTGAACATAACTTAATCTGTAAATTACGATTTGATCAATCCCCATTCAAATCTTAAAACATTGGTACAGAAATTGCGGTTAATTATTTAAAAATAGACCACGGATGACACGGATTAATCCACGAATTTCTTTATATTTTAATATAAATCATGACTTTTTCTCCCCCTCTCTTCTCAAGAAAGGGGGGACAGGGGGTGAGTTTTTCTAATCAAAATTTTTCGACTGCTCCGGGACGGTAAATTTCAGAATGGCCGTTTTAACTAATTTAATTTTGATTAATTCGTGTAATTCGTGAATCAATCCGTGTAATTCGTGGTTAATGCGATTTTAAACAAACTAAATATATTGACTTTCCCTGAATAGATTGTTATTTTCAACTAGCCTTAAGGAGATTGAAATGAACTATTGGTGCAACATACGATTTTTCTTTTTTTATTATACCTCAACCGGGGTACTATGAATCGTATATTGACCTTATAATAAATCAATATAATTTCTAAAAAAGCCCCGACCAAAAATCGGGGCTTTTTTTTATCCAAATCAAAGGTGCTAGTATGAACAGCAAAAGTCCAAATTCTACTTTTCCTGAAAATGTGGTTGTATCCGGAAAACCGGATGGGCCATTGATCATTGCCGGACCCTGCAGTGCAGAATCCGAATCACAGGTTTTATCAACCGCCCGTCAACTGGCCAAAATTCCCGATGTCAGGATATTTCGGGCCGGTGTCTGGAAACCGCGTACCCGGCCCAATGGATTTGAGGGCGTTGGTGTGGAAGGGCTCCGCTGGCTTCAGAAAATGAAAGCAGAAACAGGACTATATACAGCGATTGAAGTCGCGAACACCTTTCATGTAGACGAAGCGTTAAAACATGACATCGATTATCTCTGGATCGGAGCGAGGACCTCGGTCAATCCCTTTTCCGTACAGGAAATTGCCAATGCCCTGAAAGGTGTCGATATTCCGGTTCTGGTAAAAAATCCTGTAAATCCGGATGTCAATGCCTGGATTGGTGCTTTGGAACGTGTATCTCAGGCCGGGATTAAAAAATTAATGGCTGTTCACCGGGGGTTCTCAACCTATGAGAAGACACCCTATCGAAACGCACCCAAATGGGAAATTCCCATTGAACTAAAACGACAGATGCCCGAAATACCGATTATTTCTGATCCGAGCCATATCGGCGGTAACCGTAAATCAATAGCGGAGCTGTCACAAAAGGCAATGGATCTGGCCATGGATGGATTGATGATTGAATGTCATATGAATCCCGATGCCGCCCTTAGTGATGCCTCACAACAGATCACCCCGGATTCGCTGGAGAAGATCCTTAAAAACCTGAAAATTCGTAAGCCGGAAGGGAATGGGCTCAATGATCAACACACCCTGGAAACTCTGCGGGAAGAAATGGATTCTGCGGATAACGCTCTTCTGGAGGCGATAGGAAAACGGATTGAGATCACCAGAAAACTCGGTGATTATAAAAAAAATCATAATATGACAATACTACAAGTAAACCGATGGCAGCAGGTATTAGAAGATCGCGTGCATCAGGCCCAACACCTGGGACTGGATGAAAAACTGGTAAAAGATATCTACCAAATATTACACAACCAGTCTGTTAAAATACAGAGTGAATTGCTGAACGAGGATGCTTGATACTGGATGTTGAACAACCGATTTGTTCATCTTTAATATTTCATAATTAAGACTATCATTCAGGGCCTGCAGACTAGCCTCGATAATATCATGTGAAACCCCAACTGTCGACCAGGTTTTTTCTTCATCACTGGATTCTACAAGTACGCGGACCTTGGCAGCCGTTCCGTTTCTTTCATTGAGTACACGCACTTTATAGTCGACGAGATGCACATTTTTAATTTCCGGATAAAATCTGACCAATGCTTTGCGCAGGGCTTTATCGAGAGCGTTCACCGGTCCATTACCATCGGCCGCTGTATGTTCGATGTCATCACCGACTTTAACTTTTAGAACCGCCTCGGCATATTTATGCCCTTCCTCATTCATCAAAACATTGATCTTGGTATAGGTTACTTCAAAATAGGGTTGATACTCATTTAACTCAGCCAATAATAAGAGCTCAAATGAGGCTTCCGCACCATCAAAAACAAAACCTTCATATTCAAGTGTTTTGATTTGACTGACAAATTTTTTGCTAAACTCTTTATCTTTAGGTAGATCAATCCCAAACTCTTTCGCTTTATAATGAATATTACTTTTCCCGGACAGATCGGAAATGATAACATGTTGTCGGTTTCCTATCGTATCCGGTTCAATATGTTCGTACATCATGTTATCTTTTAAAATTGAACTCACATGGATTCCGCCTTTGTGTGTAAATGCTGACTTTCCTACAAAGGCCGCGCGCGCATTTGGTACCTGATTCATAATTTCATCGACATAATGGGAAAGTGAAGTCAGTTTATCCAGATTCTTTTCCTGTCCGGTCTGTTTTTTCATCTTCAAAATAAGATTAGGAATCACACTGCACAAATTGGCATTACCACATCGTTCACCAAATCCGTTGATAGTTCCCTGAACATGTACCGCACCGGCCTCAACGGCCAGTAATGAATTTGCCACCGCACTTTCTGCATCATTATGCGCATGTATACCGATTGGGAAATTAACTTCTTTTTTTACATTTTCAACAATCTGAACCAACCTGGCCGGAAGCGTACCACCATTGGTATCACATAAAACGAGAACCGCAGCCCCGGCACTTTTAGCCGCATTAAGCATCTTCATGGCAAATTGTGGATTATCATTATATCCATCAAAGAAATGTTCCGCATCAAATATGACTTTTCTGCCTTGTTCTTTTAAATGTAGAACGGATTGATAAATAAGCTCTTCATTTTCTTCATCGGTCAAACCGAGACTTTTTTCAGAATGTAGTCTCCAGGTTTTTCCAAATATGGAAATCACCTCTGTTTCTGATTTTAGCAGCTTCTGAATATTTACATCCGATTCAACTTTGTTGAGTTCACGGGCGGTGGAACCAAATGCGCATATTTTCGCGTTTTGAAGAGAAAGTGTTTTAACTTTCTCAAAATACTCTTCGTCCTTGGGATTACTACCCGGCCAGCCGCCTTCGATATAGTCTATTCCAAATTCGTCAAGTTTATGCGTGATTAACAATTTATCCTGAATGGACAGACTTATTGTCGCCGACTGGGTTCCATCTCTGAGTGTTGTATCAAATACTTCTATATAATCACTCTTTTTCATTATTTGCCTCTTCAGTTTATTCTTTAATTAAATCATTCCTTCATTACGGGCATAATTGAACAGTCCTCCCGCCTCTATAATTGGGAGAACCGTACCCGGAGAATTCAAGGAATAGGTCTTACCTGTACGTTTATTTTCCAGTGTACTGGCTTCAAAATTTAATTCAACCTGATCACCTGTCCTTATTTCCGAAACAAGACGGCTCTCGCTTTCCAGAGGTACCACAAAACCACCATCAACCGCATTACGATAAAAAATGCGTGCATAGGATTCGGCAATTATGGCCTTTATTCCCGCTTTCTCAAGGGCAAAAGGAGCATGTTCACGCGAAGATCCACAGCCAAAATTTGATCCGGCAATGATTATTGTAAATTCTGACTCGGTGTTTTCCCCATCGATAAATGGGATCTGCCCATCGGGAAGACCTGCTTTATCAAACGGTACACCGGACAGGGCAAAATGACCATACTTTTTGGATTCTTCCGCATCGGAAAGACTGTAGACAAGATTCTCTGCCGGGATGATTTGATCCGTATCAATGTTCGCCCCGAGGACATAAGCAACACCAGTAATATGTTTTTCCATTTTAACCTTTATAATTCTTTTTTAATTGCTTTGATTAGACTAAATAATCTCTGGGATCAGTAATGACACCACTAACCGCAGATGCCGCAACTGTAAGTGGCGAAGCAAGGTATACTTCCGAC
This sequence comes from Calditrichia bacterium, assembly GCA_023132435.1. GTDB lineage: Bacteria > Calditrichota > Calditrichia > JAJRVZ01 > JAJRVZ01 > JAGLYF01. The sequence goes on along the minus strand of JAGLYF010000158.1, from coordinate 10,973 downwards.
TGTTTGCTTCCCATCCGGCCCGGAAAATTTCGGTTTGTAGTGGAGATAACCACATCACGATCTACCGCTCTGCCAAAGGTATCATCCGGTCCGCCTAAACAGGCCGCACAGGAAGACTGGGCAATCACACAACCGGCACCTTCAAGAATTTCTTTAATCGAAATTCCCTTGTATGTTTCTATTTCAAGCTGTTTTGCCGTATTTGTACTCGCCGGAACTATAAACGTAGGAACTTTTACTTCTTTCCCGATAAGTATTTTTGCCGCAGAAACAAAATCGTTGATTTTTCCTCCTGTACAGGAACCGATATAACATTTCGTCAATTTTTCACCCTTCATATTTCGAACCGTATCCCGGTTATCCGGACTATGCGGTTTTGCTACCAATGGTTCAATTTCTGCCGTATTGTATTTGTATTTTTGATAATAGTTTGCATTTGCATCGCTCTGAAATTTTTCCTGAGATTCTTTACCAATTGAATTAAGAAATGCTTCGGTCGTTTCATCTGCCGCGATTATCCCATTCATCGCCCCGGCTTCAATGGCCATATTACAGAGGGTCATGCGTTCATTCATATCAAGAGCCATCACCGCATTTCCATCAAATTCCAGGGCCCGGTATGTTCCTCCATCTGTGGTAATATCGCCAAGAATTTGTAATATCAGATCTTTCGCGGTTAAATAGTCTGGTAATTTACCTTCAAATGTGAATTTAATCGACTCCGGAATCTTCTCCCAGATTTTACCGGTGCCCAATATAAAAGCAGCATCCGTATTGCCTACCCCAGTCGCAAACACTCCAAATGCACCTGAAGTGCATGTGTGTGAATCAGTACCAAACAGAACCGTACCCGGTATATTGAATCCTTCTTCAGCGAGGGCAATGTGGCAAACACCCTTATATCTTTCTGTCCCCACATCATAATAATTTGGCAGATTATATTTTTCGGCAAAATCCCGTAAAATTTGAACATTTCGATTTGCATGTACATTTGCCGTAAAAATGTAGTGATCGGGGAAAACAACGAATTTATCTTTATCCCAGATTTTTGCATTGGTACCGAACTCATTCTGCCAGATTTTCATCATAGGCGGACCGCATACATCATGGGTCATTAAAACATCAACATTTAACCAGACACTCTCTCCGGGAGAAACTTTATCCTTTCCCGAAGATTTTGCCATTATTTTTTCAGTAATTGTCATTCCCATAATCTTAAATCTGCCTTTCTTCTTCCAATTCAGGGACTTCTTTCTCTTGTTCTGCTTTTTTTTCAATTTCTAACAAATTGATCGCATGTAAATAAGCTTTTGCGCTTGCTTCGATAATATCTGTTGACACGCCACGACCGGTAAAACTTTTTCCTTCGTTTCGAATCCTGATCAAAGCCTCACCCATCGCCTGACGTCCCTCTGTTACTGAACGTACCTGATAAGATTCAACTTTATATTTTGTATTAAGGGCGCGATCAATGGAATTAAAGATGGCGTCAACCGGACCATCACCCGTCGCCGATTCATGAATCATATGGTCATTTACTTTTAAACTCACTGTTGCGGTTGGAATTGCGTTGGTACCGAGATGTACCTGCATTTGTTCCAGATGCACATGAGACTCTTCAATATAAATCTCATCCCCCATCAAAACGCGCAGATCATCATCATACACTTCTTTTTTCTTGTCAGCCAATTCAATAAATAAAGCATATAATTTTTTCAAATCATCTTCAGTCACAGTATATCCCAGTTCGGTCAGACGGGCCTTTAATCCATGACGGCCGGAATGTCTGCCCAATACCATTTTTGTTTTTGGAACACCAACTTCATCCGGTGTCATAATCTCATAAGTATTTCTGTTTTTTAACATTCCATCCTGATGAATACCCGATTCATGAGCAAAGGCATTGCCTCCAACAATTGCCTTATTTGGTTGGACAATCATTCCGGTTAGTCCTGATACCATATGACTCGTATTGTATATTTCTTTTGTATTTATGTTTGTTTGATAGTCTAAGAAATCCTTTCTGACTTTTAAGGTCATGACAATTTCTTCCAAAGATGCGTTTCCGGCCCGTTCGCCGATACCATTGATCGTGCATTCAACCTGTCGGGCACCTGCTTCAACCGCAGCCAGGGAATTTGCCACCGCCAATCCCAGATCGTTGTGACAATGAATACTTAAAATAGCCCGATCAATATTATTTACTTTTTCCCTGATTGCTTTTATCTTGGCCGAAAGTTCCTCCGGAAGTGCATAGCCTGTTGTGTCCGGGATATTGATCGTTGTTGCTCCTGCCTCCACAGCCACCTCAATCACATCACACAAATAATTAATTTCTGTTCTACCGGCATCTTCTGCAGAGAATTCAACATCATCGCAAAAGGTTTTTGCATACTGTACGGCATCCCGGGACATCTTTATTACGGTTTCCCGTTTCTCCGCTAAAGAACGCCCATATCTTTGATCGCTAAATTTGCCTGAAATATGATGATCCGATGTACCGACAAAAGTATGAATTCTCCGTCGGTCAGCATTACGGATTGCTTTATAAGCAGTTTCGATATCTATTTCTTTTGCCCGGGCCAGAGCTGCAATTACAAGGTCAACTTCTCCGGCAATTCTCTCAACAGCTTCAAATTGTTCTGGTGAAGAAATCGGAAAACCGGTTTCAATGATATCTACATTCAACTTTTCCAGCTGACGGGCAATTTCCAGTTTTTCATAAATATTCAAAGAGGCACCGGGTGACTGTTCTCCATCACGCAATGTTGTATCAAAAATAATGATTTGATTTTTCATCCTATATCCCAAATTGGGTAAATTTTCCAATTAGTTTATTGATTTTTAAAGATTTAACCACAGAGCCCACAGAGAAAGACTGTTAATTCCAAGTTCCAGGTTCCGAGTTCCAATATTTTACAACCCCCTAACCCCCTTTTTAAGGGGGAATACATCTTTACCATCCAGTATCCAGTATCTACTTCTTACTTTTTACTTTTTACTTTTTACTTTATAAGGTAAACACCCCAATCGCATGTTCATTCATAATTTTTCCACATTATGCAGAATTATATCAGACATTTTTGAAAGAGAAACCAATTCTTTTCCTTCAGAGTAAATATCCTGTGTACGATATCCCTGCTCCAAAGACCGTTCGATTGCCTCTTCAATAATTTCCGCCGCCTGTGTCATCTGAAACGAATGGTTAAACATCATAGCCACGGAGGACAACATGGCGATTGGATTTGCCATATCTTTACCGGCGATATCCGGTGCACTTCCATGTACCGGTTCATACAGCGCATATTGGTCCCCGAGACTGGCGGACGGAAGCATACCCAGACTTCCTGTTATCATTCCGGCAATGTCACTGAGAATATCACCAAACATATTCGAAGTTACGATTACATCAAACTGGGTTGGATCACGTACAATCTGCATAGCAGCATTATCTACATACATGTGTTGAAGGGCAACATCAGGATATTTATTTTGAATTTCATTCACTCTGGATCGCCAGAATTGTGAAACCTCAAGCACATTTGCTTTGTCGACCGAAGTAAGTTTTCCACTTCTTTCCTTTGCCATCGCAAATGCCATATTTACAATACGATCGACTTCTTCTTTGGTATAGGACATCGTATTCCAACCCTGCGAATCATCGTATCCCCGCGGTTCACCAAAGTATATTCCACCGGTCAATTCTCTCAGGACCACAAAATCAGTACCGGTTAAAACCTCTGCTTTTAAGGATGACGCATCGACAAAAGCCGGAAATATTTTTGCCGGACGGATATTAGCATAGAGTCCCAGCGACTTGCGAAGTTTTAACAATCCCGCTTCTGGTTTACGATGGTGCTCCATATTTTCCCATTTTTCACCACCCACAGCGCCCAGCAAAACGGCATTGGCATCGTAGCATTCTTTAAGGACCTGTTCGGTTAGTGGTTCTCCAAACTCATCAATGGAAGCGCCACCAACCGGTTGCATACTATAATCAACAATCAGATTATAGCGTTCGGCAATAAGCCTTATCAGCCGTACTGCTGTTTCAGTAATTTCCGGTCCGATACCATCACCGGGAAGAAGTGTAATCTTTATGTTCATCAATATACCTCACGTTCACTCTGTTTTTTATTTTTAGACAGGATAACAGGATTTACATGATTATTTCTTTACCCAGGACATCATTTCACGCAGTTTCACACCAACTGTTTCAATCTGATGACTTTTGGTTTCTTCTCTTAATTGATTCATTTTTGGTTGTCCATTGGCGTACTCTGCCAGCCATTCTTTGGCAAACGCACCGTTTTGAACATCTTTTAAAATTTCACGCATGGTTTGACGGGTCTCGTCGGTTATGATTTTCTTACCCCGGGTCATTCCACCGTACTCTGCCGTATCACTCACCGAGTAATTCATCCGGCTCAGACCCCCTTCATAATAGAGATCGACGATGAGTTTTAACTCATGCATACATTCAAAATAGGCCAGTTCCGGTGCATATCCACCTTCAACCAGTGTGTCAAAGCCTGCTTTTATCAATTCTGCGGAGCCGCCACACAAGACTGCCTGCTCACCAAACAGATCGGTTTCTGTTTCATCTTTAAAGTTTGTTTCGATTACACCAGCCTTTGTTCCGCCGATTCCCTTCGCCCAGGCCAGAGCCATCTCTTTTGTATCGCCGGAAGGGTCCTGATGGATGGCGATCAGGCATGGTACACCACTTCCTTCAGTAAATGTGCGTCTTACCAGATGACCCGGACCTTTTGGGGCGATCATCATAACATTTATATTGGAGGGAGGGACGATCTGTTTATAATGAATATTAAATCCGTGAGCAAAGACCAGGGTATCTCCTTCTTTCAGATTTGGAGCGATAGCCTCATCATAGACTTTTTTCTGGATTTGATCAGGTAAAAGAACCATGATGACATTAGCAGACTTAACTGCATCTGCTGCTTCCAGCACCTCAAAACCAGCTGATCTTGCCTTGTCCCAAGCTGCCCCGCCTTTGACTTCGGCAATAATCACATTCATGCCACTTTCTTTTAAATTTAAGGCATGGGCATGGCCCTGGCTGCCGTATCCCAGAACTGAGATTTTTTTATTCTTTAAACTTTCCAGAGATGTTTCATTTTCATAATAAACCTTCATAATCTTTTTTACTCCTATACCTTGGTTGATTCCAATTCTTTTTTCGGTTGTTTTATCTGCTCCCCCCGTCTTAAAGCAACGGTCCCGGAGCGGGCCATTTCTTTAATTCCATAGGGTAAAAGTACATTGACCGCAGCATTAATTTTTGCCGGCGGACCGGTGATTTCCAGGGTGATCGACTTATTATTGATATCAACAACCTTGCCCCGGAAAATGTCGTTAATATTTTTAAGTTCTTCCAATACACCTTTTTGATATAAAACCGTTATCAAGGCCAGTTCTCGCTCTGTTCGATCATTTTTTGTTAAATCATAAACTTTTACAGTATCAATCAGGCGGTTTAGTTGCTTAACTACCTGCCCGATAATCTGATCATCGCCGGAAGTGACAATCGTCATTCGCGAAATATCGCGAATCTCAGTTTCTCCGATTGTAATACTGTGTAAATTAAAACCTTTGGCACTAAACATGGTGGCTACCCGGTCAAAAGCACCAAATGAATTTTCAACTAACAATGAAATCGTATGTTTCATGATTACACCATCCTTTTCGGGTTAAGTCGTTCTAATATCATATCCGAGATCGACCCTCCGGAAGGTACCATCGGAAAAACCATTTCCTCTTTTACCACCTTGAATTCAAGGAGAGAAGGACCATCATTGATATCTAACACTTTTTCCAAAAGCGTATCGACCTCATCAATTTTATCCGTCGACCATGAAGGTATCCCCAGAGCTTCTCCAATTTTTACAAAATCCGGATTACTACTTCCTAAATCTGTAAAACTGTACTTCTCTGCATGAAAGAGCTCCTGCCACTGACGGACCATTCCAAGAAAACTATTATTGATCACGATAAATTTAACCGGCACCTTATTGGCAACAGCGGTAATTAACTCCTGCATGTTCATCTGAAAACCGCCATCACCACTAATGGATATAATTTGTTTATCCTTTACGCCGAAAGAGGCGCCAATTGCAGCCGGTAAAGAGAAACCCATTGTCCCCAGCCCACCGCTATTCAGGAGGGACCGTGGATTATTAAATTTATAATATTGAGCTATTAGCATTTGATGTTGTCCCACATCAGAGACAATTAATGCATTTCCCTCTGTAAGATCAGATAGACGCTCTAAAATATATTGTGCTCTTAACCGTCCGTCACTCATATCATATTCTAATGGACATTCTTCCTTCCAGGCATTTATTTTTTCCCACCAATCATCAATTTGCGGGGCAGCTGGCATTGCTGATTTTAATTCCTCTAATACTTTTTTTACATCGCCAACAATCGGCAGGTCCACAAGAACATTTTTGTCAATGGCCGTCGGATCAATATCCACATGAATTTTATAGGCTTTTGCTGCAAAGGTTTCTACCTTGCCCGTGACCCGGTCATCAAAACGGGCACCCAGTGAGACAAGCACATCACAATTATTTACGGCCTGGTTGGACCAATAGGTACCATGCATTCCAAGCATGCCCATCGATAGTTTATCAGTTCCTGGAATGGCCCCCAATCCTAATAAAGTCATTGTAACCGGCAGGTTATATTCACGGGCAAACGCGGTAAGTTCCGGAGCTGAGTCGGACATAATAACACCACCTCCGACATAAAGAAGCGGTTTTTTGGCCCCGGCAATAATTTTTGCCGCTTTTCTAATTTGGTTTAAATGCCCGTTATAATTAGGTTTGTAACCGCGGATAAAGATGGTTTCTGAAAATTCGTAATCACATTCCGAATTGATCATGTCTTTTGGAAGATCAACAACAACAGGACCAGGTCTTCCTGAAGCAGCAATATAAAAGGCTTTTCGAATTGTCGGGGCAAGCTCATTTACATCCCGGACTAAAAAGCTATGTTTGGTAATCGGTCTGGTAATACCGATGATATCCGCTTCCTGAAAAGCATCATTACCAATCAGATGAGTCGGGACCTGACCGGTGAATACAACAATCGGTACCGAATCCATATAGGCATCGGCAATACCGGTTACCGTATTGGTAGCGCCCGGTCCTGAAGTTACCAGGACCACACCAACTTTACCGGTCGCTTTGGCATATCCTTCGGCCATATGGGTTGCCCCCTGCTCATGTCTCACCAAAATATGCTTAAGAAAATCTATATCATAGAGTTTCTCATAAATTTTGAGAGTAGCCCCGCCGGGATAACCAAAGACGATTTCAACATTTTCGCGCTTTAATGACTCAAAAAATATGTCGGCGCCTGTAAGTTTTTTACTCTTTGCCATGACTGATCCTTATATGTTCAATCTGTTTCAGGATTCTGAAGCACAGCACCTGTATGAGCGGAAGAAACCATCTGTGCATACCGTGCCAGATATCCCTTTTTTACTTTTAATTTAAACGGTTCATTATTTTTTAAGCGTTGATTGATTTCTTCATCTGATAATTCAACCGAGATACGATTTTCCGGAATATTTATGGAAATAATATCACCTTCTCTTAGTGCGGCAATCGGACCATTATCAGCTGCTTCCGGCGAAATGTGGCCAATACAGGCTCCTCTGGTTCCGCCTGAAAAACGACCATCGGTTAACAAAGCCACCTTATCTCCAAGCCCCATACCCATAATCGCACTGGTTGGAGAAAGCATTTCAGGCATACCCGGTCCGCCCCGTGGTCCTTCATACCGAATGACCACCACCTGACCGGCCTGTACTTCACCATTCAATATGCCCTGGAGAGCTTCTTCCTGCGATTCAAATATTTTTGCCGGTCCGGAATGTACAAGCATCTCAGGCTCAACCGCTGCTGTTTTAACGATCGATCCTTCCGGGGCCAGATTTCCAAATAACACGGCCAGACCGCCGGTTTGGGAGAATGGATTATCAATTGGCCGGATAATTTCTGTATTCAGATTTTGAGCACCGGAAATATTTTCTTTTAATGATTTACCAGTTACCGTTAGTGTCGACTGATCTAATACATCGTCCAATTGAGAGAGTTCCTTTAAAATTGCCGAAATTCCGCCTGCAGCATCCACATCTTCCATATGCACGGACCGGGTGGCCGGACTTACTTTACAGATATAGGGTACTTTTTTTGCCAACTCATTCAGATCACTCAGATCAAATTTAAGATTTGCTTCCGACGCAATGGCCAGTGAATGTAAAATTGTATTTGTACTTCCACCCATCGCCATATCTAAGGCGAAGGCATTCATAAAAGCCGATTTTGTCAATATTTTTGATGGTCTGAGGTCCTTTTCGACCATATCAATTATTCTTTTTCCTGCTTCTTTTACCAGATCCTGACGGCGCTGATCAACAGCTAAGATTGATCCGTTCCCGGGTAGGGCGATTCCCAGTGCTTCCATCAGGCAATTCATCGAGTTTGCCGTAAACATGCCGGAACAGGAGCCGCAACCTGGACAGGCAAAGTCCTCTAATTCCTTTAACTGCTTATCATTAAGATCACCGGCTTTATATTTACCGACTCCCTCAAAAACGGAGATCAGATCTATTTTATCCCCTGATTTTGTCCGACCGGCTTTCATCGGCCCGCCGGAGATAAAGATAGCCGGGATATCGACACGTGCCGCCGCCATCAGCATCCCGGGGACAATTTTGTCGCAATTTGGGATACAAACCAGGCCATCCAGTCGGTGTGCCTCCACGACTGTCTCAACAGAATCCGCAATCAGTTCTCGGCTGGCCAATGAATAGCGCATACCAATATGACCCATGGCGATACCATCATCAACCCCAATGGTGTTAAATTCAAAGGGAACACCGCCTGCTTCCCGGACTGCCTGTTTTAACAGCCTGCCATATTCCTGCAGATGAACATGGCCGGGGATTAAATCGATATATGAATTACATATCCCGATAAAAGGTTTGGTAAAATCAGAATCATCTACGATCACACCCGTCGCCTTGAGTAAACTGCGATGTGGTGCCCGTTCAAAACCTTTTTTAATCAAGTCAGATCTCATCTGTACTCCTAAATATAAATCAGAAACCTTCTGATAAAACATTCCTATTCGAGGTCAACCCTGAACCTGACTTTATTATTGCCTTTATAAAGTGAAGTGGACTGGGATTGACCGAATTCTTAGCCGATCAGCAGAATCAGGCTAATAATTAGAATCCCAATAAGAAGAATTATAAGAAGGAGAGATAAATCTGTATAAATCACACGGATAGAATCAGGATTATGAGCACCTGTTTCTGTAGAAAAATCTATATTTCTTTCCGCATATTGCATAATTATTCGTATTTCTTTATAAAATTACTTTTTAAACCTACCAAATATAATTCAATTTGTCAAAAAAACGAAATATTTTTTTACAAAATTTCAATATTAAATGGATAGCATAACTTATTTCATACAATACTTCTAAAGCGGAGTCCAGGATAAATCTTTTTAACCACAAAGAGCACAAAGTCAACACAAAGGACACAAAGATGTAATTATTTTTTTCTTTGTGATCTTTGTGCCTTCTTGGTGAACTTTGTGGTAAGATAATCTATTGTTGCTTTTCTGATGGTTCGATGATTTTCACGATGTCGATCGGTGATTTGTTATAGCTCCGACCCAAATCACGTAGAGTGCTTTCGCTGGTGGCTTTAATTCCTTCATTTGCCAATCTTGACAGGGCGTCTTCCAAACGAATATTTTTTTCATTGCAGATCTGAGCTACGCTCATTCGCCCATATCCTCTTTTAATCCTTTCATGAGTGGTTTTTGATTTTCCCTTAACCTGCATTTTCTCAAAAACCATTCGTGGAGATATATCATACTTCTGGGCGATCTCTTTTATCACCGAGTGCAAATCTGCTGATATTCCCTGCTGGTTTAAACAGGATATCAATATTTCAGGATCTGTATTTATTGTTTTGGCTAATTCGCTGATTGTCATTTCCTCGGCATGCGGCACCGGCGGCTCTGAAGAATCGACTGACCACTCATTTTTCATTGATTCCCCAAAGTTCATAACCGTTTTGAATGGTGGTGTATTGAGTAAGATCAAATAAAAAATTCCAGCCACTATAAAAATTGCACTGAGAAGTTCTCTTCTTAATCGAAAGAATTGTTTTTTCTTATCACTTAAATAGGATAAAAATGGTTTCCAGTTAAAATACAGATGAAATCCATTGGCGATAATAAATAAAAATGTAAAAATCGTGTGAAGAGCCTGCCATTGGTCCTTTTCCAGTCCCAAAATAGGTATGGATGTCCATTTAGCGATACGCCCCGGGGGAGCGATAAACAGTATTATCCCTGAAATGATCATCACGATAAATGATAGGGTGATATATAAACTTGTAAAAGCCCGCCAACTGAATCTGGTTTTGGTTTCCACTGGAATTTTCCCTTTAAATAAACAATTTAATAATTCTGATAAATTTTAACTTAACCGCAAAGGTAAAAATTAATAAGGTTTGAACTCAATATCATTTAAATTTGAATTTTATTTTAAATCCCATTTTATTTTGTATAAAGCAACCCTCTAAGTCTTTTCTCCCACAGGTGAGGGTGTTTCAGATTTATAAAACTATACGGAAATGTCATCCCTGTCCCTTTTGTCATTCCCCCGAGTACTCGGGGGAATCTAAAAGGGGAAAAAGATCTGTACAATCTAACATCGAGAATCAAGCTACGAACATCCAGTAAATCCTGTCAAAAACAAATATTAGGAAAGGCAAATATTTTAAATGACTGACAGAGTAGCGTTGAGTATGGATGATATTATGGGTCGCCTGCAATCCTTTTCTTTTCCGGAGGTGGATCTTGTGGTTGGAATAACTTTCGGAGATCAATACCTGTGTTGACTGGCCGTGGAAGACAGAA
>JAGLYF010000157.1 GCA_023132435.1 Calditrichia bacterium | reverse complement strand
TTTTTACTTTTACCTTTAAACTTTATAATGGCGCGTTCGTCTAGGGGTTTAGGACGCTGGCCTCTCACGCCGGTAACACGGGTTCGAATCCCGTACGCGCTACTCGTTTAATCCAAAAATATCTCTGGATTCAAAGAATTGGTGGTATCAGATATGGGCGACCGGCCCGATCGCCCCTACATTGAATCATTGAATCCTCTGGCCCTTGAACCCTCTTTTCATATTGTAATTTTCTACATCAAATTTTTTTATTATATTCCTGTTTATAAACCAACTAAGAACTCAACTAAAAATGAAAATCGTCATCCTTGATGGATATACTCTCAATCCCGGTGATTTAAGCTGGGCCGAACTTGAAGAATTGGGAGACTGCCAGATCTTTAACCGCACACCGCCGGCTCTTGTGGTGCAGCGGGCGATAGATGCTGATATTCTGCTTACCAATAAGACACCGGTATCGCGTAGAGCAATTCTTCAGTTGAGAAATTTAAAATATATTGGCATCCTGGCGACAGGATACAATATCGTCGACGTCGAAGCTGCCCGGGAAAAAAATATTCCTGTGACAAATGTACCAACCTATGGAACCCACTCCGTCGCTCAGATGACTATGGCCCTGATATTGGAATTAACACAGCATGCCGGTCTTCATACGGATATGGTCCGAAAAGGACACTGGTCGATCTCAAAAGACTGGTGCTTCTGGCAACAACCGTTAATCGAATTGGATGGTCTTACCCTGGGTATCATCGGGTATGGGAGAATTGGTCAGGCGACAGGTCGTGTGGCAACTGCTTTTGGAATGAATGTGATTGCCCGGGATCCACTGATCCCTTCCGCGAAATATGAGGGCGTTCGGATAGTTGATTTGAATACTCTACTCAGTGAGAGTGACTTTATTTGTCTGCACTGTCCATTGACACCGGAGACGGATCAGATGATAAATTCAGAAAAAATAAGTCTGATGAAAAAATCTGCATCTCTAATCAACACCAGCCGTGGACAACTGGTAAATGAACATGATTTAGCAAAGGCCTTGAATGAAGGAAGAATTGCCGGCGCTGGTTTGGATGTGTTGCGGGTAGAACCTCCACCACCCGATAATCCACTGCTCAACGCCAAAAATTGCCTGATTACACCACATATAGCCTGGGCAACAAAAGCGGCACGGATCAGATTGATGAAGGTTGTTGTTGAAAACATAAAAGCATTTTTAAATGATAAACCTCAAAATGTGGTTAATTAATAAAAAAAATAACCACGGATGTACACAGAGGAACACGGAATTTACATGGATATTTTTTACTTCGTCGATCTATCAAAGTTGTAGTCCATCTTTCAGATGGACTACAACTAAATTTTTAATAAATTTATTAAGTCACCTGGTTAAAAACACAATAATATGTCTTATTTCCGTGATCTTCTGTGTAATTCCGTGGTAAATAAATAATGTTAAAAATGTCCAAAATAATTCTAATTCTCTTTGCCTCCTTTCAATTGACCTGTCATCCTGAAAGGGTAGAGGAATCAACTATCGTTCAACCAAAATTGCTTACAACTCACACATCATTTAATTACCCTCCTGAAGCTTATAATCAGGGAATTGAGGGAAAAGTTGTTGTACGGCTATTGGTTAATAAAAAAGGTCAGGTAATAGATACCAAAATACTCAGATCATCCGGGTATGAAATTTTGGATGATGCTGCTTTGAAGATGGTACGATCCTCTGTTTATGAACCAGGAACAATTGAAGGCGTAGTGAGCGATTTTTGGCTACACCTGCCCATCGAGTTTAAGTTAGATGAAATACACAGATTTACGGAAGATGTTGATAAATGGTGTGAGATCGCTTTAGCCTATCAATTGGAAATTAATGCTGATATATCTCTTGAAGAACCAAGTGGTTTGAAAAAACTATATTATCACTATCAACACCTTGCATATGAGATAGGTAAATCCAGATCAATGGTAGCAAATAAGAGTGTACTCATAATTGTTGAGGAATCTGTTAGTCAACCATGGCTTGAGTTTCAGGGTCTATGGCCCCTGGGATTTTTATTGTTCCAGGATTATATCGGGAGATATCCGGAGAGCGATTACGCCTCTAAATCAC
>JAGLYF010000156.1 GCA_023132435.1 Calditrichia bacterium | reverse complement strand
CGATATGCCACGATTTATTCTTTAATTTCAGAATATTTGAAAAAACTATATGATCAGGATCTGAAGTGATTATTGAAACCAGAGCATATGCCCGGGCCGGACTATTGGGAAATCCTTCCGATGGGTATTATGGGAAAACCATTTCCATTAGTGTCAGAAACTTTGGCGCCCATGTTTCTCTTTATCAAACACCGGAATTAAAAATTGAACCCCAGATACAGGATCTCCATGAATATAAGAATATCAATGATTTGGTAGAATCTGTCAACCTGCATGGGTATTATGGTGGTGACAGGTTAATCAAAGCAGCAATAAAAAAATTCAGCGATTATTGTCAGTTAGAAAACATTCGATTGGAAAGCAAAAACTTTACGATTAGATATCTCTCAACGATTCCGCGGCAGGTTGGTCTGGCCGGTTCAAGTGCAATAATAACATCTTGCATGCGCGCTCTGATGAAATTTTATGGTGTTAAAATATCTGAAAAGATGTTGCCATCCCTGGTTCTTTCCACAGAAGTAGATGAATTAGGAATTAATGCTGGTTTGCAGGATAGGGTTATCCAGGTTTATGAAGGTTGCGTCTATATGGATTTTGATAAAAAGATAATGGAAAAATACAATCACGGTAAATATGTGCATCTTAAACCTGAATTGTTACCGAAATTATATATCGCTTATCGGCTGGATATGGGCAAAGAATCCGGTGTGGTTCTAAACGATGTAAAAGTACGCTATCAAAAGGGTGACTCTTTCGTAATAGAAAACCTCCAAAAGATTGGTGATTTAGCTATGAAGGGTAAAGAGGCTATAGAAAAAAGCGATTATGAAACACTACATAAACTGATGGATCAAAATTTTGATCTGAGACGAAAAATAATGAATATTCGGGAAGCGGATCTAGCCCTCGTGGAAACTGCCAGAAGATGTGGCGCTTCGGCGAAATTTGCCGGATCGGGAGGATCTATAATTGGCATGTATAAGGATGATGAAATGCTCAACCATCTGAAAGTTGAATTAAAAAAAGTTAAAGCCAGGGTTATAAAACCGTTTATTCAATGAGTGGAGAAGATATAAAGAATGGTACGTAAAGCAGTCATACCAGCGGCCGGATTGGGGATAAACTTTTTGCCGGCTACAAAAGCACAATCAAAAGAGATGTTACCGATTATTGTCACCCCGACAATACAATATGTCGTCGAAGAAGCAATTGATTCCGGCATTGATGATATCCTGATCATCATCGGCAAAGGTAAAAGAGCTATTGAAGATCATTTTGACCGTAACCATGATCTGGAACTCTATCTTGAGAATAAAAAACGGGATGACCAGTATAATGAAATCAGACGAATTGCAGATATGGCTAATATTCATTTTATCAGACAGAAAGAGATCAATGGTTTGGGTGATGCAATTCGTTATGCGGAACAGCATGTTGGAAATGAACCTTTCGCAGTGTTGCTGGGAGATACCATTATCGATTCTGTCATTCCGGTTACTCAACAATTAATTGATATCTACGAACAATATCGTCATACCATTGTGGCTGTCGAAACAGTGCCAAAGGAGAATGTCTCCCGTTTTGGGATAGTTGGTGGAAAACAGGTTAGTGATGCTTTATGGTCACTAACCGAGCTGGTAGAAAAACCTTCAATCGATAAAACCCCTTCAGATCTGGCATTGGCCGGGAGATATATTTTAACACCCAAAATATTCAAAGCCATTGAAGATACGCCGGCAGATAAAAATAATGAAATACAACTCACAGACGCTTTACAGCTTATGGTACAAAGGGAAGATATCTATGCCTATGCAATCGAAGGAAAAAGATATGATATTGGTAACAAACTGGATTATTTAAAAACGATTGTTGAAATTGCCCTGAAAAAAGATGACATATCTGAAGAATTTCTAACTTTTTTGAAAAATATCGTGTCAGAAAAAGGCCATGCCTGATAGCCATATCGAAACGATATTCAATACTGTCCAAAGACAATATTTTAAAACAAAATATAAGAAAATTGATGTGGAATTTTATAAGTTCCGCAGTCTAAAACATACAATCGAATGGACACTCTGGCGGATTCGAATCAGAGTGAACGAACATTTCCGCCACGCACCGGAAAGAATTATTGAACTGTTAGCGATTATACTTCTGGCAAAAGTTTATAAGGTAAAAGTTGGAAGAGATATCCGAAAGAGCTATAATGATTATATTGAGATCCTGAAGGAATCCTTGCCGGTCAAAAAACATAATCGTCTCGATGCCTATACAGCGAAGGGTGAGATATTTGATTTAACAAAGATTTTCAATCAACTCAACGCCTTGTATTTCGGGAGCAATCTAAAAATTCCCGTCCTTGGGTGGAGCAGGAAAAATAGCTATTGGCGTCTTGGATTTTATGATAAAGAACGGGATTTACTGGTCATTAGCCGTGTATTTGATCAATCCGCTGTTCCGGAAGATATCGTCCGGTATATGGTTTATCATGAAATGTTACATATCTATTATCCCTCCGAAAGAAAAAATGGCAGACGTGTCATTCATCCGCCTGCATTTAGAAAAACAGAAAAACAATTCCCCGGTTATAAGGATATACAAAACTGGCTAAAATCAAATTTGAGGGAACTCTAGAAGAACTGAGTCCACGAATTACACGAATTAGCACGAATTTCCACAAATATCTGTAAAAATATATAAATGAGTCCACTTTAAAAAGGGAAAACCGAAATAGTCATCCTGAATTTAGTTCAGGATCTCTTGTTTTTATTGAAGTTATAGATGCTGAAATAAATTCGGCATAACGAATACCTCGTCTTTGGAGTGGACTCATAGAATAATTCGTGCTAATTCGTGAAATTCGTGGACTATTTTGTTTGAAA
>JAGLYF010000155.1 GCA_023132435.1 Calditrichia bacterium | reverse complement strand
CATACTTCTATTGTCTGCGGCATAGGATCCACCAATACTGTAATCCAAAGTCCACTCTTCACCATTGACATACACACTCGCGCTATCGCTATTGATAAACTTCTGAACAGCAATACGATCGGCAAGTTTATAATAAGGAATATGAGAAAATTTGTTTGATAACAGATATTCTAAGCCAAATCCTACCCAATCATGATCAGAACTTCCGGAATTGTTTTCGAAGGGTACAATTCCTACCTGAAGCTGTGCCGGTGTTCTTGGCTCGGCGTAGGACATTTCGAAATCTGACGTACTGATTTCCTGATCCGGACTGCCGAGTACAATCGAAATTTCCGGCATTAATAGCCCACCCTGATCCAGATACCAATTAAAAGACTTATTCGTAGCTAAAAATCTCTGTAACAGATCATACATCGATTGATCAATCGTCAATTTATAATCTAAACCACTTTCATACACGAATTGAACAGTACCAACATTTTCATTCGATGCGACTGATTCTTGAGGAGACCAGTTTCGGATCATCTTCATTGTATCTTTGCTTATTGCTTTAGGAAGTATTTTTAAACGCTCTGAAATCTGAGTGTAAACTTGATCCGCCGACTTCTGCCCATTTTGATGAGCCAGGACATAAGCAAAGACACCGGGAAGTACACTGAGAGCATCTTGAGAAAGATTACATTTTTTACCATCCCATTGAACTATTCTGTTATTCCTGATTTTAATGATTGATCTTAATATTAAATGTGAGTCGATAAATATTATTAAATCCAGGTCATAATGACTTAACCAGTTGATCGGTTTCACCAATCCCCAGACATTAAGATCATACCCATTACCGTTATTTTTATAGGATTCAGATATTTGTTCTGAAGACTCTGAGTATTTCAGATTACCGTTTATCACTTTTTCAAACTTGATACTAAAGTTTGACATACCGTATTGTCGAATCTCATTCTCAATCCCAGGAAAAAGGATCGATGTTTCAATTTCATGATTGGAGTTACTCTGAGATTCATATCCTTTATCATGAAGATATAAAAAATTTATAATCCCAACCTGTACTCTGGATGTCTTTTCCATCTGAAAAGCAAATCCTGTTGAAGAGAGAAGAAAGATTAGACAGATAAATATCAACATAATTTTATGTGTTTTGTAAAAAATAGGCATAAAATGGCTGCGAAGTAAGTTTGAATTTTTCATGATTTGGCACCTATGGTTGGTTTTTCCAACGGATATAGTGTAATTATACGATAATATATTTTTGCGCTTGTGAGCTAGAACACCATCAAGGTTACTTTTTTTTTATATGCGGCTTGGCGGTTAAATAAAAAAACCCCGTACAAGAAGGGGCTTTATGCTGCGGGACAGGGATTCGAACCCCGGTTACCTGGGCCAGAACCAGGCGTCTTGCCTCTAGACGATCCCGCAATTGAATCAGAAGTTAAAAATTCACCTGGTGAAAATCAAGATAATGATAAAATCACTAGACAACCCCCTTAGTCCCCCTTTTTTAAGCTGATCGTGTCCCACATTTT
>JAGLYF010000154.1 GCA_023132435.1 Calditrichia bacterium | reverse complement strand
GGAAAGAGTTCAAGACTTACAGCGTAAACTATATCGAAAAGCCAAGCAGGATAAGGGATTTCGTTTTTATGTATTGTATGACAAAGTCAGGTTGCCTCATTTTCTAAGGGAAGCATACAGGCGATGTAAAGCCAAGAATGGGTGTCCGGGAGTTGATGGAGTCAGCTTTAAGGATGTGGAAGCTTATGGGGTGGATAAGTTTATCTCTGAGATAATCGAAGAGTTGGAGAACAAAACTTACAAACCTCAAGCAGTCCTGAGAGTTGAAATACCAAAAGCAAATGGGAAAACCCGTTCATTGGGAATACCGACAGTGAAAGACAGAGTAGTACAGATGACGGTAAAGCTTGTAATAGAACCTATTTTTGAAGCGGATTTCGAAGAAAACTCTTATGGTTTCAGACCGCGCCGCTCTGCGGGAGACGCAGTAAGAGAAATCAAGAAGAATCTGCAAGAGGGGAAAAGTGATGTATTTGATGCTGACCTAAGTGCATATTTTGACACAATTCCGCATAAGGAATTAATGCATGTGGTGGCACTTAGGATAAGTGATAAGAATATATTACACCTCATAAAAATGTGGTTAAAAGCCCCGGTAATGGAAGATGGGAGACCAAAAGGCGGTAAGAAAAGCAAAGTTGGGACGCCACAAGGAGGCGTAATATCGCCTTTATTAGCCAATATATACCTACATTTATTGGACAAAGCGGTAAACAGAACAAGGGGCATTTTTCAAAGAAATGGTGTTAAGATGGTCAGATACGCGGATGATCTTGTGTTAATGGCAGAAAAGATACCAGAAGAATGCTTTGAGTATATGAACCGATTGTTCAGTAAAATGAAGCTGAAGTTGAATGAGGAAAAAAGCAGAGTAGTCTGTGCGTATGAAGAATCTTTTGATTTTCTCGGTCACACCTTTCGTTTTTCAGACGACTTGTATGGACGACCATACAAATACTGGAATGTTGAACCAAGCAAGAAATCACAGAAAAAGGTCAGGTCAAACATTAGAGAATATCTAAGTAAAAATGGGCACAAAGCACCTCAAATATTGGTTGACGATTTAAATGCAATACTAAGAGGATGGATAAATTATTTTACGATACAAGGAGTAACTTATCCAAACAAGGCGAAAAGGAACTTAAGGTACTATCTCGGAAAGAAATTACAGAGATACTACAAAAGGAAGAGTCAACGAAAATGCAAGCTTTATAATCAAGGAGCTTTGCGGGTATTAGTGAATAAATACGGACTGGTTGACCCGACTAAATATGCACTGCGTTGACATCCTGTGAATGCTTGAGATGAAGACTATCGGTAAGCCGTGTGCGGGAAAACCGCATGCACGGTTTGATGAGGAGGCTCAGAGTTGCGGAGATCGTTGCTCTGGCTTTACTCTATTGGACCCATTTTCTTTGCGTCTTGGCGGTTAATTCAGGACTTGATATTGACAATAAAGAACAATTTGAATCGAATATGAGGATTTTGTTTATAACAGATTTACATGGATATATCTGGAAGTACGACCGTTTACTTGAAGCTGCACAGGAATTTGAAGCTGATGTTATCATCAATGGCGGAGATATGCTTCCAAAGACAGAAAATCTTCTTGCGCAAGACCAATTCATCACTGATTACCTAGACAACCACTTTGAAAAATTCAACGATGCGCGAATCTACTATCTTTGCTGTTTAGGCAATGACGACCTCAGAATCTTTGATAGTCTCTTTGAAGAGACATGCAACAAATATCCCTATCTTATTAATTTAGCACAGCGCAAGTTTGAGATCGGGGAATATGAGTTTGTAGGTATGAACTGGGTGGTGGACTATCCATTCCGCCTTAAAGATCGATGTAGAATGGATAC
Source organism: Calditrichia bacterium (assembly GCA_023132435.1). GTDB lineage: Bacteria > Calditrichota > Calditrichia > JAJRVZ01 > JAJRVZ01 > JAGLYF01. The sequence goes on along the minus strand of JAGLYF010000154.1, from coordinate 3,179 downwards.
CCAGGACTACAAATTCCAAGAACAATTTGGGACAGGTTTACTATCTACTCAACATGGTTTGGAAGAGATAGAAGACTGGTTTGCTTACGCGAAAACACTCCCGACCATTGAAGATGAGCTGGAAAAGTTGGTTCGGCCCATGAATTTAGAGCAGAGTATATATGTAATTCATATGCCTCCCTACAAGTTGGGCCTGGACAAGTGTGCTAAGGGTGTCGAAGTAGGATCGAAAGCTATTTATACCTTCTTGCAGACTTACCAACCGAAGCTTTCACTACATGGTCATATTCATGAATCTCCTGAATTCAGTGGAAAATGGTATGCACAACTTGGGAACACAATTTGTATTCAACCTGGGCAGCTTTCGCCTTTTACCTATGTCACGATTGATTTGCAAACAATGCAATTTGACAGGCATTTCATTGAAGGCTATGATTAGATAACAACAATTTCAACTCGGACACTATTAAACGTCAATTATTGTTTCTATTTATTTTTAAAAATTTTCATAAATAATTGGGATAATTTTTACTTAGCCACATACTTAACTCATTAAACAGTTTTTGCCCCGTCTCTACTAGTTCACTTACCTCTTGTGTTGAAATTGTCCCGGCTGTATCATAATCACTAATATTTCTTTTCACTCGACAGGCATTTAAATAGTCACGTGTTTCATCATACTTATCGCCCATTGTTAAAGGTAGAGTCTGAATGACCCGGTAATGTTCACTTTGTCCCCGGCCGGATTTAAATCCCATGCAATAAAGGGCAATGGTACAGCATTGTAAAGCTGCATTGTAGCTAATCGCAAATCGCCAATCCGGTGACAAATCTGATAATTGACTGTCCCGCAAATCGCGCTTTATAATTTGTAGTATGTTCTGCACCTCTTCACGACTTGTTTGATGTGGCTGCAGCCATCCATTCTTTTGCCAACCGTTCAAACTCATCTAAATCCTTTATTATAAAAATTTTAGGTTCTTTCATAACAGTTGATATAAAATGATCATTATTTTTCAACCTGTCTTTGAACTCATTTAAAGAAAATATTGAAAAATTAACTTCTCGTTTAAGTTCGTTACCAGCCTGTAGCATAGAACCGGAAACCTTACGTGTACTCAGATTGCCAATAATCATTAAATCAACATCACTCTCAGCCGCTGCATTACCTTTTGCCATTGAACCATAAATAAAAGCAAACACTATTTCAGATGTAAAAACATCAAGATAATTTTTAATAACATCCTTCAGACCGACTGTTTTTAGAAAAATATTCTTTAAATTTTCAAATAAAGGATGTTGCTCATTTATTGAATAGTAATGCTGCTTGCCTGATATTCGCTTCCTAATTAAATCTATTTTTTCCAGATTTTGTAATTCCAAACTTACTTGGCGGGGTGATAGTTTAAAAATAGTGGAAATTTGACGCAGATAAAATTCTTTGTCCGGATTCATTAAGAATTGATTCAAGAGTAAAATCCGGGTTTCCGATGAGAATAAATTTTTTAACATATCAATTGTATTAATATTGAATACGGTTGTATTAAATTTAGATACAGAATTTTTATATTGCAAGCGGGGATTCTAAAAGTTTTCCCGCTTAAACTCTGTTCGATTCTTCTGCACTTGTAAACAAATGCAGAATTTTAGAACGAATCAATTTTTGATCACATGTAGTTTAGAATCCTTCGCATCTGGCAAATGGGCGACCGACCCGGTTGAAAATCCCGATTTTATTGGGGTCGCCCCTACAATTTAACGGCAAATTTCAAAATGGCCAATCACATTCATAATTTTTTAATTTCCTTATCAGCGTAAATCAGCGTTATCTGCGTCATCCGCGTTCTATTATCTATCGTGATAGAATCATCTTCTTCACTCCAATCATTGTTGGCTCTACCTGCTGCTTTAAAATCACAGTTTGAATAATTTTATTTAAACTATCTTCCCTTAGTGACGATAATTTAAAATAGAGATATAATGTATAAACATTGATTAATGCCATGAAAAAAGATGCAACAAGTATAATTGATAACAACGCAAGCCGTCATATAAAGTCCTCAAAAAAACATGTGACAATCCTGTTCACAGATATAGAAGAATCAACAAAATACTGGGATAAATTCGGTGATGTCCAGGGAAGACTTATGGTTGACCGCCATAACCGGCTGCTTTTTCCGGTAGTCCAAAAATTCAAAGGCAGAATTATTAAGACAATTGGTGATTCCATTATGGCAGCCTTTGCAAAACCTGAATATGCGATAAAAGCAGCTGTTGCCATGCAACAAACTATGGCTATGGAACGGCAAGGTGATGATACTTTTAATATTCGTATCCGCATCGGAATTCATACGGGTGATGCTATTGTTGAAAAAGAAGATGTATATGGTGATATTGTCAATGTAGCTGCCAGAGTAGAAAATATAAGCAAGGGGAACGAAATCCTGTTATCCCAGGCTACCGTCGCATATATTGATGACGAATATGCTTTTATTCTAAAACGAAAAGGCTGGTTCGTTCCCAAAGGGAAAAATAAAAAGTTTTATGTCTACTCTTGTGACTGGAAAAATCACCCCTTGCTGATAGACAAAATTATTAAGACCTCATATTTACCGGTTTCCAGACGTCAAAAAATAGAAATAGGATTTTTTATAGCGGCAACTTTAGGAGTATTTTATTTTATATACCTCAAATATCTCCGCTTCCTGGTATCAGACTCCGAGGAAGTTGCTTTATTGTATTTAAACTTCAACAATATTCTGGAAAACTATCCATATATTGTTGGATGTACAGCTGTTATTATCTTAATTCTGTTCATAGTATTTATCCGGATGAAAATGTTGCCGCTCACCCTTATGCGCATGATAAAAGGTGGTTTTGTCTTTTCAGTTGGTTTTATGATTATCTACTTAATCGCACATTATGCACCAGTTAACCTGGAAAGTAAATGGGATGAAGTGCTTGACAGTTCTTCTCATCAATATGTAGAAGTGTTGGAAAATAATAGTAGTATTTTTGAAGAACCTTCACTCCACGGACAGGAATTACAGCAAATGCAGGCAGGGCACTTATTGCTGCAAACCGATTTTAAAAAAATAGGTGATCTGGCATGGAATAAAGTTTTGCTCGGTGCAGCGAAATTTGGCTGGATAGTTCGTGTCTCGCCGCCGCAAATGGGT
>JAGLYF010000153.1 GCA_023132435.1 Calditrichia bacterium | reverse complement strand
TTATGAGCCATAGTTATATATTTGTCATTCTAACTGATAATTTGCTGAACGAATAACCATATTAGGCTGGATCAGGAGACCACTCCACCTGAAGAAGATACCACGATCCGGTCCCCCCTACGGTTTTAATTCGTGGTTTTGAATTTATGCATAATACTTTCACTGTTGATACCCTCCTCTGTCCCAATCGCAACAACCTTCCAATAATATAATGTATCCGGTTGTAAATTCTCGATAGTTTTATGGTGCTCAATGGTGGAGGGAGCAAAAGGTGAAGAAATGGTTCCCATTTCGCAGGATATATAAAAATTAACAGCAATAAAGCCAATAATCAGCAGTATTATTTTTTTTCTATGTCTCGAAATTGCGGCATAGACCAAAGGTCCCAAAAGAAGGTATAAAAAACTATATGATTTTTTCCATGGCGATTCTGTACTCTTGCTCATGATAGGTTCAGCACCAATAAAATTTGGATTAGTTGAATAATATAAATTATAATTATCTGCATTCCCATTCCAGGTAAAGTTAACTGATGACGGATTTACATGTTCTCCTTTAATGGGATATCTTAGTTTAATCTGATTAAAATACTCAGGTAATTTGTAATAATTTTCCCCCTTGGCCAGTTTTTCATTCAAATTAAAAATCAGGTGTTCATCATAACAGTAAAAATAATAAATGTAGAGATTGCCCTGAATTACATCATAGACGGTAGACAAACTTGTTGGAGATGATCCTTCCTGATGAACTGCATCGCAAATGATTCGAAACAAATCAGTAGATATTTCCTGCCTACCGGCCAGCATACTTTCTGCTGTTTTATATCGATAACAATTATACCATCTGGCGTTGAGTGTATCGGCGTTGGGGAAATTTGACATTGCCTGGTAATAGTTCTTCCTGCGAATAAAGACCACATCTTTTTCACCATACTCAACAATTACTGAGTTGCCATTATTATCAACAAATAAAGTATGTCCATTCCAGTATGGTGTAAAATATGTTGAGTATATCTCAATGGCTTCATCTACCGTCGTACATTCTTCTATGACCTTTACAGTAAGCTCATAAGGCCAGGTCGGTTTGTTGTCATGATTTTTTATATCATGCCGTTCAGGAAGGGCAGCCCCATCATACAGGGATGTGGAACCATACCACAGCCCCTGATCATTCATACCGGTTGTATAATAGAATCCCCCTCTGTCTTCAGCACCCAGGTAAATCCTGCCGTATTTCACATCAGAGGAAGGTAACACATGCATGATGACATTCAGGTTATCCGAGTCACCATTTCTTCCTGTTAAAACTTTACTCCCCTTCGCGGCCATGAATGCTGTAGAGGCCATGGTGGTCACACATACGATTAGTATCACAGACAATGATATTATTGGTATATAAATATGTTTTCTCATCACTGTTTCTTTCAGGGGATTAAAATGAATAACCGGTTACAATTGAAATTGTCCTGTTCTTCAGGTCGATATCACCGGCACTTTGGTCGAAGTTGAATAAACCTTCATATAGTCTTACATCCATGACAAAACGCCAGATTTCAATTCCGGCTCCCAGAACAATACCAAAATCGATTGCCCGGATATCTTCGAGAACAGCGGTATCATTGACCGCCAAAATATTTATGCCAAATGCCGGTCCGAGAAATACAATCGGTCTGAGCATCTGTTCCGGTCGGAATGTCATTTTTGCCAATAAAGGAAATTCAAAATACATAAAGATATTGTTGAGATAAACGTCTCCGATTGTGTTGATCTTAGCTCCTTTTGTCGTGAATAATATTTCCTGTTGCAGCGAGAATTTTTGATTGAACTTATAGCCGAAAAATCCTCCTATTGCCAAACCTCCCTGGGAACTTACCCCCTTCCCGGGGATATCATTTCCGGCAAAAGTTGAAGAGTTATACCCTAATTTCATCCCGATACCGCTGAATTCACCGGCCAGTGATGCGGAAACAAACAGAAAGATTATAGTGGTAATAAGTGTCGTTTTTTTCATTTAATAATTCTCCGTCCATAAACTCAATTTCACGAACCTATTCATTCACTCATTAGGTACTGATCTTTTAAGGCATAAATGTAATTTTTCCATACGCGGTCGAAGAGGTCTTTGTTCACTGCTGGTTTTTTCATCATCATGGAACAGAGTCTCATCTGTCTTCTGGTACTGCTCGTTTTTGAATACATCTGAAGAGCAAACTTAGAAAAGTCCCTTACCATGAAATCAAAAATCTGATTGATAATATCATCCCCGATATTGTATATCTTCGCATTTTCAAGAATGAGCTGTCCGTAAACAACGAGAGTGAAGATTTCTCCCAGAGTGAGTAAAAAGTCAATATCTTCGCGCTGTGCATTATTCGGTTTTGCAAGGAGGAGGAACAGTTTGAGTAATCTGGTCTGTTTTTTGAATATTTTCACATTGGGAACGTCCACACTGTTATAGGCAATTTTGTAATTATGGAAGCGGATTTTACCCAATCCACGGGTGGGTCCCTGGTTAAAGAGAAAGTCGTCGTTTTTCGGTTCAGACTGTTTTGCTACCTCAGGAAATTTTGCCGGTTTGAAAAAGTAATTGGCAATAAATTTTACGATGAGAGCGACATTCACGTGAACCGTTCCTTCAAGTTTGGGCAACGCCCGAATATCCCTGGCAGCCATTTCGAAATAGGTGTCCTTTTCAAATCCTTTTGCGGCAATGACATCCCAGAGAAGGTTAATTACTTCCTCACCTTGTGTTGTTACCTTCATCTTGACAACGGGATTGTACAGTAGATAACGCCTGTCATCCGGCGATGCTACACGCATATAATCTGCCGCCCTCAGGGCGAAAAGTTTCATGGCCACCAGGCGTGCATAGGCATCGGTAAATATCTGCTTTACGTGGGGGAAATCTGTCACATACATGTTGTAGAGCCGGCGGTGTGCAGCGTGATTGATAGCTTCATAGAAGGAGTGCGTACAGATTCCGATGGACGCCCATCCCAGGTTATACTTTCCAATATTAACGGTATTTAAAACAGCATCCCAGGCATCCTGACCTTTTGACAAGATATCCTCTTCCGTGATGGGATAGTCATTCAGAGCGTATTCAGCCACATAGCTTTGACTGGAAACGATATTTTTCACGCAGTCGTAATTATCGTGCAGATAATTGGCCACAAAAAACACATAGTCATCAGAATCAGCAATTTTTCCAAAGGTGGATACCATCTTAGCGATATTTCCATTACCGATGTAATACTTAGAACCGTTTGCTCTGTATGTGCCATCTTCCCGGGGGGTAAGCGACATCCCGGTAGAATAGATATCGGCTCCGTGGTCCCTTTCGGATAGACCAAAGGCGAACACCTCTCCTTCTTTGAGAAATTTAGCGGCCCTTTGCTTCAGGCTATCGTTTTCTGTCATCCAGATGGGACCAAGACCGAGTATAGATACTTGCCAGGTATACCAGTATGCCAGTCCATAAAAGGCGAGGATTTCACTATAATGGGCAATTCGCCAGGTGTCCCAGCGGGCGTCTTTATCACCATATTCAGAAGGAGTGAGAAGAGTCGCAAAAATTTCTTCTTTTTTCACGAATTCCAGAAAATCGGAATACCATATTCTTTGATGATCGTCATCCTTGATTTTTTTCAGTCCTTCGCTTTCGAAAAAGTCTATTGTTTTGCGGATGATCTCCTGAAAGCGCTTATCTGAATGCTCGATATCGTATTTTTTCGGATTAAGAAGAAGCATAGGATGATCCATTTTAGCCGACAATCAGCAGAGCCACGTAGGGTACGACATTGAAGACCAGATAGACAATTTTGAACAACCCGTGGAACGAGTATATAGCCACGTTGAAGGTTTCCCGGGGAATGGGGATCCATTTGCATTGTATGCGATACACTAAATCCTGGGCGAACAAAGAGAGCACTGTCCACAGAAAAAATATGCCGCCATTTATGATTGTGCACCACATGAAAAATGAGGTGAGTGTCTGAATATCCATGATGTTCCTCCTTTATTTTTCTGAATCCAGCTATTTTTGCCGGACGAATGTCCGTGATATTTTAACTCATCTATTCATATCCCACCCAGGATAAGGCCCCTTGAGTGACCTCCGGGGGCTGATCCCTCCTTCGTCGGGACATGCTTTTTGAAAAGACCAAAACTTGTCCCCGCGAATGCGGGGAACTGAAAAAAGTCGTTGGCCCCTTGAGATGCCTACGGTGTGCTACTTTTTCCTTGATGAAAAAGTAGCAAAAAAATCAAGGCCCCTTGAAATT
>JAGLYF010000152.1 GCA_023132435.1 Calditrichia bacterium | reverse complement strand
TATGCTATTGTAGCCAAAAACTTTGTTATTTTAGGCACTTTAGATCACTTTTAACTTTAGTCACTTGCGGTTTACCGCACTATGAATATATCAGGTTAGGTAATTATTTAGGTTTAAACAATGCCGCATCTAATATAGACCATAAATGAATTACCCAGCCTAATAAAAATATCCATAATACAGCGGCCAGTACAAACTGTATTATTGCCATTAATAACCTGCCTTGGAGAAGTTGTCCTAATCCTGGGATGAAAAAACTTGCCAAAGCAGCAATTACATTTCCTGTACTACCTTGTCCCGCCATATAACCTCCTATTACGAGGTTGAACAGATTGATAGGGTCCTCATTTTAAAGTGGCAATATAATTCTATTTATAAACTGATACAATAAATAGATACTTCTCAATAGGTTACAGTTACAGTTCTCTTATAATAGTCCTTTATAAAAATTCATTGTAGTAAAAAATAATATCTAAAATATCGAAAAAAATGAAAAAATATGAAACTTTTTAAATAATTTGTTGTATATATACAATAAATAGTATTATATTGATAACAAATGATATATAATATAAAACAATGGAGAATATATGGAATCAAGAAAATTGTATAACCGAATTTCCGTCTTAAGAAAAGAACGGAATATATCAAGAAAAGAGTTGGCAGAAAAAATCGGAGTTAATTTCCAAACAGTTGGTTATCTCGAAAGAGAAGATTATAATCCCAGTTTAGATTTAGCATTTAAGATAAGTGAATACTTCGGCTTGCCAGTAGAACTAATTTTTTCGCCAAAACCATTAAAGCCTCTTAGTGAAGAGATAATAGAACTAAAAAACAAATTTAAAGGAGAACAGTGAAATGGAACAACAAAATTTTAGAAAACAGAACAGATACTGGATTTTACTTAATTATTTAAGTCTGATTGCTGTATTAGTATTTTTTTACACAGGGAAATATTTCCAATGGCCAATATTCTCGGTTGTTTTTGAGATCGGATCTCTAGCGATTCTTATAATTTCCTTTTTTAGAGCATTTATCAAAACCAAATTCTGGAAAATGGTTCATACATCATCTAAGAACTTGGATGAAAGAGAAATGCAAGTTGTATTGAATGCTTTAAGATATGCCTATAGCATTTTTGCTATTATTTGCCTTATAATTATTTATGCCTTCGCTATTGCAGAATATCAGCCTATCGATGTTTTGCTTGCCGGCGGATTGCTCTATCTGGCGCATACATTGCCTGCAGCCATAGTAGGTTGGAATGAAAAAAACATCGCAGCTGAAAACAATTAATATGGAAACCAAACTGGTTTAGGTTACGTATATTTTTGATAGGTGATAAGCCCTTCGGCTCTGCTCAAGTGCGAACCGAAAGGCTTTTCATTTTAAGTCTTCATTTTCTTTTTAAGGAGATAAGAATTGAAAATTATTTTGTCTTTGATTTTTATGGTAATTTCCGGAGTATGCCTGCCGTTGTACCCTTGCACAGTTTTTTATGCAACAGATGGAAATACAATCTTAGGTGGGAACAATGAAGATTGGTCTGATTCTAATACTAAAATCTGGTTTTTTCCTCCCGAAGAGGGAAAACACGGTTGGGTAAAGTTCGGATTTGCAGGTGGATTCCCACAGGGTGGTTTGAATGATCAGGGCTTATTCTGGGATGCAACAGGTTGTGCTTATCTCGAAATGCCTTATTCTGAAGCTAATAAAGAAAAATACTATGGTCCTCTGATGGAGAAAGTGATTGAAGAATGCGCTTCTGTCCAGGAAGCACTTATTGTTTTTGAAAATTATTATTGTGATGATCAGTATAAGGCACAGTACCTGATTGGGGACGCGACAGGCGCTTCAATGATTGTCGAAGGGGATAGTATTATTATGAAAAATGGTGATTACCAGGTGGCAACAAATTTTTATCATTCTCACCCTGAAATTGGTGGGTATCCTAGCAGGAGATACGAAACCGCTGTATCTATTTTGGAGAATAGTAATGAAATATCGTTACAGCTATTTGGCTCTATTCTTTCAGCTACACACCAGGAAGGAAGTTATCCAACGCAGTATTCGAATATTTATGATTTAAAAAGAAAAGTTATTTACTTATTTCACTTCCATAACTTTGAAGAGTTTGTTATAATAAATTTGAAAGAAGAATTAAAAAAAGGAAGTCATTCCTACTACCTGCGAGATTTATTCTCAAAAATTCATATTATATCCCCAAAGCGAATCAATGTTGAGAGTCCATCATCTGTGACTTTTATTTGGGAAGGAAAAACCACAAGCAGTTATGATTTATATTACTCAACAGATCCAAATTTTACAGATTCTGAACCTGTGATGGTTGCTATACTTCACTCATTTACTCTTAATGGAACTCTTTGTTGTTCTTTTATTTTTGGAATAATATTAATGGGGGGTATCAGTAGAAAAAAGAAAAAACCATATCTATTTATTGTAACTATACTTGTGATATTTTTAGTGTTTTTCAGTTGTAAAGATGAAATTACAGCGCCATCGCCCACTCAAATTAATAAAATAAGCAGAACGATAGAGAATTTGGAATCGAATATGACTTATTATTGGAAAGTAGTTGCTTATCCTGAAGGAAACAACGATTTCTCGAGTGAAAGTATTGTTCAAACATTTATTACCGAGCACTATCTTCAGCAGAATACCCGGGCCAAATTTTTTATTGACTTCCTGGATAAAATTCAAAAAAATGATAACGAGTGAGGCGTAACTGAATGTAATAATTGTCGATTTCCGTTGCCGAAGAAAGAGTTCTGAAAAGATCTTTTCTTTAATAATTTTTTCGGGAAAAAAATATCAAGAAGGGCATAAAGGAGACCTGCCATGGTAGATCCTGTGATCACCTGACGCGTGCTAATTCCCTTGCAGCCCATTATTAGCCGCCGCTTAATATCACTATAAAATAAATATTCATTAAAATTGCTTTCGATTAAACATCCATACTGCCGCTGTCAGAAATACTATCGTCAAAAAAATTCCAGTAATACTTGAACTTAAAATTGGATTAGAGAACTCTTTCATCAAAGGCATAATTATCGAAAGAGAGGCAATATTGTGTGTAATAATAATCAATATAATTCCTACTAGTACTGTTGAAACAGAAACGCCAATAAAAGCACCTGCCGCACATTCAATAGAAATTATGGAAAAACTTATTATCAGCGATTGAATTGTGTCTAAAAGCAAAGAACTACTGAAGCGATTTAGAACTATATAATCAATCAGAAAACTTAACAATATAGCAAGAATGCTTGCCAAGGCGACACAAAAATATACAGCGAAAAATTTAGCAAATATAATCTGGGTGCGAGTTACCGGTCGTATTAAAAACAAATCATATACATGATGGGATTTTTCATGAATAATATGAACTGCCAGCATAATAGAAGCCAGCCAACCGGCTACACTGGAAACAATACCTGAGGACAAAGTGCTGGCAGGAACTTCACTATTTAATTCGGGAAAAAATAAAAAAGAGATAATTGAAAGAATTGGTAAACCAATCCAAAGAACAAGCATTACATTAGATTTGTAAAAGCCTTTTAATTCATCTTGAAATAACACCCTGCTTGCCGGATCAAGGCCTGATAAAGGCTCATCCAAAACCAATAATTTCGGTTTATGAAGCAAGGCCTGAATCAGACCCACTTTTTGAATCATCCCGCCAGATAATTTTTAGAAATATTTTCAAAAGTAATCATAATGTTTTATCTCTTTTTCGGGCAGATAGCGACTATCAGACAATTCCTAGTAAGCTAGTGCTTCAACAGCCATTTACAATCAATACGATTTAAGCGATACCAAAGCAGATGCTGGTTTATTTAACTGGTAAAACATAAAAGAACACCGACACAAAATGGCTAAAACTACCAATCAAAACAAATACATGGAAGATGGCGTGATTGAATTTTATTTTCTTAATGCTGTATACAGTTGCACCAATTGTGTAAGCTATTCCGCCTGCAAAAAGCCAAAGTAAACCATCTAAAGATAAATTATTAATTAATGGTTTTATAGCGAAAACGATTAACCACCCCATGAATACATACATTAGTATCGAAATTAAATGATATTTTCCTGTAAAAAATAGTTTCAAAATTATTCCAGTTAAAGCCAATCCCCAGGAAGTACCGAAAATCACCCAACCTATTGGGCCATTCAGCGTAACAAGCGTAAAAGGAGTGTAGGTTCCAGCAATGAGAACATAAATAGATGCATGGTCAATGATTCTCAATCTGCTTCTTAACTCTGGTTTTTTAGCACTGTGGTAAAAAGTAGAAGCCGCATATAAAATAATTAAACTTACTCCAAAAATGCCAAAACTTACAACATGCCAAACGTTCCCATGCAGATTTGCATACGTAACTAAAAGCACCAAAGCAACAATACTTAAAATCAAACCGATAGCATGAGAAATGATGTTAATTTTTTCTTCTATTGGCGAGTAGTATTTTATTCCTTCTATATCTTTCATTTAATCAATGTCTTTTATTTATATTTTTCAATAACCACTAACGGTTTGCTGCTCACAAGCGCCGGGCGAATTTAATTTAGTAAATTTATGCTACAGCTATAGGCGTCTTGGGCAGCAGCGGGTTAGAAGCACAACTTTATAAAAAACTGATACTTATAGGATGAAATACTTATCTAAAATTTATTTATAGGGATAATTTGCGTGTGAAATAGTCGAATACTCAGATAATATACAGGGTCTGCCACAAAGAGATAGGCGCTCCAGAAATCCGGATTTTGTCCTGACGCCCCGAGACAATGATCTCAACTCGGTATTTGGACCCGTGGTCAGACCCTGCGATATGAACATAAGTATAAATTTCCTTGACGTCAATGAAAATTTAAACATGTCGGCTAAAACATTTCAGTTTAAAAACTGAAAAAGCATATCTTACCTGGAACTAATTTAATTATCTTCTGGTTATAGAGTGAATTTAATATAAAGCTATTAATAAAGAATATGTTAATAGGTATTACTTAAGCAGTGCTTTTCACGATAGTAAAATCAAATGTAAATTTATTTGGATTAAAAAAGAAATAAGGAAATTATTTCCCAAATATTTTGTTTGATAGTTAAGACTAAATTTTTTTAATAACTCACCCCGTCTCGCTATGCTCGACACCCCTCCCTGCAAGCTTACAGGTGTATAGACCGGAGACATGGGTAGGGAGGGGCTGGGGGAGGGTCAGCGAATTTAATAGAGATTTTATGAATAGATTTGGCTAGATATATAAAGCCGTTTTCGATGGATATAAAGAGAAAAAAATGTAAAAAGAACACATTTCGATTTGGACACGAAAAATATTCTTTATATATTAGAGTTTGCTATTAGTATCATTTTGAAAAATGCTGAGGATCACTTGATAAATATTAATCTGAAAGAACTGAAAGAACGGGTACCTGAGATAATATTTAAACAGGGCCTGGATTATTATAAAAATGGACAGGTTAAAATTACCAATTGGGATAACTCTTCTGTTATTGCCTCAGTACAGGATGGACATCCCTATGTGGTTAGATTAAGTGTAGATGAACGATTTTTTGAAACTGTCTGTACATGCTCTTATAATCATGTCTGTAAACATGCCGTGGCCGCCGCTCTGGCTATTATCGATGATCATGTGCGAGACGAGGATATTGTGGACGGCGCTAACTGGCGGGAATATTTTGAGAAACAGATAGCTATCCAGCGCGTCAACACGGATTTTTCCGAGGAAGTACGATGGAAACTCATTTATGTCGTTCATATTCTTGAGAATTACTGGAACCTGAAACCAATTAAGGTATACATGAAAAAAGATGGAACCCATGGTAGAATTCAGGAGCCATCATTTAGCGAATTATCCGCACAAAATGTCTTTAATACAGCCAGTGATCTCATTGCTATATCTTATCTGGAACGCGTACAATCTCAACAATCATCTACATATTACAGAGGCCGCCTGGAAGCCTCCTATTTGAAATTTGGTCTTGATGCCGGTGAGCTGTTTAGTCTGCTTCGCAATAGCGAGATTAATCTTAAAAATGAAGATGGTTCTATCGGTAAACGGATTCGTTTTGGTCGAAAACCCTGGCACCTGATTTTCAGACTTGAAGAAATAAACAAACATTTTCGTTTTCATCCCTACTTTATAAGGGATAACGAAGAAATTCGTGTTGACGATAAAATAAAAATATTAACAACACGTCCAATTTGGTTTTACAGAGATGGAAAACTTTACCGGTGTGAATTCCCATTTTCTTATGATTATCTTAAATCATTTATTGAGGATGGATTAACACTATCTCTCCCCAGAGATGAGTATCAGACTTTTATCTCGGATTACCTCGCTAAACTCCCAATATTTCCCTATCTGGAATTTCCTGAGGGTATAGAGGTTCAGGAATTAACCCAGGTTACAGGCAAGCGGATCTATCTGGAAGAGATTGACGATCAACTAGTGGTCACGCTTTCCTCATTATATGACAATGTTGAAGTATCTTTTAACCAACCGACAGATCAATTTTTACATTACGATAAAAAGAACAACCAGATCATACGTGTCCGGCGTGATCGCAAAACGGAAGCACAGATACGAAACGAAATCATTGATAGCAATATCATGGAAGACACACCCGGGCTTTTTTACACTAACTGGGAAAACGCTCTGGATTGGTTGTTCGATGGGCTTCCCGCTCTGGTTAAAAGTGGATTTGAGGTACTTGGTGAAGAGAGTCTCACTAAATTAAAAGTAAATCGCAATAAGCCCAAAATCAGTATGGCTCTTTCTTCAGAGGTAGATTGGTTTGATCTGGAACTGAACATCGAGTTTAATGGTGTACCGCTCTCGCTGGCAGAGCTAAAAAAAGCGCTGCAAAAAGAGAAAAAATTTGTCCGTCTTAAGGATAAAAGTATTGCCCGGCTCCCTGAAAAACTGATTCAAAAATTTCAGTATCTCATCGAATTCGGCCAGCCTGAAACCAGCGCGATCAGATTCCAGGATCATCATCTCTCTTTTGTCGATAAATTACTCGATGAAGCAGATTCAAAAGAACTGGATAGTTTAAGCGAGAAAAAATTAAAGAAGCTGGATAGATTTAAAAAAATTAAAGAATATCAGCTCCCGGAGAACCTGATCGGTGAATTAAGAGACTATCAGAAGGCCGGTTATAACTGGTTGAATTTTCTCAAAGAATTTTCATTTGGCGGTTGTCTTGCAGATGATATGGGTTTAGGAAAAACCGTGCAATCTCTTGCATTTTTGCAAAATGAAATAAATAATAAAAAAATCCCAAATCTGATTATTGCGCCAACTTCAATTCTTTTTAACTGGCAGAGAGAAATTGAAAAATTTACCCCCGAGATTAACTACTTGATACATTATGGGACAAAACGCAGCCGTGATGTCCGAAAATTGCGGAAAAAAGCGCTGATATTAACTTCCTATGGTCATCTTCGCCGGGATGTCACATTCTTAAAAGATATTAATTTTCATTATATCGTTCTTGATGAGTCACAAAACATAAAAAATCCACATTCTGATACCGCTCAGGCAGCAAGAAATCTGCAATCTGCCAACAGATTGGCCCTGACAGGTACACCCGTTGAAAATAATACAATGGATTTATGGTCACAATTTTCCTTTTTAAGTCCCGGACTACTCGGTGCACAGGGATTTTTTAAGGAAAATTTTATGCGGCCGATCGAAAAAGATCAGAATGAGCAGGTAGCATCCACCTTAAAAAAGATAATATTCCCTTTTATCCTGAGAAGGACTAAGGACGAAGTTGTAAAGGAACTTCCTCCAAAAATCGAGAATGTTATCTATTCTCCGATGAGTGAAGAACAACAAAATATATATAACAAAGTCCGTGATAGTTATCGCAATGCCATTGTAGAAGATATCTCATCGAAAGGTCTTGGAAAATCAACGATGCGCGTCCTGGAAGGATTGACTAAACTCCGTCAGGTAGCCTGTCATCCATTCCTGGTGGATAAAAATTTTGAACATGAAGCGGGTAAATTCGAAGCGTTGAAACTGATGATTGAGGAAATTATTTCAGAAAATCATAAAGTACTGGTCTTTTCACAATTTGTTAAAATGCTTTCTGTTATGCGTGAATATCTCGATGAACAGGCAATCGAATATTCCTATCTTGACGGTTCAACAAAAGATCGCGAGGGTGCGGTAAATAAATTTCAGGATGAAGAGGATATCCGGATTTTCTTAATCAGTTTAAAAGCGGGAGGTGTGGGCTTAAACCTTACTGCAGCTGATTATGTCATCCATTATGATCCCTGGTGGAATCCGGCAGTTGAAATGCAGGCCAGCGATCGTGCTCACCGTATCGGTCAAACAAAAAAAGTTTTTTCATACAAA
This sequence comes from Calditrichia bacterium, assembly GCA_023132435.1. Lineage (GTDB taxonomy): Bacteria > Calditrichota > Calditrichia > JAJRVZ01 > JAJRVZ01 > JAGLYF01. The sequence continues at coordinate 985 of JAGLYF010000152.1, read as the reverse complement.
CTGATAGCAAAAGACAGTGTTGAAGAAAAAATCCTACAACTCCAGCAACAGAAAAAAGCGCTGGTCCAAAAGCTGATCACAACTGAGGGTGGATTCTTTAAATCACTCACAAAAGGCGACATCATCGATCTTTTCTCCTGAGGTATTATGCGCTTGCAAATCATTCTATTTATGTTGTGTTTTTTATTACCCTCTCTGGTAACCGCCCAGCATACCAGAACTGAACACTGGCGAGACCGTACAACTCTATTTAAAAAAGAAGCAGAAACCATGGATACAAATAAAGTAGTTTTTCTGGGCAACTCGTTCACAGAGGGATTTGATCTGAGAAAGTTTTTTTCTGGATCCCAACCCGTCAATCGGGGAATCGATGGTGATCATATTGACGGTTTATTGGAACGGTTTGACTACTCCGTTCTCAAATTAAAGCCATCTAAGTTATTTGTTATGATAGGAATCAATGACATCGGAGCCGGTGATCCTGATTCCCTGATTCGATCGAATTACCAGGAATTATTGAGAACAATTTTGAAATCGCTGCCGAACACCCGGGTTTATATCCAGTCAATTCTTCCCACAACCGCTCAATGGTCAAATTGTCCTGTGGAAAAAATACAATGCACTAATAAATTCATTGAAGATTTTAGTATTCGGTTTGGCTTTACCTGGATTGATCTTTATTCAAAGTTTGTGACCAAAAAAGGATATTTAAAAAAAGACTATACGACCGATGGCCTGCATTTGAATTCTAAAGGTTATGTCTATTGGTCTGCCCTACTAAAAAAATATGGTCTGGAATAATATAAATTTCCCTATCACCTACCAACATGTAGAAATCACTTTTGTCAATGTCATGCCGTAGGCATCTATGCAGTTGAAGATGCGTTATTTAATTTTCAGGTGCATCTGAATCATGCAACCGCAAAGATTCCACAGGTGCGGAATGACATACAGAATTTTGCCAGCATCGAGCATCCAGTATCCA
>JAGLYF010000151.1 GCA_023132435.1 Calditrichia bacterium | reverse complement strand
ATCCAGAATCAAATCGATCTTTTCTGTCTTATAAGTAACCATATAAAAAACGGACCGCCGAGCATGGCGGTTATAATGCCTACGGGCAATTCAGCCGGGGAAATAATTGTTCTGGAAAATGTATCACACCAGATCAGAAATGTTCCTCCAAAAATTGGAGCGGTAATCAGTAGTTTTCTATGATCTGCCCCTACGATCAAACGAATGAGATGTGGGATGATAAGTCCAATAAATCCAATTGGTCCGGCAAAAGCAACTATTATTCCAACCAGAACTGAACTGATTAGAAAAACACCTCTTTGTAAGCGCAATACATCGACACCCTTACTTAAAGCCATTTCATCCCCGGAACTGATGATATTCAGAGCAACAGCCTTTCGAAACAGATAAAGAAATGTCAAAGATACAAAGGGAAACAAAACAAGCGAATAATACCATCCGGTCACCTGCAGCCCGCCCATCAACCAACGTATCATCCGATAAGTTTCTGTAAAGTCAGCAAGGTAATGTACAAAGAGAATCAGAGATGAAAATAATAAACTGATCGTAACACCGGTCAGAATTAAGGTTATTGGTGAGAGTCCTGCCCTGCTTTTTGCAATTAAATAAATGATCAAAATGGTGAGTACACTTCCCCCTACAGAAAAAAATATGATATTTGTAAATCCAAAGACAGTAAATACCAAACCTGATTTTATAGCAATCACCGCACCCAACGCGCCACCTGAAGCGACACCAAGGGTATAGGGGGTTGCCAGCTCATTCTGCAATAATGCCTGAAAAGCCACACCGATCATAGCCAGAGAAAAACCGACAAGAAAAGCAAAAACTACCCGGGGTAATCTTAAATCAAAGAAAATCTGTTGTCCGATCTCCGAAGAAAATAATTCCAAAAAAGAAGATTTGTTGGTCCCTATCAAAGGTGCGAGTACGGCGGAAAGAATCGTAAAAAGAATCAGAATACTGATCACCAGGCGAAATGGACGTATCATTAAAGTACTATTATTCATATGGTAAGATATATAGAGTATCTGTTAATGGATTAATGTCAATATAGACTTTTACCCCGAATGTGTCCTGGAGAAGATTGAACTGCAGTACCTTTTTCGGCTCATCGTCACGTATAATCATTCCGTTGCCCATCAATGTAATACGTTCGCAATACTGTGCGGCAAGATTTATATCATGCGTAACGACAATAATCGTTAAGTTCTGCTCTTTTTGTAATTTCTTCAAAATATGATATATCGCTATCTGATGATGTAAATCCAAAGCATTGGTTGGTTCATCAAGGAGAATTATCCTCGGTTGTTGAGCAAGAGCACTGGCGATTAACACCCGCTGTTTTTCTCCACCGCTTAGTTCATTAAATCTACGTTCAGCGAACTGTTCGATTTCCATAAGAGTCATCATTTCTCTCACAATTTGAAGATCCTCCGCCGTATAGGTCAGCACACCTCTCAGATAGGGGAATCTTCCCATCATCACGACTTCCCTTACAGTGTAAGAAAAAGCGAATTTACTATCCTGAGGCAGGTAGGCAATCCTCTGTGCCAGTTCTTTTCTGGAAAAATCACTGATGGGTTTGCCTTCAAGCAGAATATCTGACTGTTCAGCTTTTAGGATGCCATCCATCATTTTGATCAGAGTAGATTTTCCCGCACCGTTTGGACCAATGATAGAAATGAATTCACCAGCAGCAACGGAAAAATTAATCTCCCTGAGAACAGGATTTTTCCCATAGGTAAAATTTAAATTTCTAATTTCGAGCATAAGAACAACAAAATCCCCAGTTCCCCTCTCCTACCAGGAGAGGGGTTAGGGGTGAGGTCGTTGCCGAAAGCAAAAATCTACGAACTCATCCCCATATCAATTGATATTCCGGTGATAATTTAAAATGATTTAACTTTTAACCAGACACTAATGAGATACAAATTATCGAAAAAAACTCATTAATTAAAGTTATTGGTGTGGATCAAATATACCTAACCGCAAAGATCACGCCAGTGGGCGGATTCGCACGCCGGTAGGCGCATTTCCAACCTACCGGCGAACGCAAAGAAAAAGTGGCTTAAGGCAACTCACGATTTGCCATGACGGTATTTATTATTTTACTAAAATCTATAGCTAACAATACCAATCTCGGTCCGGGAATAAGAGTATGATTTCCCCCGATCACAAAAATATTTCCCTGTTTAACCGCCTTTATATTATCGAGAACGTCCCATTCGGAGGACATATCAGAACGGTATACACCTCTTTTCCTTTTCATATCAAACTCAATGATCACTTCAGGATCTCTCAACAGCAGGGATTCCAGATTGATCGTTCCATATCGGGTTAGCAGATCGACATAACAATTCTCCCCACCAACAATTTTCCATAATTCATCTAAATAGGTGTTACTTCCAGCGACAGTTATATGTTGCAGGGTTCCTTTTTCCCGACCGATCATCAGAACTGCCGGGATGTTTTTATTTATTTTATTCTCCCGCAGAGAATCCAGGGTATAATTTATACGGTTGATTAGATTGGTAGATTGCTCTGCGCGATCAATCATTTCTCCGATTTTATTAATCGAATACAAGACATCCGGGATATTTTCGTTTGATATCATCGTGACAATCAGGCCAAATTTTTCCAGGTCCCGACTGAGCTTTTCATGTGAAGGCAGACCAAACAGATGGGTTGGTTTCAGGGTAACCATTTTTTCAATATTTGGATCCAGCAGACCACCAATTTTTTCCTTAGATGCGGCTTCTTCCGGATAACGACAAAAGTCAGTCACTGCAACCAGCTGATCCTGAGCATTCAGAGCATAGATTATTTCTGTGATATGTGGTGCAAGCGAAATGATTGTCGTATCTGAGGTTATTTCCTTTTCATTGGTACTCGTACATCCATAAAGGGTGATTAATATCGCTAAAAAAGAAACCAAAACGAATAAATACTTTCTCATATAATTATCTCCTTTGGATTTTCAAGGTAGTGTAAAAAATAACCACCCCGTGCATTCTGGCTCCGCCAGACTTAACGGGGCAGGCAGAATACACAGAGTAATTATTTGATATTTATTGACTTAAATAAGTTTATTCTTTTCTAACGCAGAGATACTGAGTTCGCAGAGTTCCGCAGAATTATAAAAATATATTCTTTGCGTTCTCAGCGAACTCGGCGTTTATTAAATATTCTAAATTCTACTTCAAATATATTTTTTCATTTTTTCATACAACTTTTGTCACTACCATTTTCAAATATATACGATCAGTCACAGTGGCTTTTATTTCAACCATCAACGTAACAAAAGAGGCATATATTCTCAGATTCAAACTGTTCGTAAGGATTCAACTTAAGATCACCATAAAGATGTATTTTACTAAATCCGGTTTTTTGAAGGTGTGATTGGATCTCATCAGACTGCATGGGATACAGTTCAGTGGAAAATTCTTTACAATCTTTCTCCGTTTCCACTTTTACTGTGAAGGTAATCGTATTTTGATTAAAGGAATATAACCGGGTAATTGTCTGGTTATTTACTTTCCTTTCAGCTAATACGTTTTGTTTATTTTTTAATATTTTATCATAGTTGACAATTTGCAGGCATAGATAACCGTGCTTTTTCAGGCAACTTCGGAAATTCAACAATGTTTGTATCTGATCGTCTTCAGTCAGAAGATGTACAAAACTGTTCCCCAGACAAAAAACGGCATCATAACTGTTCTGTAAATTCACATTGAGGGATAAAAAGTCCCCTTTTACAAAAGAAGGGTTCACTTTATATTTTCTTGAATTTTTTTTGGCCAGTTTTAGCATGCTATCAGAATTATCAATTCCGGTAACATTCAGGTCAAATTGCGAGAGAAGTATTGTATGAAATCCTGAGCCACAACCAGCATCTAGGGTAGTTTTAGCAGGATGGTTTTTTAATATATTTTCAAATACAACTTTTTCTGTCTCCAGACGATGGGAAAAATTAATCATGTCATCGTATAACGGAGAAAGCTCTTGATAAAAATTCAATCAATTATCCTTATCGTATTCCGGTACCTCTCCACGGTTGTGATCGTAGACAGGTTTATGGATTTCTTGTACCCGTCTTTGATATTCCTGATCGGTTATACTGTTTTGCCAATGACCTGAAAATCTGGCAAGTGTGGTACCCAGAAAAAATATCAATACCACAGTCAACCCAAATGCCCAGGTGGGAATCGGTTTGGATTTTTTCGTTACTTTGAATTCCAGAGTGTTTTCTTCCGGACAGACATCCACACATAATGCACAACCGGTACATTCATCAGAAATCACTCTATTATGTGTATGAACTTTTATCAAATGAGGACAAACTTTCGTGCATTTTTGGCAATCGGTACAGGTCTCTTCGTTCCGTGTTACTTTAACAGGACTAAACATGCTAAGAAAGCCCAGAAGAGCGCCATAAGGACAAAGATACCGACACCAAAAATTCTTTATTATAACAGATAGAACAACCAAAATAATCAAAGTCCAAAGGGCAAATTCAGAGATATCAGTAAAAAACATGAGCATTTTAATATCAGCAACTTTATTATATGGACTATAGATAAACTGCCCCAGAGCAAGTACGTCCATTTGCCAAAGAATTGCATATAAAAAAAATAAAAGAATCAGATATTTGAGACTACGCAGGGGATAATCCAACCATTTCCAAAGACGGATATTCTTTTTAAATATTTTTGTTCCCAGCTGCCAGAGGCTTTCTGAGATCAATCCAACCGGACAGACCCAGGCACAGAAACTTTTTTTAAGAAAAATACCTAAGATTAAGATAATGACAAATATTATCAGACCGGATGGATGGATATCATTGATCACTCCGGTCAGGATCCAGTATTTCAAGCTAATCAGCGCACTAACCGGCAGGAATCCTTCAACACCGGGCGGTCGGGTAAAATATGGAGTTTCCCCACCTGTCTGATGGTATTGAACAAAACCATAAAACTCATATCCAATCCATAAAATAAGAAGGAGGAATCCAGCCTGGATATACAATCTAACCTTTTGACCATCTGATTTAAGGTTTTGTATATAATTTGAAATAAGGGATATAAATTTAAAATTCCGGACTTTTTCCGGAACCGGAGATGAATAATTAGGTAACAGCATTTATATAGATTCTAATTATAGTTAATAGTACAAATCTGAATGATAGTTCTGCAAAGGCTTAACGACTATCCACGAATTACACGAATTTAGCACGAATTAACACGAATTTTATTTAAAAAATTTTGATTAGTTCGTGAAATTCGTGGATCAATCTTAATTGCGTCTTAGCACCGCCGTATAAAAGATCAAGTTAACTTAATAATTATTTATCATTCTTTCAATGGAACGATATATTGCAATATTTATTTCACATTTACACCGTTTTTTTTTACCTTTTCCGGTGAATAAACCGAGAAATCCATGACAGCTTCATTAAAACTTCAAAGCCGTTTTGTAGTTATCTTTATCTCTTTATTGATCTTTAATGATCTGGTTGCTCAATCAGAACAAACTGTTCGAATAGCAGATTTTTTTCGGGTTAACCAGTCCAAAGATTATGTTCCTGATATAATTGGTGGAAGCGGAGTTGCTTTTCGTGACCTCAACGCTGATGGCCTGCCTGACATTTATCTCACTTGTCTTGAGGGTAATAATCATTTGCTTGTCAATAGTGGCGCTTACAGACCCTTCAAAGATGTTACTCAGATTGCTGCACTTTCCGGCAATTTACGACCGGAAGGTGTTTATCATTTCGAATCTGGTAGAACTGTTCACGATCGGAAGAATGGAGCAATCATTGTTGATATCGAAAATGATGGTGATGGGGATGTTATTTTGACCGGATGGGGAATTTCTACGGCGGTTTACAGAAATAATGGTCAGCTTCAGTTTGAAAATATTACCGAGTATGTGGAAATTTTTCCACCGATCTATGCAAACGGTTGTTTCAGTGCCGATATTGATAATGACCGCTTCCCCGATCTTTTTATTACCGACGAACATCAGAGCAACCGGATGTTGCAAAATACAGGAGATGGTTCATTTATCGATATAACGAAGTATTCAGGGTTGCAATCGACCGGTCCCTCAAGAGGCGCCTCCTTTAGTGATGTGGATCGTGATGGCGATCTGGACTTGTATATTTGCCGATATAAACTTCCTGACCTTTTTTACCGAAATATCGGTGACGGACAATTTAAAAGAATTTTGCTACCTCTGCCTACTTTAACAGACTCACTAAAAAGCATTTCTGTTACCTTTGCTGACATTGATAATGATGCTGATTTTGATATGCTTGTTACTCAATCCGGTGGCAGGAATTATCTTTATAAAAACCATACTGTAGCTGGAAATTCACTCTGGGTGTTTGTAGAAACAAAATTTGATACCATGGATAATAATGCTGAAGTATCCATGGGTAGTGTGATTACCGACTTTAACAATGATGGATTTCAGGATATTTACATTACCAATACAGGCCCAAACAGTCTTTATGTGAACAATAAGGATGGTACCTTTATTAAGATCAGGGATGTGGATGAGACAAAGATAAATATTACGAGTGATCAGAGTAAAGGTGTTGCCTGTGCTGATTTCGATCTCGATGGCGATATTGATATCTTTATTGCGAATAAAAATACATCAAGTCAGTTCTATCGGAATATTCTCGATAATGATAATTATATAAAAATAAAATTAATTGGAATCCGCTCAAATATGGATGCTATCGGGTCGTGCATTGAAATTTACCGTGCTGGTTTTCTGGGAGAGAAGGAGAATCTTCTTGGTTCGCGAGAAATCTCAGCAGGCTCAGGTTATTATTCATTAAATGAACCGTTAATTCACTTCGGATTAGATACGGTCAAATCAATTGATGCCCGTATTTATTTTCCTTCCGGAAAGGTTCTTGAAGAAAAAAACCTCACAGCAGGAAATTCATATACGTTCTATGAATATCCCCTGGTTTCTCGAGCATTTATTCAATCGGGACAACATATAAATTTTTTGATGGGCCAGCCATCATTTTGGTATCAGGTCCTGCTGACTTTATTATTTTTTGCCTTGATATTTTTATTTGTACGCTTAGGATCACGTCGATACAAATGGAGTGCCGGCACAGCCAGTGGGTATTTGATTGGTTTTTTTCTTCTCGCGCTCATATCTATCACTGCTTTAAAAAAACTTGGACTCATCTATATTCTCTCGATCATAGACCTGCTCACAATTGTGTTTGTAGCTATATTTTTCGTTAACTCCGAACGCTTATATCGGTTACGCTTAATTCGTGAGAGATATCGAATGGTGCTGATTAATCTTAGTAACCAGATTGTTAACATCCACGATGACCAAAAATTATATCAGACGGTAATTAATAATATTTCCCAAAATACAGAATTTGATAAAGTTGCGATAATTCCAATGGATCATAAAAAAAAGGTTTTTATTCAACCCGCTTCTCAGGGATTATCCATCTCTTCAGATGAATTAAACAGTCTTTCAAACCGATCTGATTTGATTCTTTCTTTACTCAAGAATAATCATCTTCAATATTCCGATTTAAAAGAATTTCAACCATATTTTGAATTACTTTCTTCCGTCATCCTGATCTCGATTGAAAGAAATGAAAATCTATTAGGTATATTGTCAATTGGAACAGATAAGGATATTTCTCCTCTGACTGCTGAAGATATTGAACTGTTTGAGTCATTGGGAAACCAGATGGCGATTGCAATTGAGAACAACGAATATATCAATCGTTCTACAGAAATGATTAAAAAATTGACCGAAGCCAAGGTGAGAGAGAAGTATCTGAAAGAATTGGAAGCGACGAATGCTGTTTTAGATTCAAAAAATCAGGATTTACAAAAATTATATGATGAGCTAAAAAACACCCAAGCACAACTTATACATTCAGAAAAAATGGCCTCCCTCGGTCAGTTGGTCGCCGGTATTTCCCATGAATTAAACAATCCGATAGGGTTTATCTACGCAAATGTCAAACAATTAAAATCATATACAGATAAAATCGAAAAATTTACGCATAGTCTGGATCCAAAATTTACTACTTCTGAGGAAGCGAAAAATTTAAAGATCGAATCGATTCTTCCTGATTTAAAAAATTTGATAGACGATACAATTCACGGAAGTCAGATGGTAAAAAATCTGGTAGATAATCTGCGTAAATTTTCCCATCTCGATCAGGCTCAGTGGAAAGAAGTAGACATTCATCAGGGAATTGAAAGCAGTTTGATGATCCTCAATCCTGAACTGAAGCACCGCATAAAGGTCAAAAAGGATTTTAAGGCCAATCGTCTGATTGAATGTAATCCAGGTCAGATCAACCAGGTATTTTTAAATCTTTTGTCAAATGCTGCTCAGGCAATTGAAGGAGAAGGTACAATTACAATTAAAACGGAAGAAGACGATAATAATCTCTATGTCCATATTTCGGATTCGGGATCCGGTATTCCGGCAAAGATTCTTAGCAAAATCTTTGACCCGTTCTTTACCACAAAAGATGTGGGAAAAGGGACTGGTCTTGGTCTAAGTATATCCTATTCCATAATTAAAAATCATAATGGTAGTATTGAAGTTGAAAGCAAAGTAGATAAAGGGAGTACATTTACCCTGATTTTACCCTTTCTGGGTAAGAAAACTGATTTAAATTGATCGACTCTATCTGGTTCGAGTACGTTACGGTATATATACTATAGAGACGTAGCATGCTACGTCTTTACGATTACCGCCTAATAGTCAGGAATAGTAAATCATGAAAAAAGAAAAAATCCTGGTCGTCGATGATCAGGTTGAAATTTTAAATGCCCTTGAGAGACAGTTGAAAGATGATTACAAAGTTTACACTTCATCCAATGGTGAAGAAGCATTAGGATTACTAAAAAAGAATGTCTTTACTGTGGTGCTTGCCGATCAGAGAATGCCCGGCATGACCGGGGTTGAATTACTCGCTAAGTCTCTTCCAATTCAGCCCGATATTATCAGAATTCTCATTACGGCTTACGCAGACATTCAGGCCTCAATTGATGCTGTTAATAAAGGACAAATCTATTATTATATCTCTAAACCCTGGGAACCGGAGGAACTGAGACTCATTGTTCAACGTGCGGTTGAGCGCTACGATCTTCAAAGAAAAAACAAACAACTGACTGAGGAATTGCAAAAAGCCAATAAACAATTGCAGCGGGAAAATATATATCTGAGGCAGAATATTCAGGAGGGATACGATTTTAAAGGCATCATCGGACACAGTCCCAAAATGCTCGAAGTATTCAAATTGACAAGTAAAGTGATAAACACACCTACCACGGTTCTCCTTCTGGGTGAAACCGGTACAGGAAAAGAACTCCTGGCCAAAGCAATTCATTTTAACAGTGATCGAAGTACTCAAAATTTCATAGCGCAAAACTGTGGTGCCTTGCCTGATTCGCTTCTGGAAAGTGAGTTGTTTGGCCATGTTCGTGGTGCCTTCACCGGGGCGATTTCTGACAGAAAAGGAATCTTTGAACTGGCTGATAAGGGGACTGTTTTTTTAGATGAAGTCGCCGATACTTCCCCAGCCCTCCAGTTGAGACTTCTCCGTATTTTACAGGAAGGAGAATTTAAACCAGTCGGTGGAACTAAAATAATTACTGTCGATGTGCGGATCATAGCCGCTACCAATAAAAATCTGGAAGAAGAGGTATCTTCCGGAAGATTTCGGGAGGATCTCTATTACCGTTTAAATGTATTCCCCATTCAACTCCCTCCTCTTCGGGAAAGACGTGAGGATATCCCTGATCTGGTCGATCATTTTATCCGAAAATATGTGAAAAAAATTAAAAAGAACGTGACCGGTATTGATCCGGATGTTTTACAACTATTAGTTAAAGCTGCTTA
>JAGLYF010000150.1 GCA_023132435.1 Calditrichia bacterium | reverse complement strand
GATGAAAATTCGTCTATTACCATCGAATTACTTTCTCCGAGATTCCATTCCACTGCTTATGATGTAAAGAGTCTCTCTTCAGGTGATTCGCTCAAAGATCAGGTTGAAGAATTGGAAAAAAATCTGATTATTCAAACCCTTCAGGAAACGAAGGGTAATATTCTTCGTGCGGCGAAAAAATTAAAATTAAGTCGTCCGGGTTTGCATAAAAAACTGACCAGATATAAGATCGACCCCAAACCAATGTAAACAACGTATACACTTACTGCATACATAGTTTACATTTATTCTAAAGTTTACTACAATTTTATCTTTCTATTCTCTGCACAACTCCTTATTTAACAGATACTTATCCATTTTTACACAAATGTGGTACGAAAATTGTATGTATTTAAAGTAGACCAAAGCATGAGGTGTAAAAATGTTTAAACAAAAATTACTCAAAAGCGCCATTTTCCTCGCACTGCTCATCACTATGACAAGTTGTTATACCCGTTTTGGGGCTGCACAGGTTGAGCCGGTCGAGGAAGTTTATGGTTATGAGGGTGAACCGGCGCAAGAGGAAATTTATGAAAATGACGTGGTGGTCTATCGTCATGTTTATATACATCGATATTATCACCCAGGTCATTTTTATTTTGATCCTTATGACGCCTGGTATTTTGAACCGGGTTTCCAGTTCTACTTCGGCTACTACTATGGACCCGTTTATTATGAGCCAGTCTATTATCCGCCTGTGTATTATTATACCCCACCGGTCTATGCATGCTATCCATCAGTCTATTATCCGCCCTATTGGTATCCTTTTCACTATCCTTTTTATCATCCGGTACCATACTACAACGGATATTCAGGACCCCGATATGCCTATACACCAAAACCGTTGAAAAGAAGAGACTTTGGGAAAAGGTCGGATAGGGCAATTTCAAGCAGAACGACTTTAAAGCGTCGTGGAAGCGGATCAGACGGAAACAAACAGGTTGTTCGCAGAACTAATTCTGCTGATGATGGAAATCCTGGCAGCAGATATATTCGACGAATCTCACCATCAAAAAGACGGAATAATAATCCACCTCCGGAAGACCGGACTTATAAACGACAGGAAATCAAAAGACGTTCAGACGATTCAGGTACAGGAGATGATACAAAGCTGTCTCGCAGAAATAACGAATCTGAAACAAGAAAAACCTACAGTACGCGTCGGTCTTACGGAAGTAATTCTGGCTCTGGATATAGTTCTTCTCCTACTCGAAAACGGTCTTCCTCGACAAGCATATCCAAGGAAACGAGTAGAAAACCTTCCGTTTCACGGACCCGTTCATCCAGCAGCAGTCGTTCCAGCAATACTTCCAAAGTAACCAGATCCAGCTCCAGATCAAAAAATTCATCGGTTACACGTTCCAGCTCTTCAGGGAACAGCAGATCCAGCAGCACATCCAGAGTTACCAGGTCCAGTTCAGGTTCCAGGAGTTCGTCGCCTGCTCGCTCAGTCTCATCCGGATCTAGTCGCTCAAGTGGATCTTCAAAATCCAGCAACGGTTCCAGCAAGTCAAGACGACGCTGATGAATTGAAAGCATGAATGAAGGGAGGACAAAATGAACACATTCATAAAACAAATACTCATCATTGGATTCATGGTAACAGCATTAATTGCCCAAACACCTCAGGAAGCAGTATATTTTCTCCACGATGAGAGTGGTGTTGGAATTAAAGCACAATCGATGGGCAATGCTTTTGTTGGTGTCGCTAATGACTATAGTGCTATCTATTGGAATCCAGCTGGTTTGGCACAATTGGAAACAAGTGAAATCGACGGCAGTATTTATCATCTAAAATACAATAATGCAGCGACCTATGTTGGATCGACCATATTTGATGATCGCAGTTTTACAAAACTGCATTCTTTGGGTCTTGCATATAAATTTCCTACAGACAGAGGGAGTTTTGTTATTGCTTTTGGTTACAACCGGTTTAAAAATTATGACGAATACCTCTATTTCAGTGGTTTTAGTCAGGATAGCATTGATCTTGGTTTCGATCTTGAGGATGATGAAGGTAATGTTGCCTTCTATCCTTTCTCAAAAAATGTACAGAGAACAGAAGAAATACGTCAGGATGGTAATCTGGGAGCCTGGTCACTTGGTGGAGGAATGCAAATTTCCCGTAATCTTGCGATAGGATTAACCTTCGATTATTTCTCAGGTAAAAATCAATATATGCTGGACTTTTTTCAGGATGATGTGGATAACAATTATAACCAATATCCGGCAGATTATGACGCTTATGAAGTCTATGACAAAATAACCTCTAAATTCAGAGGATGGGGCATAAAAGTCGGCAGCATGCTTCATTTGAGCGATGATTTACGGGCAGGACTAACCATTGAGTTACCACGTTCAATGATTGTTTATGAAACTTACTCCAGTACAGATGTTTTATATTTTGATGATGGTAGTGGATCGGAAGCTGATCTTGGTAGTGGAGAATGGGAATATGTTATTAAATATCCATTTAAGTTTTCCGGTGGTGTTTCTCTTGATATGGGTCCATTTACTTTTGCCGGATCATTCAATTACCGCGACTGGACACAGGTGGAGTTTGACATTCCTGAAGGAAGATCCTTTACAGACGATTATCAAAGTCTTTTGGACGATAACCGATTTTTCCCAACATCATTCAGAGCAACCTTTGGTTGGGCAGCCGGTGGTGAACTCCGGGTGCCGGGAACCGGCCTCCAACTCCGCGCCGGATATAGAGTTGTGCCTTCTCCACTCGTTAACGCCAATGAAATTCTTGATCGCAAGTATATCAGCGTAGGTATTGGCTATAGTATAGATAAACATGCTGTCTTTAATCTGAGTTATACACAGGGAAAATGGAATAAATCCAGTTCTGATTTTTATACACCATCAGGCACTTCCGAGTCTGTAAAATCAGAAAAATTCTTAGCCGGAATTACCTTTAAGATATAGCAAGCTGTAGCCCATGTATAAATGTCGCAATATGTAGTCCATCTTTAAGATGGACTACATATATGTCAAATCCTCCTCCCATAAATCCCGCCCATAGGTCCATAGGCATTCGGTGAGTGCGCGCTCCGGATGCCTATTTTATTATGTCTTAAAAAGGAAACTTTTTGCCAACCCGCTAATTATTTTGTACTTTAACCCATAATATTCATCTTCTTAAGACAATCAATGTCTTTCTTAAATCCAAAAATTAGAAAAACCCTCATTTTCGACGCCGTACTATTTCTACTTGGTATGGCCGGAATTTACCAATTGGTAGAAAGAGCTGGCTTCAATACAACCAGTGATTTGGTGTTTCATGTCAGTGATTCTGGAAGACTGGTGTTTGAAAGAATAATCAACACAGATCTTGATAGCGTATTTATGGCTCACGATACTCTCGTCGCCATTGACATCCATCCCATATCTTCTGTTGATGAACTTGAGGTGGTGACTGATTCACAGGAGATCGGCGCCCGGGCAGTAATGCTTATTTCCCGGTCCGGAAGGCTGATAACTCTCACCATCCCTCTTAAAGAATTCTATTCTCTATCATATATTCTCATCGCTTTATTTGTGGGAGCCGTATTCTTTTTCCATGGATTATTTGTGTTAGTAAAAAGACCGGATGACAAGGCAGCACGGGTATATCACTGGGTATCCATATGGGCGGCAATAATTATCATGACCACCTGGGGACGATATACGATTGAACCCCTGGGTCTCGGATATATTATCCGAATTATTTTTTGTGCCGCCTATGCTTTCACGCCCGTTTTATTTTTTCATTTTAGTCTTCTCTTTCCCCGACAAAAATGGTCGTACTGGAAAAAAATTATTGTTCCCGGATATATAGTGGCCTCCATACTGTTTTTATGGACAACGGTATCATTTCTTATAGCTGTTCTCCCTACAATTTCGGTAAAAATGGTCCGGATATTTTTGTTGGGTTTTGATAGTACACGCTGGTTTTTTATAGTTTGTCTGATATCGGGTGTTTTAAATTTTATTCACTCATTTATTATTGCTACTGATGCTGCAATGAGAAAGAAAATTTTATGGTTACTTCTAGGCATGATAGGTCCTTTAGGCTTTGTAATATTATGGCAAATTCCTCAGGCTCTGAATTATAGTGCTTTATTGCCTGAAGAAGTGATTATTTTAATCGCCTCCATAATGCCTCTGACTTTTACAATTTCCATTGTTCGCTATCATATTATGGATATATATCTTATTGTCAACAGAAGTACGGTCTATGGTATCGTTGTCGTCTTTCTTCTTACCTTATATGCGCTTATCATTGCCATTGCCATGAAGGTGATTGATACATTCACAACAGAATCATCAATTATTACCTCGGCGTTTGCAGCTATACTACTTGCCCTGATATTTGAACCGGTTAGAAAACAGGTACAGAAAATTGTCGATAAAAAGTTTTTCAGAGTGAAATATAATTATCGTCTTGCTCAGCGTAAATTCCTGGATGAAATGAATATAGGAGTTGATCCGAAAATCCTTGCCTTATTTACTGTTGATAAACTCGATGAATTATTACAACCTCGGTGTATCAATCTTCTGATGATTAGTGAAAATGGTGGGCAATTAACGTCTTGTGCCAAAAAAAATTGTGTCATTGCAGATGAAAGTTCTATCGAGGAACTTAAAAAAATAACGACCCATTCGTCTTCTCAGATTTTCTCATTTCCGGAGCAGCTGGAACCCGGTATTCCTTACAAGGAGATTCATCTACCAGTAGATCGCGGAATTTCAATGGTTTTACCTATCCGTCGACAAAATGGTACCCTTCTTGGTCTGCTTTGTTTAGGTAAAAAAAGATCGGAAAATTTTTATAGTCTGGAAGATGTCGATTTGTTAAAAACCGTTATTACACAGTTAGGATTGGCTACCGAGCGAATCAGATTGCAGGGTCGACTCCTATTGAAACAGGAAGAAGCAAAAAGACTGGATGAGTTGAATAAAATGCAATCCTTTTTTATTTCAAGTGTATCCCATGATCTGCAGACACCACTCACGGCAATAAATATGTATCTCGATCTCATCCAGGAGAAAAAAAATCTTACAAATACTAAAAAAACAGAATACCTTGATACGATCAGAGGAGAAAGTGGTCGTCTCTCGAAATTAATTAATAATGTATTGGATATCTCGAGAATCGAACGCGGTGTAAAAAATTATAACTTTTCTGATCTCAATTTAAATAATCTGGTAATGGGCGTATTTAATTCTATGAAATATCAACTCTCGCAACATAAATTCAAAGTCGATGTAGAATTACCTGATACACTAATTTATATACAGGGTGATGAAGATTCACTGGATAGAGCTCTGACAAATCTAATTTCAAATTCAATAAAATACTCAACAAAAGAAAAATACCTATCAATTAAGCTGAACTCGTCTAATAATCATGCAATGATTGAGATTGCCGATCGGGGTATTGGAATTGATCCTGAAGATCAGAAAAGAATTTTTGATATTTTTTATCGATCTGAGGAAAAACATATTCAGTCAATCAGTGGCGCCGGTCTTGGTTTGGCAATTGTCGATCATGTGGTTAAAGCCCATCAGGGTAAAATAGAACTGGAAAGCAAACCCGGGCAGGGAAGCCGGTTCACAATCTGGATACCCATATAAAAAACCAAAAGAACTTAACCACCGAATACCACGGAGAACAAAACACGGAAAAAAATATATATAATACTAAAAATGAGACTATATTTTCTCATATTTTTCATTAACCGATTTTATTATTTTATATTCTGTGAAATTCCGTGTGTATCTGTGGTTAATTATTTCACCATCATCAATATTATGAGGAGAGATAGATGAAACGTATCCTGATCATTGAGGATGATCCCGCGATTGTAAAAGGTCTTCAGGAGAGCCTCGAAGATGAACATTATAATGTAATTACGGCTACCGATGGAAAAGAAGGCTATGAAATGGCCGGTCGGGAGAATCCTGATCTTATTCTTTTAGATCTGATGTTGCCAACGATGAATGGCCAGGATATCTGCCGAAAATTGCGTGAAGATGGGATTACTGTTCCTATTTTGATGTTAACCAGTAAAAGAGAAGAAACAGACAAGGTCCTTGGTTTAGAATTGGGAGCCGATGATTATATCACCAAACCCTGCAGCCTGCGTGAGCTACATGCCCGGATTAAAGCAAATTTACGGCGCAGCGAAATTATCAGAAAAGAGGTATCAACATTTACATTTGCCGATCTCGAAATTGATTTTAAAAAACAAAAATCTCTTAAAAAAGGTAAGCCGATTCAATTTTCAGCAAAAGAATATGAGATTCTACATTTCTTCATCCAGCATGATGATGAAATCGTAAGCAGGGATATGCTTCTGGATGAGGTTTGGGGTTATGATGTTTTTCCTACTACCCGGACCGTCGATAATTATATATTAAATTTGAGGAAAAAAATTGAAAAAGATCCTGCACTGCCCAAACACATTCTGACAATTCATAAATCCGGGTATAGATTTATTTCTAAACCAGATAGTTAATATGTTTTTTCAAATTCTAACCATTTATTTAATCCTCTCCTACTCCAACCTGTATGCACAAGACAACTCTCTTAAGAGGGAAAGGATTCACTTAGGGCCCGAGATTAACCAAAATCATATATCATATGAGGATGAACCGGACTTTTCAGAGATTTACAGATATTCTGAGCAAAATCACAAAGAAGATACAGTTGAAACTAAGTTTGAGCCCATGCCAATAGTATCATATGATAGCAATACAGGATTTGGATTTGGCGCAAAGGCCTTTCTGTTAAATTACTTGCGTTATAGGGAATCATTGGATGTCATCATCTTTTTTAGCACCAAGGGCGAAAAATGGTTTCGTACCGTATTTTCCATTCCGGATTTTGAATTGCGTCAGGGAACGGTCTATCCCCTGGCAGTTGACGTATTATTCGATTATGATAAATTCGTTGCCTATAACTTTTTTGGGGTTGGAAATCAATCAAAATTTGAAGATAAGGAAATATATACGCGGCAACTAATCGAAACAAGTGCCATGTTTAACCGGGGTTTTTCAGAACTGCTGGTTGGTCAGATTGGTTTAAAATACAAAAAGATCGAGAGTTGGAATTTTGATTCTGAAGGTAAATTAATTCAGCTGCTCCCGGATAGTAACCGTACTTTTCTTGAATATTCTTCTCTCTATCTTAATTGCCGCTATGACAGCAGAGACAGCTATATTCACCCCACAAAAGGTGTTGTAGTTCAAGCGGATCTGGAATGGAGTCCGGATATCTCCTGGAATAGTATTCATTTTTATCAATGGTCTTTTTGGGTCCAGTATTATTCCCTCGTATTTTTTCCAGCGACCATATTTTCAGCACGATTGGGCACAATGAGCATCGTCGGGGAAAATTTACCAATCCAATTGCTGATTCCCATAGGTAGCAACCGTACATTGCGCGGTTATCCGCAGGATAGATTTCTTGATAAATCAGCAGCACTTTTAAATTTAGAGATCCGGTTCCCAATTTACCGGAGACTTGGCGGAATAATCGGTGCAGATTTTGGTAGGGTTTGGCATTCCATAGATCAGTTTAGTCTTGATGATTGGCACAGTAATGCTGTGATGGGATTACGCTTTTATATGGATACGTATGTCGTTCGGGTCGATGTGGGTATTAGCCAGGAGACTTTTGGAATTTATTTTAATTTTGGCCATATTTTTTAGTATATTACGCCCGGATTTGAGCCGTTGGTAATGACCAGTCAGATCACCTTATTTGGTGACATATCTACTTCTGAATTTCTCCTGGATTTTGTGATAGGTATACTCCTTCATCATTATTTTGTTGATCAATATATCTGGCGGCCAAGTAAGGATAAAACATTACAAGAAGATCTCAAGATTAAGAATAATTAAAAAAAAGGCCCGGTGAAACCGGGCCTTTTTTTTAATATAGCCTGTGAGATGTAGTCCATCTTCGAGATGGACTACATCTGTATTCTTCTTAGTCCAACCCGACCCTACTCATTATCTGGATTTAGTTCATAAGAATGGGTAATAGTTACTGCATCTTTTAACATTGCTGTGACAGAACAATATTTTTCCTGAGATAAATCAATCGCTTTCTCTATATTTTCTTTTTTGAGATCTTCGCCCCAGAATCTGTAACTTATATGAATCTTTGTAAAAACTTTTGGATGTTCAGAAGCACTTTTCGCTTCAAGATTGATTTCAAAACGGGTAATTTTCTCCCGCATTTTATGTAAAATTGAAGCAACATCTGCCCCGGTACATCCACCTAATCCTATCAATATTAACTCTTTGGGCCGGGTTGCAGAATCACTCCCCTGGAAGTCAGCAGGGCCATCCATTGACACCCAGTGATCACTGCTTGCTTTACCCACAAAAGTAATACCTCTAACCTGTACAACTTCAGCATTCATTTCTGTTCCTCCAATTCTCCTGATGCAAATAGTATTCCCATTACGGCAAAATAGATCATGCTAATAGATGCCGGTTGGGATTAAAAGTGACAAAATTATTCAAAATGATAGGATTTAGCTTTTTCTTCGCCATTTAATACACGAAGAGCACCCAGGGCCAGTGCTTTCATTTCCTGTTCACCAGGAAAATTGTAAACAGGGGCTATAAATTCAACCCGTGTTTTTATCAAATCGACAAGTTTTTTACTATTGGCCATTCCTCCTGTCAAAACGATCGCATCAACCTTACCATCAATTACTGTAGACATCGCCCCAATTTCTTTTGCGATCTGATAAGCCATTGCTTCAAAAACTAATTTTGCTTTTTGGTCCCCCTCGTTTATTCTCTCTTCAACGACACGCATATCGTTTGTTCCCAAATAGGCAACCATTCCACCATGTCCCTTAACCAGTTTTTTCATTTCGGAAAGCGTATATTCTCCTGAAAAACAGCCTTTTATAAGATCACCAATAGGTACGGCGCCGCTTCGTTCCGGACTAAATGGTCCATCCCCATCAAGACCATTATTTACATCGATAACCCGCCCTCTAACATGACAACCTACAGTAATTCCTCCGCCCATATGTGCAATAATCACATTAATATCTGCATATGACTTGTTCAGGCGGTTTGCAACTTCTCTTGCCACTGCTTTTTGATTTAAGGCATGAAAAATACTTTTTCTCTGGACTAGAGGCATTCCTGATATTTTTGCGATAGGCGCCATTTCATCGACGACAACCGGATCTACAATAAATGCCTCACATCCAAGGGATTTACTGATTGCGTAGGCTATCAATCCCCCACAATTTGAAGGATGATCACCCATAACCCCCTTTTTTAAATCCGCGACCATTTCGTCGTTTACAATATATGTCCCCCCTTCAATCGGGCGGATTAATCCACCCCTGCCGACCACCGCTTTGATCTGACTTAAATCCACATTTTTTTCCCGTAATCCCCTGACAATAATATCCATTCGATATAAATCCTGATCAGAAGCTTTATTAAATCTGGCAAGATCTTCAATTTTATGACTAAAATTTTCAGTGAAAATTTCTTCGTTATCCTTAAACAAGGAGATCTTTGTTGAAGTGGATCCGGGATTTATTACTACGATATCCGCCTTAATTTTTTCTGCCATCTCTAAACCTTTAGCTCGCTTTAAGTGCTGTGATTATTGAAAGATATTTGGATTCTTCCGAATCTGCTCTGGAGGTCAACACCACAGGCGATTTAGCACCTACTATAATACCAGCCACTTTGGCATTGCCCAGTATAGTCAATAATTTATAAAAAACATTCCCGGTTTCAATGTTTGGGACAATACAGATATCCGCTTCCCCGCCCACAGGCGTCTTTAATCCCTTTACCTCGCATGACTGTAAAGATAGCGCATTATCTACAGCCAACGGTCCGTCAATAATTCCCCCCTTAATCTGACCCCGATCAGCCATTTTGGCGATAATCGCTGCATCGGCTGAGGAGGGAATTCCTGTTGGATTTACTTTTTCTACCGCAGATATTATCGCAACTTTGGGATTGTGATAACCTATGTTGTGGGCAGCAAATAGAGCATTTTCTAAAATGCTTATTTTTTCAGATATATCTGGTGCAATATTTATTGCTGCATCCGACATCATCAGTAGTTTATGATAGTTGGGGCTCTCAAATAAAGCCAGATGTGAAATGACCTTCCCGGACCGTAAACCACTTTCCTTATCGAGAAGACCTTTAAGAAATACAGAAGTTGAACACAATCCTTTCATCAAAACCCGGGCTGCACCGTTCCGCACTAAAGAGACTGCTTCAGAAACAGAATTCTGCTCACCCTTTGAATCAACAATGTCATAATTCTTCTCATCGGCGCCTGTTTGTTTAAGGATTGATTTGATTTTCTCCTTCTCCCCGGTCAGGATAGCCTTTGCCAAACCTTTTGAACGGGCTTTTTCGAGGGCGATTAAAATATCTGAATCCTCTGCCATTGCCACCGCTATGGTCCGTTGTTTTTCACTCCGAACCTGCTCTTCAATCTCACTGAAATTTTTCAGCATAGATATTCCTTTATTAATGATCTGTGAAAACAGTTTCCCGAATCTTCTTGTACAGTTTTTCAGTACATGCTACGGCCTGCTCAGGTGCACTTCCAGGTAAACTGATAATAATTGCTTAACGCAGGTAGTTTTGATGAACGTTTCTGATAAGATTAAGTCTTTTTTCAGCCAATCTTGCAGCGGCCTCAGCTGTTGTAATATTTTCCTTTTCTGCTATCTGGTATACTTCCATCAAAATATTGTATATATTCTTAACCTTTTTTGTAACGCGATCTTTACTATATTCATTGATAACTTCAAAGAATACATTCGTCACTCCACCGGCATTAATTAAATAATCCGGAGCATAAAGGATATTTTTTTCCTTTAACTTTTTACCATGAATTTCCTCATCGAGCAATTGGTTATTTGCCCCCCCGGCAATGATCTTAAATTTCATTCTTCCAATAGTGTCATCGTTTACAATTGCCCCTAAAGCACACGGTGCAAATACTTCAGCATCAACCGCATAAATTTCATCTCCCTGGACCGCTTTTGCGCCAAATTCATTGACAACTTTTTCTACTTTATCCTCAAAAATATCCGTAACAATTAATTCGGCGCCGGCTTCATGTAACATCTCACACAAATAATAACCAACATGACCGACTCCCTGAATTGCAACCCGAATCCCTTTTAAACTATCCTTCTTTAAGTGATATTTGACGCTGGCACGGATCCCTTCATAGGTACCGAGAGCAGTGAAAGGTGAGGGATCTCCACTGCCGCCAAATTGCATAGGTAATCCGGCGACATAATCTGTTTCCATTTTAATATATTCCATGTCTTCTACTGATGTCCCCACATCTTCGGCAGTGATATATCGACCACCCAGACTCTGTACAAATCTACCAAATGCTCTGAAGAGGGCCTCACTTTTATCTTTGTTAGGATCCCCAATAATGACTGCCTTACCCCCACCAAGATTTAAACCGGCAGCAGCATTTTTATATGTCATTCCTCTGCTCAGGCGCATAGCATCGGCGATTGCCTCTTCCTCCGATTCAAAAGGCCACATACGACAGCCACCAAGCGCCGGACCACAGATCGTATTATGAATAGCAATAACCGCACGTAATCCTGTCGCTTGTTCATGACAAAATACCACCTGTTCATGTCCGTATTTCGAAATTGCATCAAAAATTTTCATCTTTTACCTCCATTAAGAACAAAAAAGGACGAAATAATTCGTCCCTTTTAAATTTCCTATTAATTTTTTTGTGCATCCAGTACAGCAATCGCCGTCATATTAACAATATCATTCACTTCGCAATTTCGCTGTAATACATGAATCGACTTACTAACTCCCATCAAAATTGGGCCTATGGCCTCCGCGCCCCCTAACCGATGCATTAATTTATAAGCGATATTTCCTGATTCCAGATTTGGAAATATCAAAACATTGGCCATACCCTTAAGATCGCTGAAATCGTATGTACCGGCAAGAATTTCCGGTATAACGGCAGTATCTGCCTGCATCTCTCCATCAATCTCTAGATCAGGACGTTTCTTTTTTACAATTTTGGTTGCTTCTGCCACTTTATTCGATAACGGGTGACGTACGCTACCAAAGTTACTAAAGGATAACATGGCAATGCGCGGTATCACATTAAAATTTTTGGCTTCATCAGCAGCTAAAATAGCAATTTCAGCTAATTGCTCTGCAGTCGGTTCAATATTTACTGTAGTATCAGCAAAGAAAAATACATCATTTTTAAATACCATCATATATAATCCGGCTATCACACCCGAGTCTTCTTTATATGGGATGGCCTGCAATGCCGGACGAATTGTATCCGGATAATTGTAATTAACTCCGGCGATCATCCCATCTGCATCACCCATTCTAACCATCATTGCTCCAAATAAACGCCAGTTTCCCTTCAGCTGAATTTTCGCTTCAGAATATGTCATACCTTTTCTCGCCCGTATCCGATGGAATTCTTTCGCATATTTTTCCAGTTTGTCACTTTTATCCGGATCAATAATTTCTGTATCACTGAGATCTACATTTAAGGCTTTACCCTGTTCATTTATAAATTCCTTCGTACCAAGCAGGATAGGATGCCCAATCTGTTCATCAGTAATAATCTGACAGGCACGCATAATTTTAGGTTCCCAACCTTCCGGGTATACAATTTTTTTCGGTTCTTTTTTAGCTTTATTAATAACCAGTCGCATAATTTCTCTCGATTTACCAAGGAGCCCCTCCAGATGCTCCCGGTAGGCATCAAAGTCATCAATTGGTTGGCGGGCCACGCCTGTATCAACCGCAGCTTTTGCTACAGCGCTGGCTTCCCATATTAATACCCGTGAGTCAAATGGCTTTGGAATGATATATTCTTTACCAAACCGTATGGGCTTATCACCATAGGCCTTTATTACAGAATCAGGAACATCTTCTTTGGCAAGTTGTGCCAGGGATTTTACTGCTGCGATCTTCATTTCATCATTAATTACTTTGGCTCTAACATCCAGGGCACCCCGGAAGATAAAAGGAAATCCAAGGACATTATTTACCTGATTCGGATAATCTGACCGACCGGTAGCCATGATCAGATCATCCCGGACACTGATAGCATCTTCATATGTAATCTCCGGATCAGGATTTGCCATGGCCATGATGACCGGTTTGTCAGCCATGCTCTTTACCATGTCTTTTGTTACCAGATTGGCAACTGACACCCCGGCAAAAACATCACATCCTTTCATTACCTCACCAAGAGGTAAGGCCTCATCACCGTTTGCCAATCGTTCCTTGTATGGATTCATGCCTTCTTTTCTACCCTTATATACTAATCCTTTTGAATCCACTAAATACAGATTTTCTTTTTTCACACCTAACTTTACATACAATTCTGCACAAGCGATACCGGCTGCACCTGCTCCGCTGAAAACAACCTTCACCTGATCAATTTTTTTATTCTGTAATTCCAGCGCATTTAATAAGGCGGCAGCTGAAATAATCGCCGTACCATGCTGATCATCATGAAATACCGGTATGTTCATTAATTCTTTCAGTTTTTCTTCGACATAAAAACATTCCGGGGCTTTAATATCTTCAAGATTAATACCACCGAATGTCGGTTCGAGTAATTTCACCGTTTTAACTATTTCATCAGGATCTTCTGTATCAAGTTCTATATCATAAACATCGATATCCGCAAATCTTTTAAATAATACCCCTTTGCCCTCCATCACCGGTTTTCCAGCCAGGGCACCGATATTACCCAAGCCAAGTACGGCCGTCCCGTTGGAAACTACAGCGACAAGATTACCTTTTGCTGTGTAATCATATGCTGTATCCGGATTTTTCTCAATTTCACGGCATGGTTCTGCCACACCGGGTGTATAGGCCATTCCCAGATCACGCTGGGTGATACAAGGTTTGGATGAAATAACTTCAATTTTACCCTTCCTGCCCTGGCTGTGATAATTCAGAGCGTCGTCTTTTCGAATCATTTTTTCCTCCGTGGTCAATGTAAAGTATAATTATCCCCTGTATTTATTTTAGAGTTTTGTACCAGGAGATCATCCGTATTTTTATAAAATTTTTATATTTAAATCGTCCATTTTTCGGTATAAGGATGAAAGACTAATACCGAGGATATTGGCCGCTTCTTCTTTGTTGATAGCGGTTTTTTGTAAAATCCTTTTTATATGTTCACGCTCAAAATAAGCGACAGCATCTTTAAGCCTTATCGGCATCTCATCTTCGATCTCAGCATTAACCATGTTTGGTGGTAAATCACCAGGCGTAATGATATCCCCTTCGCAAAGAATCAATGCACGTTCTATGACGTTCTCCAATTCCCGGATACCCCCTTTCCAATCATGATTTCGCAGTATGCGCATGGTTATATTATCCGGATTTTTAATATGTCGGTTTAACTCTCGATTATATTTTTGAATAAAATGCTGAACTAAAAGGGGGATATCTTCTTTTCTGTCGGTTAATGAAGGTAACCGAATCTCAACAACATTTAATCGGTAATATAGATCATCACGAAAATTGTCTTTTTCGACTTCCTTGGCAAGATCTCTGTTCGTCGCAGCGATAATACGTACATCAACTTTTATCGGATTACTTGCTCCAACCGGGTAAATTTCTACCTCTTCTATTGCTCTTAATAATTTTACCTGAAGCGGTAACGGTATATCTCCGACTTCATCCAGAAACAGAGTTCCCTGATTAGCAATCTTAAAATACCCATCCTTGTCATTAATTGCCCCGGTAAATGAACCTTTTTTATGGCCGAAGAATTCACTCTCCATCAGAGTTCCGACAATCGCGCCACAATTTATGGCGACAAATCTTTTGTTTTTACGCGGGCTGTTAAAATGAATCGCCCTGGCTACCAGCTCTTTTCCGGTACCACTTTTACCGGTTATCAGAACATTTCCTTTTGTTGAACTGACTTTTTTGATTAAATGAAAAACCCCTTGCATCTCAGGACTTTGACCGATGATATTACTAAAATTATATTTTTCTTCAACTTCTTTTCGAAGAGCCTGGTTTTCAAGAGCCAATTCCTTATGATTTAACAATCGTTGAACTTTTAAGATCAAGTCATCGAAGTCAAATGGTTTGAGAATATAATCAAATGCTCCGATTCTCAAGGCTTCGATTGCGGATTCCACGGAAGCATGGGCAGTTATTATTATAACCGAAGTTCCGGGACATATTTTTAAGCTCTTTTTTATAAGTTCAATACCATCCATTTCCGGCATCTTTAGATCCGTGATCAAAACTTCAAAGTCCTGTTCATTCAGGTGTTTTAAAGCTTCTTTTCCTGTTGAGGCGATTTCTGTTTCGTACCCCTCCTCAGAAAGAATTAATGAGACAGATTCACGAATTGCTTTTTCATCGTCAACTATTAATATTTTTGACTTCATATTATTCCTCATTATATGATCTGACAGGAATGATGACAGAGAATGTACTGCCCATTTCTTCTTCGCTTTTAACTTTTATTTCACCATTTAATTTCTGAACAAATCCATAACTCACCGTTAAACCTAACCCGGTACCTTTACCTACTTCTTTTGTTGTATAAAATGGTTCGAATATTTTCTTCTGCATTTTTACCGGAATTCCGCATCCCTTATCAGAGATATCAACGTAGATATTTCCGTTTTTAGTGAATGAATTGACAGTAATTTCATCACCATAACCTTCGCTTGCGTCTACCGAATTGATCAGGATATTGAGGAATACCTGCAGTAAGTGATCAGAGACAATGACTGTTTTAGGTAATTCAGGTTCCAGAGTAAGAGAATACGTCAGATTTTTGGATCGCCGGTCATATTTGATAATACCCACAGCAGACTTTATGATTTCATTTATATCACAGGGGGCTTCTTCATATGAAGATGGACGACTAAAATCGACGAGTTCCCGCACAATGCGGGATATTCTTTCAATATTCTTTAAAATATTTGTTACATATTCACTTATTTGGTGGTTTTCATTTTTTCTTTTTATTACCTGGGCCATAGATGATATACTGGTAAGCGGATTACCTATTTCATGAGCAATACCGGCAGCCATCATTCCAAGTGATGCCATTTTTTCCTGGTGAGATATTTGGGCCTGAGCCTCCTGTAATTCGCGGGTTCGCTTTTGTATCTTCTCTTCCAGACCTTGATACGATTCCTGTAAGCGGGATCGCATTAATTCAAATTCATTAGCAAGTATCTGGATTTCATCATTGGTTTCCACCTCAATCTTCTCATCTAAATTACCGCGACCAATATTTTGAAAGGCTTCTATTAATTTATGGATGGGTGTTGTAATATGACGCGAGAAGACGATTGACAGCAATATTAAAATCATAGCAAAAACAATATTTGCTAATAGAATTTTATTTCTGAATGATATCAGTTCCGCGTAAAAAATCTGGGTATCAATTCTGGTTACTATAAAAATGTTCTGATCACTATCAAAAGTAATAGAAGCCAGATATCCTTCCTCTTCGAAAAGATATTCCTTCTTCCTCTTATCCTGCTGTGATATCTGTTTTGTAAGAAGTAATATTTCCTCTTTTTTAATGGATTCAATAGAGTTTTTTGTAAGTTTTTTCTCAGAATTGAGAAAATATACAATATTTTGTATTTCTTTTACATTACTGCTAATTAATTCTCCGATTTCCTCGTGTGAGACATATCCGGCAATCTGAATCTCCTCAACCCTGAAAAGTATAGCGGGCTCAGCCTCAGCCACTAATTTACGAACTATATGCTCCTGTTGTATTGAATCAAATGCCGATGGTAATACTTCCAGTCTGACAAAATCCGAAAATAGTTCATCCCTGCTGTCTAAAAATGATTGCAAAGACCCTGTTTTTTCTGAACTTTTGAAGTCTTTTAGAACCTGAATGATTATACGATTTTTAGACTGAAGGTAAATGTTCAATTCCTGGGCTGAAGTGGCGTTCAATGATTGCAAATGATCTAAATTTATTCTGGTGATCAGATCTTTATTCAGATAATATCCAAAAATGCTAAAGATAAGTAAGGGAAGAAATGCAAAGGACAGAAAATATATAACAATTTTTGTATTTAATCTTTTGAAAATTGTTAAAATTTGTGCAAGTTTTTTTGCCATTAAATAATTCCGGATCCCGTCTTACAGCGATATTCCTACTTATAGGAAAATATATTTCTTTTTTGGGATTTTATCAAGGAATAAACTACTATTTGTGATTTTTTTTTCAAAAGACATTGCATTTCTAAAGTGCGATGTTTACTTTATAAATGAAATTTAACGGCAATCGATGGGAATTCCGCGATTTTGATTGACGATATAAAAGGCTGAAATTAACGGTAATTTCAAACAGTGGAGGTTGAATATGCTTAACAAAGTACTCACTTTAAGTATCATGGTTATATTTGCTTTTTCAATGATTGCTTTTGCTGGTGATAAACCAGAATATGTCGGAGCGAGCAAATGTAAATCGTGCCACAAGGCAGAAAAGAATGGGGCTCAATTCCCAAAATGGTCAGAGAGGAAGCATTCTAAGGCGTATGAAACACTTAAAACAGATGATGCCAAGAAAAAAGCAGAAGTTATGGACGTGAAAGATCCTTTAAAAGATGAAAAATGTCTTTCCTGCCATACAACTGCTTATGGTGCGAAAAATCTTGCCAAAAGTTATAAGATTGAAGAAGGCGTAACCTGTGAGGCCTGCCACGGTGCGGGAAGCATGTACAAAAAAAGTTCTATTATGAAAGATCATAAAAAATCTGTCGAGGCGGGCATGTTTGCCAAAGCTGATGAAAAAGTATGTGCAAACTGTCATAAAAAAGATACACCCGGCCATGATGGTAAATTTACAACCTATGAAAAAGAAGTTAAGAAGATCGCTCATCCGGTACCAACAGAGAACGATCGCAGGAAAAAGTAATATTTGATCAAAAGGCCGCTCATAATGAGCGGCCTTTTTTTTGCCCAAAATTCCCTTGCATCATACTCACTTCACTCCTATTATTTGTAATTAGGTGTTATATAAAATTAATTTTTCGCTTTTTAATTTAAGAAAGGATTTAAATGGAAAACTTTGGCTTTTGGTCAATTTTACCTCCGCTGGTAGCAATTATTCTGGCAATTATGACGCGACAGGTGTTTATTTCTTTACTATTCGGAATCTGGATGGGGTGGGTAATTCTGTCAAACTTTAATTTTCTAAATGGAACGATTAACACCATTGAGGCAATGGTGGATGTCTTTAAGGAACCGGGAAATACACGAACGATCATGTTCAGCTCTCTGGTTGGTGCTCTGATTGCCTTTGTACAACGATCCGGGGGTGTTGAAGGATTTATCCAATATATAAACAAATTTTTAGAAAAAGTTGAAAAGAAAAGAAAAACCAGTCCAAGGAAAACAGTACAAATAATGGCCTGGTTAACAGGAGTGGCCATATTTGTTGAGTCCAGTATCAATGTTCTTACGGTTGGATCAATTTACAGACCAATTTTTGACCGATTAAAAATTCCAAGGGAAAAACTGGCATATATTGCCGACTCCATTTCTGCCCCAACCTGTATTTTAATTCCTCTCAACGCCTGGGGTGCTTATATTATGGGGTTACTCCTGGCCCAGGGAATCAGTAATCCCCTGGGGACCATGGTAAAAGCGTATCCCCTGAATTTTTATCCAATCTTTGCAATGAT
The DNA here is from genome assembly GCA_023132435.1 of Calditrichia bacterium. GTDB lineage: Bacteria > Calditrichota > Calditrichia > JAJRVZ01 > JAJRVZ01 > JAGLYF01. The sequence continues at coordinate 1,244 of JAGLYF010000150.1, read as the reverse complement.
CATCGTTGTCATTGTCATTTTCACACAAAAAGATATTGGACCGATGAAAAAGGCAGAGAAAAGAGCGATTGAAGAAGGTAAGGTGATCCGGGACGGAGCGACACCGATGATTTCGACTGATGTTATCAGTATGGAAAAAGCTGCGGGAACCGTTGCCCGGGCCAGGAATATGATTATACCGATCGCAACAATGGTGGGGATGATGCCAGTCGGGCTCATTTACACAGGATGGTCACAGGTTGAAAATATCCAAACTTATCCATTCTGGCAACAGATTTTTCTTGCCCTGGGCAAAGGTTCCGGGTCAACAGCAGTGCTCTGGGCGGTTTTAATGTCAATTTTTGTTGGAGCAATTTTATATAGATTTCAAAAGATATTTAAGTTACCGGAAATCATTAGTTTGATTTTTAAGGGTGTGGGAGGACTCATCCCTCTTGCTCTTTTAATGATGCTTGCATTCGCTATTGGCAAGGTCTGTCGCGATCTGGGTACAGGGGTTTATATTGCAGAAGTTTCTAAAGCCTGGTTGAGTCCAAAGCTGGTTCCTGTTATCGTATTTCTTGTTGCCAGTTTCATTGCCTTCTCCACCGGTACATCCTGGGGTACATTTGCAATTATGATTCCAATTGGATTGCAGATGGCGCAGATAATGGATGCCAACATTTATCTGACTATTGCTGCTGCACTCGGCGGTGGTGTATTTGGCGATCATAGTTCACCCATCTCGGATACGACAATCATATCTTCTATGGCATCGGCAAGTGATCACATTGACCATGTAAAAACACAATTACCTTATGCGTTATTTGCCGGTTTAGCAGCAGCAATCGTCTACCTGGTGGTTGGTATGGTTGGCTGATGAGATTTAAAAAACAAGAAGACTTAATCAAAGAACTCACCCCCTAACCCCCTCTCTTGGTAAGAGAGGGGGGGGATGAGATGATTTATCCACGAATTACACGAATTGGATTACGAATTTTCAATACATATTCGTGAAAATTCGTGAAATTCGTGGACCCAATTATTTTGCGCCTTAGCGCCTTTGCGAGATATTTATGAGCAGATCAGATTAAGATAAAGGAGTTCGACAATGACGGAAATAAAGAATAAAATTGTATTCGTTACTGGTGCCAGCAGCGGCATTGGAGAATCTTGTGCACGGATTTTTGCCAGAAATGGAGCAAAACTTTTACTTTGCGCCCGTAGAATGGATCGGCTTAAGAAAATCGCCCTTCAGCTGAAGA
>JAGLYF010000015.1 GCA_023132435.1 Calditrichia bacterium | reverse complement strand
CTGAGGATGACAGGTGTCAAACATCCGGACTTCATGACCGTGTTCACGCATAACCGGGGCCAGTGTCTCAATCCCAATGGGAGGAAAGGCCATCACCTGAACCCGATTTTCGTCAAATCGTGAGTTCATCAGTTCCTGAGGAAGTAGCTGATAAAAATCCTCATCACGTACATAAATCAGAAATACTTTCAAGGAGACCCCCATTTTTAATCTTCTCTTCCACATTATCCGGAAGGACATTATCTAAAAAAGCGATGTTATGGTTTTTTTCATCGATGACAAAATAATATTCTCTTGCGTCTTTGCGGTTAATTTTCCTCCCTTGGCTCTTGAAACGGATAGGTAATAACCGGCCCATAGGGCTCAGGTGAAAAAAGTTTGATGTTATCCGGAATCGCAAAAACATCAGACTCACTCAAACTCGACACATTATCTACATGAGAGATAACTTCATCTTCATTATAGGGATTTCTCTCAGAAGTGATGACGGTTCGTATTTCCAGATATGCTGGTTCTTCCCCCTCTTGCGGAAAGACCTGGATCCATTTAATCTGATTGAAGGATCCGCTTCTGAGTGTCCAGGGTTTATCATCATTATTTTGACGGGGGGTAGCACCCCAACTGCCTTCTCCAATATACATCGTTCCATTTTCATCATCTCTAATAAAACCCTCATGGCTGCCTGGTTCTTTACTGGGTCGTATCGGATAAGTAATCTTTGACATATGTGAATCCCCATCCAGGGAAATATCAAGTTTGTATTGATAGAACAAAGGAGCCCAGGCAGATAAGAGATGATCATTCTCCGATTTTTTAGCTGTATGAGGTCTTATCGGTTTATGATATCCGGCAATTTTAAAAGTAAAATCCTGATGTTTTTTTAGATCTTCTTCTAACCATTTCGTCTGATCTTCAAATCCACCTGTCTGCGAGTTTAGGGCAATGATATGAAATAAATTATTACCAAATGAAAGAGAATAATACACGTTCTCTTCATCATCATATTGATAAGGTGCATTAAAAAGTTTATTTAAAACAGTGTAATCGCCATCTTCATGATTGCCGTGTACTGGTATAATCGGAATCATGCGCCCATCTTCGGTGGTCGTCAGAAAAGTCCAGTCATTCAGCCACTGTTGCCAATCATTATCATTGGTACCATCACCTGAACAAAAATCACCATTAAAAACAACAAATAGCGGTCGCAATTTTGCTACCATCCGATGAGATAGTCGTCCGGCGGTCAGAGGAGGATCGCTGCTTTTTGTATCTCCTCCAGAAATAAATGTAAATGGCTTTGGTTGGTCAGGAGCTGTTTTAAACCAGAACCGATCGCTGGTATATTCGCTGTCCCTTATGACAAAATAATAGGTCTGATCAGGTTGCAGATCTCTGAGGGTTGCAAAGTGATTATTCATACCGCGATATTCCGCAACAATTCTTGTTGGATTTTGACTGTGGGGATATTCTTCCCAGTCCTGACCAAAATCTTCTTTTCCATAATAAACTACAGGATTTTCAACTTGTCCCTGATCCCAGGCGACGGTCACTGTTGTGGTAGGATCATCTGTCCATACCAGACGGTATTTAGAATGCTGCTTTACTAAGGGTTTGGTTAAGGATTTGGTTGATGTGCAACCGATAAAGGCAATTCCTATTAATAATGTGCATATAACTGTCTTTTTAATCATCTTCACTCCCTATATTAAAAAATTTTATTGTTAACCCTCCCCCTTTAATCCCCCTCCCTAATCTGATTAGGGAGGGGGAAAGAGGGGGTGGGTTATTAATCCAAAAAAATTCCGTGTCCTTCCGTGGTAAATTAAATTATAATAACACTTAATATCAATATAATCACGATTCCCGTGATGCCCTGAAACAGAGTAGCCAGGGTATGGCTACGCAGGGCAATCGCTGTGTTCATATTGGAAAATTGAGAAACCACCCAAAAATAACTATCATTCACATGTGAAACGGTCATGGCACCGGCCCCGATGGCAAGAACAACTAAGGCTTTCGCCACCTCGCTGGTCATTCCAAGTGGTTCTAACAGTGGTACGATCAGAGCGGCAGAAGTTATTATTGCCACCGTGGAAGAACCCTGGGCAGATTTAAGCACCGCGGCCAGCAGAAATGGCAGAAGCAGACCGACCTGCCAGTTGGTGAGAACGGAACCAAGGGTATCTCCGATATCGGTTGCTCTTAATACATTTCCAAAGGCGCCACCTGCTCCGGTGATTAAAATAATCACACCGGCATTTTTTAATCCACTTGCTACCCAGTGAAAATGGGTACTCTCCATTTTTTTTGATTTTAACGAAAATGCCAAAAATACGCCGATCAATAAGGCCACCACCGGATTACCGACAAATAGAATTGTATGATAAAATATACCGTCCCCAAAAGGAGCACTTGGATAATCTGCTATCGAATAGATGAAGCCATGGCCTGAGCACCACCACTCTTTTCCAGATAAGCACCAATAATCGTCCCAAAAGCGATGATAATCCCGATACTTTTGAGTGTGTTTCCAAATCCTTCGGTCACCTTGAGAATTACCATATTTCCATCCAGACCACCGACAAAACCCATTACCAGGGCGGCCAGAATCAGGGTAAGAAAAGGATGAACATTATACCTGGTCGTGGCGATAATTAACAAAACCATGACGATGATCAAAGCAATTATTGTTATCATAGAAATATCCTTACTCTATCCCTTCCAGGGGGGTAATTCGGGTAATAGTTTCTCAAATTCAATTACCAATTGATCTTCATATTGTGAATCATAAGTTCCATCTCTGAATTTATCAGCAGCTTCTATGAAAAATTTCTCCCATGAGACTTCTTCATGACCGGGATTTATCGGAAAAAATTTGGCATCATTTCCTCTTGCCGCTTTCATATCACCGGGGGCATCACCGATCATCAGGACATTCCCTTTTTTGTATTTATTTTCAGAGGCCAGATGAATATGTTCTTTTTTGCTACCCATTTCCTGACCGGCGATTACCCGGGTAAATTTTGCAATATCATGTTCTTCCCATTCCCGCCGGAGAGCCTCATAAGGGGTGGCTGAACAGACAATAATATCTGCCCACTCTGATATTTTCTCAAGGCTTTCTCTGACAAAGGGAAAAGGTGGTACGTCATGAACGATATCGGCAACAGTTTCATTCACGGCAACGCTCCAGTCAAGAGCCTGGGTTAAAATTTTATCGTTTGTCTTTTCTACTTCCGCCTGGAGAACCGGATTCCCCAATTTTGTTTCTCTTCCGACCCAATCCCTGAGAGAAGGTACATCCGGAATCGTAACCTGACGTTTTTGCACCTCCGGCCAGTCATTGAGCAAATCAAAAGCCATTAATAGGGCCGGAAAACGGTTAATTCCACGCCATTTTGAATATAGATTTACGAATTCTGCTGCTGCTCGTGCATATTTCGAAACGGGTTGTAAACTCCAGTATTTTACAATATTCGGGATAAAACATTCTTTGTGCTTTATTTCCATCGTGTCAAATGCGCAACCATCCGAATCGATCGCCACCAGAAACTCATGTTTCGGCTCCAGCTCACGCAATTCAATTTGTGGATCGGTCATTATTTCTCTCCTCACTCATTCATTCATATTAATAGTCTATTCTTTTTACCACGAAGGACACGAAGAGATATAGAAAAAAATAATGAGATACTGATTGCAGAGACGCGATTAATCGCGTTTTTACAAATAATCACCATATATTTTTCCTTTAAAAATTCTTCGTGTGCTTCGTGTCCTTCGTGGTTAATTTTACTTAATTTAATCAACGATCAATAGGCTTCCGGGGTATAGGCCGGGAGTTTTTGATCAGCAAATATTTTTTCAAATTGGGTAAATCTCTGCTTACCATTTATTATGGGAACACTGACCCAGTCCTCTCCAATCAGTGGACGGGCATATCGTACAAAATCATCTGTTACGTCAAAACGGTTCTCCGCAATCCAGTCTTTTGGAAATTCACGTTCTGAATTAGCTACTAATTCTAATGGTACTTTTTCATAGTCCACATTATAAATCTGTCCTGCTCTTCTAAGTAAGGTTGACATAAATCCGGAACCATGTTCAACTGCTATACTTACTGCATTCTGTCCAATTTTATAAGCTTCATCCAGATCAACTGTAGAAGCATAGATAATTGTATCACGCTGGTCCGTACCGGGAACCTGTCCCCGGGCAGATCCTCTTGCCTCAATACCTGCTTTATTCAGGTGATTGACAACCACTTGCTGGGCAGTAAACATGCTGGAGCTAAAGGTCGTATGGCCAAAAGAGTCTTTTAATTCACCCAGTTCTCCTACATCAAAACCTTCACTGACAACGACGATTACTCTTCCGCTCCGCTTGAGCTCATCATTGACATTATCGGTCATCTCATCCAGAGACAAACCGGACTCAGGCATATAGATCTGAAGAGGCATCTCTCTTTTGGGATCCGCTAAGCGGGCAGCTGCAGGGATATAACCGATCTTTCTGCCCATCGCCTGTAAGACAATTACCGGATCAGCCGGTGAGGATCCCATATTCTCTTCATTTATATTCTGGACAATATAGGCCCAGTAACGTGCCACACTTCCGTAACCCGGTGTATGGTCGATAAGTTTGAACTCAGAATCGCCTACATCATTATCAATGGTTTTCGATACACCAACCGCAACAACATCCAATCCCTGGTCATGGGCAAGATTTGCTACCTTGTTCGCAGTATCCATCGAATCATTACCACCGATGTAAAAAAAGTAACCGATATCATGTGCCTTAAATATATCGATGACCCGCTGGAAATCCTTTTCCTGATGCGATTTCAATTTATAGCGACAGGTTCCGATCGAACCGGCTGCCGGTGTGGTACGCAAAAGTGCAACTTCATCTTCTTCCTGAGCGGTCAAATCCAGCAATTCTTCGTTTAGCACACCTTCTATTCCATGGTACCCGCCATAAACTTTATCAAATTTATCCGGGAACATTTTACAGGTGTCAATAATCCCTCTGAGTGAATTGTTGATGACAGGTGAAGGTCCGCCGGATTGTGCCACTAATACGTTTTTATTAATCGCCATTTTTATCTCCTATAAAATCCATATTTCGCAAACTTATTATCAGTTATTTCTCTCAGCGCCGCAACGACGCGACGATTTGTTTATATATTCTCTCGTCAAGCCGCAAAGGGGCAAAGAAATATATATTATTTTTTGTTCGTGTAATTCGTGTTTAATTCGTGAAATTCGTGAAATTCGTGGACTTCTTTTAATCAGATAATTTTATCAATATTTTCAAATAGTTTTCAGGTTCGTTTTCTAATAATTGAAATGCCTCCATAACCTGTGAAGGATTGACTTCCTTAACCACCAGTTTTTTGTATTCTATTAATCTTATTGCTTTCATAAATTTAACTGGGTTTCATGATTTCGTTTTTAGATTAAAACAGGTATTCAACCCCTACAGAGTTGTGAATTATATAATCATTAACACCTGCTACAAATATTGAACCTCTACGATGTTCTGCAAATCTCGAATATAATTAAAAAAAACATTAGTCTGAGCGGGGTAAAAGTACTCATTAGCTAAAATCGAGATTTTCTCGGCAACTGCAAAGATTCCGCACATGCGGAATGACATCTGGTATCGAGTATTCCCGAGTTCTCGGGATCTCCGCTTCGCTCCGACCAGTATCCAGCATCAAGATCAATCCATCAGGAGCCCACCATTTATCTCCAGGGTCTCACCAACGATATAATCGGCATAGTTGGAAGCAAGAAACAGAATTGACCAGGCTGTCTCCTGGGCTGTTCCTTCCCGCCCGATTGGGATCATCTTATTAAAGTTAGCCCGTGTTTCCTTCGGTGTAAATTTGTCATGAAATGGCGTGGTTATAACTCCGGGTGCTACATTATTTACCGTAATCCCTGTCCGGGCCAGTTCCTTGGCCAATCCCTTTGTAAAAGTTAAAACGGCGGATTTAGACGTACTGTAATGTACCGCTCCCGGTCCCCCGCCATTTCTGGCTGCAATCGATGAGACATTGACAATTTTGCCATAACCATGTTTTTTCATAACCGGCACCACTGCCTGACAACAAAGAAATACACTTTTCAGATTCAGATCCAAACATTCGTCCCACAATCCCTCATCCACTTCCATGATCGGTTTTCTTTCCAACAGGCCTCCGGCATTGTTAACCAGGATGTCTATCCGATCACCAAAAAAGGCCATCGACTGCTTTACCAGTTTTTCCACATCGGAGGTTTTTGAAACATCGGCCTGAATTTCAACCGCCTTCCCACCTTCCGAATTAATGGTTTCAACAACTTCTTTGGCTGCTTCAAAGCTGTGAAAATAATTGACGACAACCGTCGCTCCGCAACGGGCAAACTCAATCGCAGTTGCCCGGCCGATTCCTGTACTGGCCCCGGTAACAATCACATTTTTATTATCAAAACGTATATCCATGCTTTACCTCACAATTGTTTAACCCTCCCCCTTTTTCCCCCTCCCTTATGTGCACCAGCGGGCGCATCCGCCTACCGGCGTGACATAAGGGAGGGGGATTATGGGGGTGGGTTATTTATATGGATCTTCTTTAAGTCGGTAGAGCCACTCACCTGCCCTGGGTACATATAAAATCCCATCATGCTCCCGGTTTTTCCATTCATCCACATTGATTGAATCCGGGTCTTTGTATCCAAGATTCAATTTTCGACATTCTTCTTCAGGAATACCCGTGGCCAGCACAACATTTATTCTTGGTTTTTCAACCCCATTTTCAAAACTGCCAATTCCCTTGACATGGGTGGAATGGGCCATCACGCCACCTGGGATATCATTAAATTTTTCCATCTGCTTGACAAAATAATCACGGGTGTGGTAACCAATTTTTTCAATGATTTCACCATGAGTAATCGATACTTCCTTAATATGGGGTGCATAGATTATCAATTCTCCACCATCGGCTACCACCGGTTCCAATTTGTACATGCACTTCCCCCCGGTCCAGAGATCATCATATATGGTTGGCGCACGGGATAACACTTTCTGATAGGGACGATCCTTATAGATTATATGAATCTTATCAGAGAGATCAGCAGCGGCCCTCCAGGCTTCTTCCGGTGTACCAACATAAAGGCCGGCCAGTCCTTGTTCTTTGACAACCAGACTAAGACCGATCCTTTCCATGGGCAAAAATGTAGCTGCTTTGTCGACTACTTTCCGAACCGGTGTGTCTTTGTGTCCGATAATATGGGGGTTTGTGATAAGGGCGCCAAGCCAGTGAAACATATCGATGATTTCCTGGCCAGAAATCCCGGGAAATAAATATTTATTACCTCCGGAAAAACCAACCACCTCATGAGGAAAAGTCGGTCCGATAATCATCAGAATATCATAGTCAAAGACTATTTTATTGATAGTTATATTCACCTCTTCTTCCATCAAACCATTCGAAATCTGCGATATTTCAGATTTCGTAATCATTCCAATCGACTGTATCTGATCGGGATCTTTCCAGTGATGATTGAAGAAGCATACTTTCGGATATTTTGATATCCTTTCTTCCTGAGTGATACCAACGCGGTTATTGATCGCCTCGTCACTCAATGGATGGTGTGTTCCCACTGCGATAATAAAATCGAGCGTTCCAGCCCGGTCAGCGAGCAGTTTATACACCGTCCTGAACATGACATCAATCGGTGCTGTCCGTGAATGGTCGGGAATGATAGCCAGTATTTTTTTGCCATCAAATTCCCGATCGGCAAATGCTTGCTCGCAGATATTATAGACCTCTGTTTCTGCCAGTATTAAATCTTTATTTCCTTTTCCGATTACCATATTATATCTCGTTTCTCTAAGTAGTTGTAGTCCATCTCTGAGATGGACTACAACTCATAGAGTTTTAATAATTTCGGATAAAATATATACTCACGCCATGATATAGTTTTCTGAATTCCTGCTGGAGTTTACCCCTTTGAGATTCCTCCCGCAAGGCGGGACGGGAATGACAAAAGGGGCAGGGATGACATTTCAGGGTTTTGTAATCGTTCATATCACAATCCATCACCAGATTCATATTGGATATTCCTTGTTGGATGTTGGATATTATCTTTACCGATAACTCTATACCGACAACAGCAAAGATCCCTTCGGGATGACATTCATCATCGAAGATCCAATATCAATATCCAACCATTCATCTAGACCGTGTAAGTCGTAGAAGCGGTGGTACCACCCCTACCGGTCCAGTTTGTATGGAAAAACTCACCTCTTGGTTTATCCACCCGTTCATAGGTGTGGGCCCCAAAATAATCTCGTTGAGCCTGTAACAGATTAGCCGGTAGAACAGCGCTACGATAGCCATCATAGTAGGCCAGGGCACTGCTGAAAGCCGGTACCGGGATACCATTTGTCACTGCAGAGGCCACTACTTCCCGCCAGGCGTTCTGGTTATTCTCAATCACTTCTTTGAAATAATCGTCGAGCAATAAATTCTGCAATTCCGGATTTTTGTCAAAAGCCTCCTTAATTTTACCGAGGAATTGTGCCCGGATGATACATCCTTCCCGCCACATCAAGGCAATATCACCATAGTTTAAATCCCATTTGTACTCTTCTGCTGCAGCATGCATCAATTGATAACCCTGGGCATAGGAACAGATTTTTGAAGCATAAAGCGCACGTTGGATTTTTGCTACGAATTCTTTTTTATCACCGGAGAATGTGGGCTGAGGACCATTGAGTGATTTTGAAGCAAATACACGTTCGTCTTTAATTGCACTCATTGTGCGGGCAAAAACCGCTTCTGCAACAGTCTGGGCCGGAATTCCCAGATCAAGAGCAGCCTGGCTGGTCCATTTACCGGTTCCCTTTTGTCCGGCTGTATCGAGGATGACGTCGAGCATCGCTTTACCGGTTTCATCATCTTTTTTACCCATAATATCACGGGTAATTTCAATAAGATAACTATCCAGTTCACCTTCATTCCACTCTATAAAAACCGGTTCCATTTCTTCGGTGGTCATTCCCAGCACATTTTTCATGATCCAGTAAGATTCACAGATCATCTGCATATCGCCATACTCAATCCCATTATGAACCATCTTTACAAAATGTCCGGCGCCATCATTACCCACCCATTCACAACAGGGGGCACCATCCGCTACTTTAGCAGCAATTGATTTGAAGATCGGTTCTACATGTGACCATGCTTCTTTTGATCCGCCGGGCATGATTGAGGGACCCTTTAAAGCGCCTTCTTCGCCACCGGATACACCGGTACCAATAAACAGAAATCCCTTTTCTTCAATATATTTCGTACGGCGAATTGAATCCGGAAAATGGCTGTTCCCCCCATCGATGATAATATCGCCTTTTTCCAGATAGGGCATAATCATTTCGATAAAATCATCGACCGGTTTTCCGGCTTTTACCAATAGCATCACCTTTCTTGGTCTTTTTAGAATCTGTACAAGTTCCTCGATACTGTAACATCCTTTAATATTTTTATCTTTGGCACGCCCCTGAATAAAATTATCAACCTTGCTCGTTGTCCGGTTAAAAACTGCTACCGAAAATCCATGATCTTCCATATTAAGAACCAGATTTTCTCCCATCACCGCTAATCCAATCAATCCAATGTCATAATTACTCATAATTCTTTACTCCTTAAGACTAACTTTAAATGATATATGGTTTAAATGTTTTTTATTTTATCGACACTGCAACAGCCTCATATGTAGTACGAGAAATCATTATTCTCTTTAAACCCCACTATAAGCAGAGAAACCACCATCGACCGGGGCAACGATCCCTGTAACAAAAGCAGAAGCCGGTGAGATTAACCACAGCACTGTCCCTAATAGTTCTTCCGCATCACCAAAGCGGGCCATCGGGGTATGATCGATAATTTTCTGACCACGCTGTGTTAACTTGCCGGTTTCCTTATCCTCCAGTAGAAATTTATTCTGGGCAGTGAGGAAAAATCCCGGAGCGATCGCATTTACGCGGATATTCGGTGAATATTCCTGGGCCATATGAACGGCCAGCCATTGGGTAAAATTTGATACGGCAGCCTTTGCTGCTGAATAAGCCGGAATCCTTGTCAATGGCCGGAAGGCATTCATCGATGATATATTCAGAATAATTCCCTCTTTTTTTTCAGAAAAATATTTCCCAAATACCTGACATGGTATGATCGTCCCCAGCAAATTTAAATTTGTTACCTTTTCGATCGATTGGGGATCAAGATCAAAAAATGACAAATCAGGAGAGGTTGTCGCTTTTGGATGATTACCACCAGCGGCGTTAATCAGACAATACACATCACCAAAAGTTTTTATGATATGTTTGGCAACCTCATCCATCTTTTCCCGATCAAGTACATCACCGTAAACGATGATATAGTTTCCCACCGATGTATCGATTTTCTTAACCACCTCTTCCGCCAGCGAAGTATCCCGGTCAATAATCGCCACATTCGCTCCGCATCCGACCAGGGCACAGGCGATCTCCGCTCCTAAAACGCCTGCTCCGCCGGTGATTACAACCGTTTTTTTTGAAAAATTGTACATATTGGTTATTTCTTTAAGATCCATAAAATTACCCCGAATTTGTATTACCTATGCTATTTCATCAATGTCATTCCGCACTTGATGCGGAATCTAATTAAAAACAATTAATTTTAAATTCCCGCTGGAGTTTACCCCTTTGGATTCCCGCTTCCGGGGGAATGACAAGCTATAGAAACAACGGTTTCATGTGCCGGTCATAGATATTTTCCGATACCTGTTCGGCAATTGTGTCGGCGTATTTATCCAAGGCCGGATAATACTGATCTTTCATTTCTGCGGCGACTTTGTATCCCACATGCAAAAGCTGTCTCAGGTCCTGATTATAATCCTGACAGGATTGGTCATGCCGTAAGGCTCTTGTAAAAAACTCACCGTCCCAGGAATTGACTGTTTCTGCTGAGGGTAAATTCAATTTATCAATATCTATAACGGAAGCGTAAGGACCACATAGTTCATCAAAACGCTGAACCGAATTATGGTAGATCTTTTGAGCTATCTCCAATCCTTCACCACCAGCCAGGGCCAGACCAATAAGCTCCTCCAACCAGGTTGTTCCTGCTGTTTTAATATGCAAGCCGGCATTGTTTGATTGGATCACTTCCTTTATTATTGGATAGAGCGAGAACTTATCGCTCCCTGAATGTACACTGAGTTTTAATCCCTCCGGTAGAGAAAATTCCTTAATAGCATATTGAATCACAGCCAGATCCTGCTCAAATTCTTTCCGGAACAAATCAAGATCACCCACATAATCCACGCCTTTGTTAAAACGGCCACTAAATTTGGGGGCGAGAGTATCAACCGGTATATTTTCACCAGCCAGACCGGAAAGAATAAAGAATATTTCCAGTGGTGTCTGCGGTTTATCAGTCTCATCCATTGATACTTCAACTACAAACTGATCGCTGCCCTTACTGGCTTGTATTTTTCTATAGGTTCTACCCGCCTCTTCAACTGCCTTTAAGTAGGATTGTGCAATCTGCTCCAACCGCTTGATATCGACGATAAATTTTTCCGAAATACCCGGTATCTCCATTTCACCTACATATCTCTTATGCTTTTCAACAAAGGAATGAATATTTTCATCCAAAGTTGATTTGCCGATATAATCAGCCACATCGAGTGTAAAAAAATCACTGCTATCCAGAAAAAAATCGACTGAATCGAAAGTAACATGATCAGCATCGACAAAATAGGGAGTATCCCACCTCAATTTTTCTATGGCCAGATCCGCTTGCCGGCGTGTCTCCCGGGGGTTACTGGAAATGATGTTGTGCTCACGATAAGATTTGTTCCACACCGGGGTAATTTGAACACCCTGCTCTTTTGCTTTTTGAAAAGCGGAAAGCTGTGCCTGTGCCTGATGAGAAAAGCGGTCTCCTACTCCGAAAGAGTATTTACCCAATGTTTTGCTTTGATTTTCCATTTGTGTTTCCTGTGATTTAATTAGTCTAATCTATTTTTATATATCTCGCGCAAATGCGCTAAGAGCCTAACCACAAAGGACACAAAGAATGCACAAAGTGCACAAAGATGATTTTAAGTCATCCTGTAAGGATCTTTGCACGTGCTTGGGATTACTGTACCGACAACTGCAAAGATCCTCGCCACGGCGAGTCGCCGAGGTGACCTGCGGGATGACATAAAAATAGATTTTTCTTTGTGACCTTTGTGCCTTCTTGGTGTACTTTGTGGTTAAACACTTATAATTTGTACGCTTTCTTCACCAGATCATAAGTCAGAGCACGAATCAACCGGCGGGCATCATCCGGATCGATGATATGCCGGCTAACCTTACGAGCCAGAAAATTAGCATCCACCCTGCGACTCAGATCGTGCCGGGCAGGAATGGAGGCAAAAGCACGGGTATCATCATTAAATCCAACCGTGTTATAAATCCCTGCGGTCTCTGTTACGTGCTCACGGAAACGTGTCATTCCCTCAATACTATCATGAAACCACCAGGCTGGTCCCAGTTTCATGGCCGGATAGTGACCGGCCAACGGTGCTAATTCACGGGAATAGGATGTTTCGTCAAGGGTGAAAACGATAAGTGTTAATCGTAAATCATTACCATATTTGTTTAGTATCTCATGTAGATTTTTTGTGTATTCGGTATCCAGAGGTATATCACATCCTTTATCCGGACCAAATTTTTTAAAGACATAATCATTGTGGTTTCGGAAAGAACCCGGGTGGATCTGCATTACCAGCCCGTCTTCAACACTCATACGGGCCATTTCCATTAGCATATGGGCGGTAAACAGTGCTGCATCTTCATCGGTTGCTGTACCCTGCAACGCGCGATTAAAGATATTTTCAGTCTCAGTTTCACTCAGCTGGTGTGTATAAGGGCTGGTCACCCCCTGATCAGTAGAAACCGCTCCCATCACTTTAAAATATTCTCTTCGATTTTCAATCGCTTGGATAAAATTTTTATAAGAATCAATCTCAATATCTGCTGCCCGGCTTAGGTCGTCGATGGCACTTCTCCATACGGACGTACTGATATTCACAACCATATCCGGTCTGAAACATGGAATTACTTTCCCTTCCCAATCAGAACTGATAATCTGTTTATGGAATCCTAAAGTATCCGGTGCCGCATCGGTGGTTGAGAGCACTTCAATATTAAACTTCTCAAAAAGCGTGCGCGGTAAAAATTCGGACGACTTCAGTTTCTCCTGCAATTCGTTATAAATATTCATCGCATTCCGGCTGTTTAATTTTTCCTCGATGGCAAAAACCTCTCCAAACTCATAGGCCAGCCAGGCACCGGTCGGTGTGGCATCGAACAGATAATAATTATCGGCAAATTTCTGCCATATTTTGCGATGATCGGTTTCAACAGGTGCGCCGTCTACAGTAGGAACACCAAGAGATTCCATCGATATTCCCTGCGAATAAAACATGCGAAACACGTAGTGATCCGGTATCAGGATAAGTTCAGTCGGATCCGGAAAGGGAGAATTTTCAGCTAAAATTTGTGGATCGACATGTCCATGGGGACTGACTATCGGCGAATCTTTAACTTCCAGATATAATTCATTTGCAATCTTTCTGATTGTAGGGTCAGCATCAAAAAATCGATAAGGATTTAGATTTGATTTTCCCAATTTTTGTTACTCCTCTTTCTTTTTGCAGGTATCACAAATAACTAACTTTGTTGGAGCGACAATATGCCGCTCCTCACGCATTTCCGGGTTTTTTATTTCATCTAAAAGAAGTTCAGTCGCTTTTTTACCGATTTCCTCGGAAGGTTGATCGATATAGGAGATTGAGGGTGTCACAAAACGGTTATAAATACTGCCTCCAAAACTTACAATCTGAAGGTCACCCGGAATGGAAATACCGGCCTCCTGGGCAGCCAGGATCACACCCAGGGCAACGGGATAGGTTACGGTAAATATAACTTCCGGTAATTCACCACTCCGGAACAATTTCATAAATCCTTTATAACCATCACCCTCAGCAAAACCGGTTTCAACTACCCAGGGTTCAGGTACTTTCAGATTATTATCTTTCATGGCATTTCTAAAGCCATTAAGACGATTTTTGCCAATATTGGTGTATGAGTATCCGGCCAAATGGGCAAATTTTGTATAACCGGAATTTATTAATTCGATAATAGCATCATAAGTTCCCTGCTCATCATCAGCGGTGACCGTACTAAATCCCAACCCTTCGACAACACGATCAAAAAACACCAGGGGGATCCCGCGTTTTTTCACCGTCTCGAAAATAGATATATCTTTGGTTTGTTCCGTTACCGATATAAGCAGACCATCAACCCTCATCGAGAGCAGTGTTTGAAGATGAATTAACTCGTTTTCAACCTTTTCCTGCGATACGGTCATGATAATTTCATATTTGTTATCAAATGCTGTGTGATAAATGGTTTCAATAGCAGAAGCGAAGAAATGATGGGCGATTTTCGGAACAACCAGCCCGATTGTTTTGGATTGACGTGAAGATAGATTTCTGGCAATATAATTAGGCACATAACCCAACCGTTCGGCTGTTTCTCTTACCAGCCGTTTGGTTTCAGCACCAATATCCGGATGATCTCTAAGGGCTTTGGAGACAGAAACCTTGGAAATATTTAAATCCTCGGCAATATCCTTTAAGGTAATTACTTTTTTTGACGTCATGATAAATACCTCATTACTTAACCGATAAAGTTATCGGTTAAGAATATCTCGATAAATTTATTAAAAGTCAAGAACAAATATCAGAATTTCCAACGTCTCCATGGCCGGGAACCACAATATCTATTTTTCTTTTATGTAGATCATTCAGTGCTTTTTTCAACCCCTCAGGACCCCCATCCGGTAAATAAGGATGCATTTTATTGAACACCAGATCACCGGTAAAAATAATTCTTTCTTTCGGCAGGTAGAGAACAATATCCTCATCCCTTCATAATACCCAATCCACATCATATATTCTTTACGTTTAGTCTCATTCGTTGTTGCCTCAAACCCGGCTTTAATTTATAATCCCGATCTATGATCGCCCCATCTTTCAGATGAATAATCCTGTCCGTTCGGCTGGCAATATCCATCTCGTGAGTGACAATTATAACGGTCTTCCCGCTTTTATTCACTTCCTTAAAGATATCCATAACCTTCATAGAAGTGATGCTGTCCAGAGCCCCGGTCGGTTCATCTGCCAGAATCACCTGTGGATTGGATATTAAAGCCCTGGCGATAGCAACCCGTTGCTTCTCTCCTCCCGATAACTCGCCGGGCAGATGATACGCCCATTCCCTCAATCCCACTTTATCGAGATATTCCAAGGCTAACTTATTACGTTTTTTGCGGCTCACTTTCTCATAATAGAGAGGGAGGGAAACATTTTCCATGGCATTTTTGAATGACAGCAAGTTAAAAGACTGAAATACAAAGCCAATGAATTTATTGCGATAGACTGCCACCCTGGTTTCCGATATATTTTAAATTAATGTGTCACCTAAATAATACTCTCCATCATCATAAGTA
>JAGLYF010000149.1 GCA_023132435.1 Calditrichia bacterium | reverse complement strand
GATAAAGCACTGGACAAGATACCAGCCGAGTGGAAAAAAATCGATGTACTTATCAATAATGCCGGACTGGCCCGTGGACTTTCGAAACTTCATGAAGGATCGATCAAGGACTGGGAAGAAATGATAGATACGAATATTAAAGGCCTTTTATATATCAGTCGAAAAATTATATCTGGGATGGTGGATCGGAAAAGAGGTGATATCATCAATATTGGTTCTCTGGCCGGGCATGAGGTATACCCCGGGGGAGCTGTATATTGTGCAACAAAATATGCTGTTGATGCACTGACCAGAGGGCTCAGAATGGACCTGGTTGGCACCCCTCTGCGTGTTTGCACGGTCGATCCGGGATTAGTTGAAACCGAGTTTAGTACAGTGCGATTTCATGGTGATGATGAAAGGGCTGATAATGTTTATCAGGGTATAGAACCTTTAACTGCCGATGATATTGCAGAAACTGTGTTTTACTGTGCCTCCCGTCCAGCTCATATTCAAATTGCTCAGGTAATTATTTTCCCAACAGCACAAAGGTCTGCTACAGTTGTTCACCGGGAATAAAGCATTTTCTTAGTATTTCATTTATTTTTTAATTAAATTCTATAACATTTTCCTGGAATCATTTTGACTCCGGGATTTTTTTTAAGTAGTCACACTTTTAAAATATCATGACGAATAAAATTATAATTGATGCCTGGAACGTAATCTGGAAAATGTCTTCTCTGTCCTCCCTTATTCCGGAAAAACTGGAACAAGTCAGATCAAAATTTAATATGATCATCAAAAATTATTATATTAGCAAAAATGTTGATTATAAGATAATTTATGATGGCCAACCACTTATTTACCCACAGGATCAAAAACAAGACCCAAAAGTGTCTTTCTCTCGTAATCCTGAAAAGGCAGATGATGTAATCCTTAAATTCTTAAAGAAACAATCTTCCCCGGGACATTGGACAGTCATAACATCTGATAGGCATTTGTCTCATCAGGCAAAAAATATCGGAGCACAAATTCTATCGACGGAATTATTCATTGCGAGATTAAATAAATCAGTTACTGAACGGCGAATTTCCGGAGCAAAAACAGATCCTCAGGTTAAAAAAGAGGATATTTCTTACTGGTTAGATAAATTTGATTCGACAGAATAAACTATAAATTAAAATGATAAAAACAGACTTTGTCAAGCAACAAAAATTACTTTTTTGGATCATCGGAATTGGTCTACTTATTTTATTACTGGCTAATGCTCTGGGATGGGTGTATCTGCAAAGAATCAAATCATTTTTTATTTCTGATCTAAAATTCCGGCTGGAAAACATCACAAATCTGTCTTCCGAATTGATTGATGCAACTGATATTTCTTACATATTTCCGGGAGATAAATCAGATCCTCAGTTTGTGTATTACCAGAATCGGCTCTTTGAAATAAAGGAAAATAACAATCTTCAGGATATTTATATTTTATCACCTACACTCGAGACACTGGTTGATCTGATACCGGATTTTCAGTCTGAGTTATCACAGCGATCTCCGGATAAAAACCTGGTCAGAAGAGCGTTAAATGGAGAAACGACAACGGGAGATTTACAAACTTTAGGTGATAATAAGTTTTTAACAGCAATCGCACCCTTGATTGATTCAGACAACATGATCACCGGTTTGTTAGTTGTTGAGGCTCCGGCAGATTTTTTTGACATGCTTGACCAATTTGATCGGGGATTACTGGTTTTTAGTTTCTTAAATGCGGTACTAATTCTAAGTGTCGCTTTCTTTCTCTTTCGATCCATTAAAAGAGTTTTTATACTTCAAAACTTAGTAAAAAACCAGGAACATCTAGTCAGGTTAGGTGAGATGGCTGCGTCAGTTGCCCATGAACTTCGAAATCCACTCGGGATTATAAAAGGGGCAAATTCACTTATACAAAAAAAATATGGATCTAAGAAAGATGAAGTATTTACATATATTCCGGCGGAACTGGACAGATTAAACAAATTGATTGAAGACTTTCTCGCATTTGCCCGTATTCGTAAAGTTTCAATTCAGCCGGTAAACCTGAATGATTTGCTGAAAAAACTACAGGTTGGTTTCTCAGAATATAGCAACATTGAGTTTAAATTAGAATTTTCTGAGAATTTTCCGGTACTAAATACTGATGGAGACGCTCTTGAGCAGATTCTCCTGAATATTATAAAAAACAGTGTGCAAACCTGTTCAAAAAATGGGAAAATAGTCATAAAGTGTGAGCAGGCGCCAAAAAGTAGGGTTCGAATTCATATTACCGATAACGGACAAGGTATCCTGGTTGAAATTATCAATCGAATATTTGATCCATTTTTTACCACCAGAGATGAAGGAAGTGGGCTGGGACTAGCTATCTCAAAACGACTTATTGAACAACTTGATGGAGAGATTTTTGTAAAATCTACCCCCGGAAAGGGTACAACAGTAACCATATCACTTCCTAATTGAATAATCTGTACAAAAATGACTGAATTTCTACATATTCTTGATACTATTTTGTTGCAACTTATTTTCCTTCCGGTATTATATGCAGAAACACATTACCGTTTTAAATACTTTTTCAGCTATTTGAAAAAGAAGGAACCGGAGATCATTGCAGATATTCCATCACGTATAACCTATGGTATGGCAATTCCCGTATTGGTTATCATAAAAGATGCCGATAAATACCCGGTGTTAATAAAAGAAATATCTGTATTGGAAAAGAATCAGGTTATTTTTTCGCAAGAGCTGAACAAGAAAGTAAATACTCCCTATGAGGATAGTATCGTTTATATCGGTTCAAATGATTTATCCTACGGTCAACATCATTTTGATATTAAAATAAACTATATTACCGATAGTAAAAATAAATATTGTCTGGCGGATAATCACCGCGGTACCAGCCACGAACCACTCCCCATATTTATCTCGAAGGATCCTCTTCCCCGTTTTGATAATTGCCTTTTGGGCGAGACACATTCCCATACAAATTATACCTCAGACCAGGTGGAGTTTGGGGCATCCTTAGAAGCAACAAGAATAATGGCCAAGGCCATTGGTTTGGATTTTTTCTGTGCAACTGATCATTCATATGATCTTGACAACTATGAGAACAATTATCTTAAAAATGATCCCAATCTTAAAAAATGGGATGAATTTAAAAAAGAAGTGTATAGAAATAATTTAAAACAAAAAGATGTAATTATAATCCCGGGCGAAGAAGTTACGGTTCGAAATAAAAAAGAAAAAAATGTTCATTTATTGATTTATAACTCTGAACAGTTTTTTCCAGGTGCCGGGGACAGTGGGGAAAAATGGTTCAATAATCTCTCAGAATTATCTATTTCCCAGGTAATTTCAGAATTAAGTGATTCATCTCTGGCAATTTCCGCTCATCCATCAGAAACACCGCCTTTTTTACAAAGATTATTAATTAACAGAGGAACCTGGCAATCTGAAGATTGTGGGGAATCTGGCCTCAATGGTTTGCAATTTATTAACGGTGGTGAGAATATTTTTATTGAGAAAGGTAAAAAACTCTGGATAGAGCAGCTCCTTCAGAGCAATCGTTTGACAGGAATTGCCGGTAACGATGCACATGGAAATTTCTCCCGCTTCAGACAGGTAGGATTCCCATTTTTTACAATGAGAGAGAATTATACACATTTATTTGGCGAATGGCGCACCGGCGTTTATATAGATAGTGAAACATATAATGTGTCTTCTGTACTCAATGCACTCCGAACCGGGAATTGTTATATGACAAACGGTCCTGCTTTATTTATGCAAGTATATGATGCGAATAAAAGCTATACTATGGGCGAAAAATGTCCTTCTCCTAATCGATGCAGGATAGAAGCCCTGTCGACTGAAGAGTTTGGTAGTTTGAAATATATCAAGATAATGTTTGGTCATATGGACAAAAAGCGAGAATCTGTTTTTTATGATATCACAATTGATAAAAATAGTTTCGAATATGTTAAAGAAATTCCGTTAGAAAATATGCCTGATCAGGGTTATCTGAGGATGGAAGTAAGAACCACGAAAAATTTTCAGGCTCTCTCTAATCCAATCTGGTTTTAAAAAAATATTTTAACCACTGAGAGGAATCCGGATGCTGGATACTGGATGCTGGATATGGAATGGTAAAGATCTATTCCCCCTTAGAAAAGGGGGTTAGGGGGTTGTAATGAATCGGATGCTTGATACTCGATGCTGGATACTCGATTCTCGCTAAAAAATGATAGTTGATACAAATCTGTCCTCCCTTATTACAGGGTGTTGCAGAATACACTATATTCAACAATATTACTGTGCCTTTCTCACAAATTGTCATTCCCGCCCCGTATCAAGTACGGGGTAAACTCCAGCGGGAATGACGGTGAGAAAGAAATGAACAATATGTGCATTGTCATCCCCGCGCAAGCGGGGATCCATGATGATATGCTTATTTTCTGGATTCCTGCTGAAGTTTATCCCTTTGAGATTCCCGCTTCCGCGGGAATGACAAAAGGGACCAGAATGACAAAAGAGGTAGTGATGGCCCAAGACTAGCCCTGGACGCCGCGCCAGTGGGCGGGCAAGGAAGTCCAGGGTAATTGAGTCATCCCAAAAACATAAAGTCACATGGGGACGGCCTATTGGAAAACAGATCGCAAAGAAAATTTGGATTCGATATATTTAGATGGTTATATTGCATGATTTAATGCTAGATTGGATATATCTGAAATTGCAAACAAATTTTTTATTAACTTGAATTATTCACCACTAAAATACACGGAAAAACACAGAATAATAAAAAACAACTCTTTAAATGAAAATGAGCATCAACATGGAAATTTTATAATTAAAGACAAATTAGACATCTCTAAATCAAATAAATATAAGTAATTATCTCCGTGATTTTCCGTGTCATT
>JAGLYF010000148.1 GCA_023132435.1 Calditrichia bacterium | reverse complement strand
GTGGTTTATGAATAGATCAGATTAAGAACACCAATTACAATATCGACAATAGGAATAAATTATGAAGGTTATTGAACATCTGGATAAGGCTAAACAACCGCTGATTAGTTTTGAACTTATTCCACCCAAGCGCGGAGGTGATATAAAAAGTCTTTTGGCTGTCCTGGATGATCTGGTAAATTATAATCCGCCATTTATAGACATTACCAGCCATGCTGCAGAAGTTATCTATGATGAAACAGAAGAGGGGATTAAAAAGAGAGTAAAGCGCAAGAGACCGGGAACGCTGGGAATTTGCGCATTGATCCAGAATAAATATAATATTGATGCGGTACCTCATGTGTTGTGTAATGGTTTTACCAGAGAAGAAACAGAAGACTTTCTGATTGAGATTCAATATCTTGGTATAGAAAATGTCCTGGCGATCAGGGGAGATGAGAATGTGTATCAGAAGCCGATCCGTCATGGGAGATCGATTAATGTATTCGCTGTAGACCTGGTTAAACAAATTTCCAATATGAATAAAGGGATATATTTAGAAGATAATCTTTTAGATGCAAAAGCATCTGATTTTTGTATCGGAGTAGCGGGATATCCGGAGAAACATTTCGAAGCCCCTAATTTAAAATCTGATATAAATTATGTTAAAGAGAAAATAAAGGCTGGAGCCCGGTATATAGTAACACAAATGTTTTATGAGAATAAAGATTATTTTAATTTTGTTGCAGCCTGCCGTAATGAAGGAATTGAAATACCGATCATACCCGGATTAAAAATTCTGTTAGCACAATCAAATCTCACCTCTCTACCCAAAAACTTTCATATTAGCGTTCCTGAAGAATTGGCCGATGAGGTACATTCGGCAAAACCAGAACATTCCATGGAAATTGGAGTAAACTGGGCAGTTAAACAAGTCGAAGAATTACTGAATAATAATGTTCCGGCAATTCATTATTATATCATGCAGAATTCAGTACCAATAAACATGTTGATGAAAAAACTAAAACTATTTTAAAACCATCATTTTCTTTGTTGCCCGATATGAACCGGCATTGATGGTATAAAAATATATACCCGATGAAAGATTTGCAGCCTCAAAAGAAAGCACATGATTTCCTTCACCTACTTGTTGATTTAACAATTCAGCTACTTCCCTTCCATTCATATCATAAACGGTAAGAACCACATGTTTTGCTTCGGGTAAGAAAAACTCTATGGTTGTACCTGGATTAAAAGGGTTTGGATAATTCTGGGTCAGGTGGAAAGATTCAGGATCAGTTGGTCCGGGTCCTCCGGGATGGGATGAGGTATCATACTTACATATAAATATTCCTCGTCCGTGTGTCCCGGCAACCACGGTTGCATCAGATTTTCTTGAATCGATATATTCAGTTACCGTATTTCCAATCAGATCGGCACTTTCCTGTTCCCATACTGTATTATCACCATTCAGTGTCCTTGTGGAATAGACGCCGGTGCTGGTTCCCACCAGGTAAACAAGACCGTCCGCTGTTGGCAGTATGGTTGCACTACGTATCGATGGTCCGGTCCAGTATGTGTACGATCCCTGTGTTTTTTCCTCCCCGGAGAGATTTCCCTGAACTGTGGTAAAATTTTGTCCCCCATTGGAAGAATAAAAGAGACTTTCGGTATTATAATTCGATATCACGACAAGAATTTGATCGGCGTTATCCGGATTGATGGCAATATCGTGAACATAAGCACCCCCTTCAGCCCCTGAGAGAGTATAGGTCTCGCCCGTAGTGGCAGAAGTGGCGTTCGTCACCCGGTTGATCTTTGGATAAGAGGCATCTGAACTACTGCCGTAGTAAAGAATATGTGCCGGTTCACGGGAAATTTGAATGGCAGATATGATATAATCACCACTCTCACTTAATGATCCCAATTCAGTCCAACCCTGCGTCGTCCCGTCACGCAACCCACCCGGGATACTACTTAGTTTATTATTCCGCCAAAAATCTGAACCGGATGGATAATACATATAATTTTCATTGTTTGGATCCACTCGGAAGGGATTGATAAAAAGCTGTCCGCTTGCATTTGAAGGATATACCGTCGTCCAACTGCTCGAGCTGGGGGCCCCACCACCAGCACCATAGGTTAGTCGCGAAACCCGGCCTTCCTGGGAAGATGTGTAGGCATAGGTATTACCAAAATAGCCATAGGACCCATCCCCGCTGCTCATGTCCTCGGATGAACTTGTACTGGTGCCATTAAATGTAAAATACGGTGATCCGTTATCCTGTGTCCCGCCCATAATGCGATCATCATCCGCAACATTGGCAATGCTTGCTGTGTAAAACTGAGTCACATTATACCCCTGGTTCTTATCAATCCAGGAAAGAAGCTCATTGCCGGTCAATGATTCTCTGATGTCCTCGACGAGATAAATCCCGCCATCATTTCCATTCCATAATTTATTGGGATCGGTTGGATCAAAAGCAAGGACATGATGATCGGGGTGATTATCCGGATAATAAAAATGGGTGTTATTGTATCCGCCAATAAAGACATCCGCTTCATCCTGCTGACCGGGTTTAGTAGCAAAGCCATCCCGGGAGCGGAACAGGTTTGTCAAACCGAGTAGGACAAAATTTTCATCGTCCGGTTTAACACCAAGAACCATATTATATCCACCTTGTGCTTCGAGATCACCTCTTTCAGGAAATTCCGTGAGATTAGCAGAACGATCTTCATAGGCGCCCGTAGAGATTGTAATCTTATAAAATTTGAAACTATCATCAGATAAGTGTGTCAATGAATAGACAATATCATTATTTGAAGGGGCGATAGCAAGAACAGTTCGGAGATGTGTAGAAGGGAAATTTGCCGGCGTGATGTCGGCCCACTTCCCACTTTCTCCATCATCTGTCGATTTATAAATACCGGGATTTGCGACTTGTGAGGAACCGGCCGAATTTTGCGATATTGCTCCGATAACTTTTCCATCAGTCGTCACAACGACATCTGAATATCTGGGTGTGGAACCACTTCCAAGAACTATTTCGAAAGAATCCCCACCATTAGTCGAGCGAAAAATACCGCACCCATTGTTCGCGGTAAACACCGTTCCGGTGGTCGGGCTGATATAAACTCTTATTACCAGATCAAATGAAGGGACAGTCCAGATATGTGGATAATTATCAACCGTCGCATCAAGGAGACTCCAGGAATCACCGTTATCGGTGGATTTATATATACCTGTACCATGAAAGTGTGCTACACGACCACGATCCGAGGCAGAATTTCCATTATGTTCACCTGTTGTGTAATACCAGGTATCTGTGTACCCGCTACGTGTATCCTGAGCAAGTGAGGTGACACTCAGAGGTTGTAAAGATGTATTCTTTAAGGTCCAGGAATCCCCCCCGTCGGTCGATTTCCATATACCTCCGGATACACCGCCGGCGAGGAGCGTATTAGGATTGGTCACATCCACCGCTAAGGCTCTGGTTCTACCTCCGACATCTGTCGGGCCGGCGAATTGCCAGAAAATATTATTACCCGATGTCTTTTTCTTCATGCCGGTAGTTTCTCTCAGTTTTTGTGCATATTCCAATTCATGTTGCCTCATCCGGGGTGGAATCTGATCTGTCTTCGGATCACGCAGCATGCGATGGAAATATTCCTGACGAGCTGCTTTTGATTTAACTCCTGCTTTTGGAGAGGAACTGGAGCGAATACGTGGTTTAGAAACTTCCTGTGTTTCCGTTCTATTAAATAAGGCAAATAATATAAGTATGCTAAAAGATAAAAAAATTAAACTGATTATAATTTTTGATTTTCGCTTAAATGGCATCTGAACCCCCAATTTTATTCATCGAAAGGTGCTTTTTTAACCTTTAATGCTTTCCACCTCAGCTGATTGGAAGGAATATTCACCATTTCTTCTTGTTGTACAGTGAACTCATATTTCTGTTCCATTGTTCCTTCTGACAGAAGATTTATGAGGTCTTCTTCATCATTTGATATTTGCAGGGAAATCTCGCTTCCCTTACCAATTGGCCTTGTTGCCATCCCATAGCCCAGCACTTTTTCTACTTTAATAATACAAGTATAATGATTTTTTTCCTTGTTCATCTCTATCATGCGGGCTTCGATTTTTGCCGTTCCCGGCGCCAGTTTATTCTGAGGTGGCGTTGGCATTTTAATCGTCTCGGTTTCAGATATTTCTTGCTTTTCTTCAGCCGGACCGGCACAACCAACACAAAAAACAACGGACATATATAAGATGTAAAACCAAGACCATTTAGGTAGTATATTTGTAATTTTCAGCATATCTGCAATCTCCAACTCGTCACTTCTTAAGGTGCAACGATGAACAAGAGACGATCATCCAGCATCGAGTATCGAGAAACGAGTAACGAATTTTACTCAGTGCCCTCAGTGGTGATTAATTCAGACTAAGAATTTTACGTGTCATTAAACATAGCAAAAAAGCCCTTAATTATTGAATTAAAGGCTTTACATATAATGATTACAGGTCTTACCGTACCGATAAAATGTTCGATATAAATGTCGCTACTTTGTAACTCAATACTTATCTTTTTGAGATGGTTAGAAGTAAAAAGTTAAAAGGAAAAAGTAAAAAAACTCTATTATTAAGCCATCTAAAAGACTAATTAGTCGAGCATCTCGGGATATTCTTCAGCAAGTTGCTTGATTTCATTTTCGGAAATATTTACAAATTCAATACCAATATGGTAAGTTTCATCATCTTTCTGATCAACATTTCTTACAACGCCTTCTGCTTTTACTAAATCTTCAGTTAGAGCAATCGTGAGTTCAACTTTTGCCCCCACATCAAATTGTGTACGGTTTTCAACCGCAACACCCGAGCGACTAATATTCACAGTCTTTGCCATACCTTCATCACAGACACGATCTTTGGAGTCGTACAACCGGTATGAGATAAATTGATCTGATTCTAGCCGATTTGACTTACGGTCTTGAGATGACATAACCTATACCTCCCTCTATGCCTCTGATTTTGATAAAAGTTCCCCTATCGATTTGGATAGTTCAATTCCATTTAAATCTATATTTTCAAGTTCCGATAATATTATTGAAATATGTTTATCTTTATCATCAAAACGATTTAGATATAAATACTTTTCTTCTTTGTAACGACAAAGTCCCCCTTTAAAATACCCACGCCCATATTTTATTTTAACGGATAACTTGTCAAGCAATTCTTCCAATTCTTTAAAGATTCGATTATCTTCCATTCAGTGCAGTAAATACCCCTTAAATCATAAGCTTCAGTAAACATTTAAAATATATCAGTAAAAATCATTATCTACAAGACTTGTATAATAATTTATAAATAAGAGTTCATTTTTTTTCTTTTCAGATAATCCACAATCACTTTTACATGTTGAGATTTTTCTTTGCTACATATCAGGATGGCATCATCCATATCGATTACAACCAGACCTTCCACATCAACTGCTGCAAATAACTTTTTAGGAGAATAAAAATAATTATTTTTTGCATCCAGAAGCAATTCCTTTTTAGTATAACAAACATTACCATTCTTATCCTTATTTGAAATCTTATAGACGGCTTCCCAGGATCCCAGATCATTCCATTGAAAATCTGATTTTATTACAAACACATTTTTTGCAACTTCCATGATTCCATAATCAATCGATACAGATTTTGTCCGTGAATACATATCTGAAAGGGCTTTCCGAAACTTTGGTTTGCCTATATACTGTCGTACCAATTTCAGATCTTCGCCCAATTCTGGTAAATGCTCGTCTATTTCCCTCATAATAGCCTTTACAGACCAAATGAACATTCCACTATTCCAAAGGAAATCTCCACTTTTAATAAATCTTTCGGCGGTCTCAATATTTGGTTTTTCAGCAAAGGTCCTGACTTTATAAATATCCTTTTCCTGTCTTGTAGTAAACTTTTCATCCACCTGAATATAACCGTATCCTGTCTCGGGATATGTCGGTTGGATTCCAAGGGTAACCAGGCTGTCGCTCTCTTTCGCATACGCTACACCTACCCGGAGTGTTTTCCTGAAATTTGCCACATTGGATACCAGATGATCGGCGGGGAGGATGACCATTATTTCGTTTTCAGATGCTTTTTTTTCAATAACCGTCGCCGCCAGGCCAATGCATGGCGCAGTATTTTTTCCCTCCGGTTCTCCGATGATATTTTCCTTTGGGACATGCGGAAGTTGTTTCTCGATACTTTTCTTCAAATCAGTACTTGTGACAACCAGTATATTTTCGTCTGCTGTTAATGGTTTAATTCTGTCATAGGTCTTCTGTAGCATAGACTTTGTGCCGCTGAAGTTGAGTAATTGTTTAGGATAGGCTTTACGGCTCATCGGCCAAAAACGGGTTCCCACACCTCCGGCCATTAATACAGCGAACATTTATACCTCATTTTGCAAATTTTTAACCATATGAATCATTAATTATAGATTGCGCCCAAAATTTGATTTTTCTAATCCGTTATTTAGTTTGAATTTTAGCAAGACCGTCTTCTGCGACTTCATTCGCGGGATCGATTTCCAATACTGTTTGAAATACTCTTAATGCATTTTCATTTTCATTCATAAGCATATATGTCTCGCCAAGATTATTCAATCCAAACACGTACCTGGGTTTTAAGGAGATTGCTTT
Source organism: Calditrichia bacterium (assembly GCA_023132435.1). Taxonomy (GTDB): domain Bacteria; phylum Calditrichota; class Calditrichia; order JAJRVZ01; family JAJRVZ01; genus JAGLYF01. Next base: position 14,411 of record JAGLYF010000148.1, on the reverse strand, counting down.
CAGAAATAATTTAACCGCATCCTGATATCTTCCTGTTACTTTATAAATATATCCCATATTATTGATAGATTCGGGATAATCCTTCTGCAATTTAAGAGCGGTGTTCAAATGATTATAAGCGCCATCCAGACTATCGGCATAGTAATAGGCAACCGCAAGATTATTATGGACTTCTGCATTAAGTGAATCCATGAGAAGTATTTTTTCATAAAATTCGATTTGTTGGTCAACGTCGTCAATTTTAGCGGCCTGTTCAGTTAGTTCGAAAACTTCTCTCTTCAGCTCCCCGCTCATTATTTTTTTCGTTTTTTCATAATTTAATTTTGCAGCGGTATATTCCGGATTAATTCCCAGAGCGCTTACAAACGCATGGCGGGCGTCGACATACTTCTTCTGCAGAAATAAATCATATCCAAGGTTGTTATAAGCTTCATAATAAGTTGAGTCTAACTCTGTGGCCATTCGAAAATGGGTGGCAGCATCATCCAATTGATTTAGGTTGTGATAGGAGATACCAATGAAATTGTGGACCTCTGCATCTCCTGGAATGAGTTCTAATGCATTTTGCCATGATGAAACTGCCTGATCATAATCACCATCCTGATAAAAGGCAACGCCCTCACTGACGAAATTTTCAGCTGTCTCTCGCACCTCAAGGCCTATTGCAGGCCCGGCGAGTTCCGGCTGTTCATCTGTATCTGGCACAGTATGGGTTTGCTTTGAACAGGAAAATACAAAAAACAACATTATTGCTGCCATCAGTGCGCGTATCATTGGAATCCCTCCTCCTCGATATAAGTACCTTTAAATATAATTTTTACCGGACCTTCCAGGTATATAGATTCGAAATCATCCGAGAGAGTGACGACTAAATATCCCCCCCTGGTAGTGATATTAATATTTTTGTTCTTTGGCTTAAACTGTTTATAAAAACTTATGGCCGCCGCGGTAACGCCACTGCCACAGGAAAGTGTTTCTGCGTCCACACCTCGCTCAAATGTTCTTACCTTCAATTCGATCGAATTGTTTGTTTCCTTTTTCTCGACAAAATTGACATTTGTACCCTCAGGCATGAAATAACTGTGAAAACGTAAAGCTTGACCAATATCATCAACCGGAACAAGATCAATATCTTCGCATTCAAGAATGAGGTGCGGTACACCCGTATTTAAAAAATCTATAAAAGATATCGAATTTGGGAGTTCAAAATCAACTGGAAATGTAAGTAAATTTGTTTCTTTTTTAAGTATAACCTCAACGCGCACTTTTTCCGTATCGATGATTTCACCAGAATGTACACCATCTCCAGCTTCAAAACTGTGCTTTCTGTCAATAATTTTCAATAAATATGCCATGTAACAAGTACAACGGCTACCATTTGCACACATTTCCGATTCATATCCATCGGAATTAAAATAACGCATTTTAAAATCTGCAAATCGTGAATTTTCTAATAATAAGAGGCCATCAGCTCCAATACCTGTATGTGACCTGCATAAATGCTTTACAAAGAGTGGATCATTCTCTTTAAAATTATCATCCCGGTTATCAATAAATATAAAGTCGTTACCAGCACCCTGGATTTTATAAAATTCTAATTGCATCCTCTATTCCAATCCCGGGATACTAAAACTTACATCCGACTTTTCCCAACGTTTACGAATACGCAGCGTATCATTTGTGAGAACATATGGTTCGGAGAATTTAAAGGGGAACAGATTACCTGCTGAGTATTTTCCGTTATCATCCAGATCAATAAAACCACCCATTTTATACCTTCCCTCAAGCACCCACTTGAACTGAAAATTCATTTCCTTATAGATTGAAGTTGTATAGGTTGTTTTGTTTTTATCTACAGATATAAGATGAATATGAATATTGCTCTTTACTGGAACCTTGGAGTTATACATCCCGGTAACCAGACCAAATTCGTCTTCAGATAATGTAAAAAAGATTCTGTTGCATGTGGAGTCAGCCAGTGTATCTCCCCACAGGGATTTGATGTGTTTTGTATAAATTGAGAAGGAATATTGTTGGCTGGGCCCGAATCCTTCTCCTGGTGTAAATATACCTTGAGTAAGATTTCTCCAGAACCAGACACCCTGGATTAAAGTACTGTCTTTATCCCGGCAAATAAATCCCTTAGAAAGACCTGTCGTATCAATCGGCAGAGAAAAAGTGAGTTTAATTTTTGAGGATAAATTTGCTCCTCCAAGACTATCAGATGGTTCAACTCTGTGCAACTCAAACCGCGTCGTGTCGACAAGATCAGATCCGACAAAATCAGCCATCTGGAGCTCGTTTTGTCTATTTCCAATCGTATCCTCCAGTCCTGAAACAAAAATCCGATATCCTTTACCCGAATCCTGGATGGAAGTATAAAGTAAAAATTGTTTTTCTTCATCCATGTTTCGGGAAAGATTGAGAATCGGTAAGGTCTCTCCATTAAGTGTATCTTTTATGGTAATTACTTCCTGGGGGATCATCTGCACAATTTCGTTAATCCTTAGAAGAACAGTTCGGTTATCCAGAGCCCGTGCACTTGTTACCTCAGGAAGCGTGGTATCAATACGTGTTACACGGAAGTTTAATGGTCCTATCGGGCTGGTTAGTGTGTCTACAACAACATCACGGACAGGAATTCCCACCCTTTCAAAAGCTAAATCAAGCAAAAGATTTTTATTTTGGTCTTCTATAACAAAGATTCGATACTCACCATCCGGTAAATATTTTAGCCGGAAGTGACCCTCGGGACCGGGTTGACTAAGAAAATCGGCCTTGACAATTGTTGGGTTTAACGAATCCGAATTGTATTTCTGATAGCCATAGATATAAAAAATATCTTTCTCAGAAATATCAAACACCCGACCATATATTTCACCATTATTTATTTCATCACCCGTTGAAAAAGCAAATTGATATGAATCAGCCATCCTGTTTTTTTGCACGTCTGTGGCGCCAGATCCGATTGTGATAACATATGTACGATCTGAAACAAGCATATCCTTCAATGTAAGTGTTAATTCATCACCTCCTGACCAATCTGTTTTATAATCCAATGGTGGTGAAATAAAGATGGAATTTTCTACCGATCCTTCATTCATTCTTTCAGAGAAATAAATCTCTATCTCATCTAGTTTTACCAATCCTGTTGAATCGGGACGAGGTTCAGTAGCAATAATTACCGGCGGTATATTATCAACCGGACCACCGCCCGGCCGACCTCGAGATGCACAATTTAATTCAATTAAGAGGTAGGCAATGATCCCAATTAATAACCAGATTTTCACAAAAGAGTAACGTGCTCGCATGATTTAAATTTAAATATTATCGACATAATTAAAAACTTTAAATTTTCTTAAAGTATAATTCTAATTCTTCTTTAAGATCCTCAATCCGCCATCTCCCCGGGATTAATGAAAAGCACCTTTGAACTTCAATTTTTATTTGACCTGGATTTAATTTGTGGGTCCAGCGGGGTAACACATTATATGCACCCTTAATTAATACAAGGACAATGGGAATTTGTACACTCATTAAAAATTTCACGGTATTATATTTAAATGGTAATAATTTTCCATCCCATGTTCTTTCACCTTCAGGAAATATTCCTATACAGTTTCCCTTCTTAATAACCTGTATAGCCTGTCTGACAACCTGAGGATCAATTTCATATCGCCTGTTTGGTAACGATCGATACGCTTTGAATATAGGTTGTAATAATCGGTCTGCAAATGAAGTACTTTTTGTAAAAAAGCCAATCCGTCGCCGTAATAACGTAGCAATAATAATTGGATCCAGATAGCTTGCATGGTTCATTAAAAGTATAAAGGGACCTTTTTGAGGTACCAGATGTGCATTTTTAAATGTTAAATTTGAATACCACTTGAGAAATTGGACTACAGGAAGCGCAATAAAAACATGTAAAAGAAACTCGATTAATAAAAATTTTTCCCTGGCGTTCCAATTATCAATATCTTTATTGCTGAGAATTAAAGACGGAGACTTCGGTATGTGGTGGGTGATTTTGGGTTGGTGTTCGATTATTGGAATATTTGATGAATCAACACTTAACCAATCCGTCATTAAATCCTCATATTTTAAGGGACTTTCTTTTTCAAAATAAATCTGGAAAAATGGTAACTCCCTGATTTTAAATTCAAAATATTTTGAGTTTGTAGTATAACTACTAATTTGTTTTTTAGGGAAATACCACTGTTTTATTTTCCCTTGAAAAATCAGGGCATCATCTGTAAACACCAATTCCCCTGTATCAACTTCAACCGGAGATTCAATTATTGAAAGAAAATTATTTCGGCCACGATAAGCGATCTTTTTAATACCCTGACGTAACCTGGCCTTTTTCGAGATTCGAATAAAATCTTTTGATTGGTTTTTATTTATAGAGAGAGCAGTATGAATCAATTCGTAGAATTGCGAAATGGAATAATCTTTATTATTGTAAAATACAGTATTGCTTTTAAAGGGAATTGATTGATGACAGCTATGGCAAACAATGAAGTCTCTTTCCTGATGTAAAGAGTCTTCGGCTAAACATGAAGGGCATAAATAGAATAGTTTTCCTATCATTGAAGAGATGTGATAAAAAACCATATTGGTAAATACATCGGATGTATTGCAAATATGGTTAATATTTTAAAACTATTTTTCGGCAATTCGGGCAGCTTTCCCACGCAATTTTCTTAGATAATATAATTTAGCGCGACGAACCCGGCCTATCTTTGTATTTTCGATTTTTGAGATTCTCGGCGAATGTAATGGGAAAATTCGCTCCACACCCACACCATTTGATACTTTGTGAACTGTAAAAGTCTCGTGAATGCCACTACCTTTTCGCCGGATGCAAACGCCTTCAAAAATCTGAATTCGTTCTTTTTCACCCTCAATAACCCGTGTATGTACACGCAGTGTATCTCCCGCTTTAAATTCCGGGATATCAGTTTTCAGCTGACTGGCTGTTACAGTATTTATTAAATCCATTTTAAATCACCTACTTTATCTTTATTTTTTTTCATATTTTTTATACAAATCCGGACGTTGTTTCTGAGTAATATTTTCTCTCTGCTCTAAACGCCAATCTTCAATCTTTTTGTGATCTCCGGAAAGTAAAACTTTCGGGACTGTAATTCCTTTAAATTCCTCAGGTCTTGTATAATAGTCACAATCCAATAAATAGTCGCTAAAAGAATCAGTCATTGCAGAATCAATATCGCTAAGAACTCCCGGAAGCAGCCGAACCATAGCATCAATCATTACGACTGCCGGTATTTCACCTCCGGACAGTATAAAATCTCCAATTGACATTTCTCTTATCGGGAAAAAAGATTTGATTCGTTTATCAATCCCCTTATAATGACCACAGATAATTATCAGGTGATCAATGAGAGATAATTTGATTGCCTTATCCTGATCAAATATCTCACCACGAGGCGAAGTAAGTATTATTTCCCGATTTTCTGATTCTGAATTTTCAAAGATCTCTGTTAAACACTTATACAGCGGCTCTATCTTGTATACCATTCCAGCGCCGCCGCCATAAGGTGCATCATCTATTGTACGGTGTTTATCCTCTGTCCAGTCTCTCAGATCATGTGTGTTTATACACACCAGATTCTTTGATATCGCTCTCCCGACGATACTTTCACGAAGTGGCGCAGAAACCATCTTAGGGAAAGCTGTAATTATATCAATCTGCATCTCTCTAACTATTCGAGTAAACCTTCAAGCATGTGTATGATGATTTGTTTTTGCTCAACATTTACCCGCTTTACAATCTCTTTGGTGGCTGGTATGAGAATTTCAATACCTTCGCCGTTTTTCACCACGTATACATCGTTGCTGCTCATCTGAACGACATCAGACAAAACACCAATTACATCATTATTTTCAGATATTACCTGACAGCCGATGAGATCGTGAATGAAGTATTCATCTTGAGCAGGCTGGATCAGATCTTTCTCTTCAATCAGAACTTCTGCAGTGCGCAAAAGCTCAGCATCGTCGCGCGAATTAATCTCAGAAAATTTAAGATATACAAACCGATCCGATACTCTTGCGTTTTCAATCGAATAGGCCTGTTTTTTTTCTTTTAATTGTAAAAAAACTCTGTCTAATCGATTAAATCTTTCTAAATATGGAGTGACTGATTCTACCTTTACTTCACCCTTAAGACCTTGCGGTTTTAAAATATAACCGATCAGATACATTCAACAGAAACTATTCTAAAATCTCAAGAACAGCTCTTTTTCCAGCTTTCGCAGAGGCAGCACCTAAAAGTGTTCTGATGGACTTAGCTGTCTGACCGTGTTTTCCAATTACCTTACCAAGGTCACCTTCACCAACACGTAGTTCATAAACGGTCACACGTTCCCCATCAACTTCCGTTACTTTCACTTCGTCAGGTTTGTCAACAAGGTGTTTAGCGATGTACTCAACAAATTCTTTCATCTCAATTCCTCCTAGAATGTAGACCTACAATGAACGGTAACTCCCATTAGATTATTTTTCATCCTTTGACTCTGCCTCAACAGCATTTTCGGCTGTATCAGTTTTTTCATCACCATTGGTTTTGTCTAAATCCTTTTTGACATTTTTTTTGCTTTTTTCTTCCTGCTTTTCTTCAACAGGTTCTACTTCTTCTGTTTTGGTATCTGTCGCTTCCTCTTCTTTGTCCACTGCCTTAGGCTCTTCCTGAGGTTTTTCTTCAACAGACTCTTCTTTTACCGGTTCCGCATCTGCCACGACCTCTTCTTTCTCAGCTGTTTCTACCTCTTCCTCAGGTTTTTCATCTGCTGTTTCTACCTTTGCGTCTTTATCTTCGACAGATTTTTCTTCGGCGGGTTGGGTATCTGCTACAACTTCTTCCGCTTTCGCCTCTTCTTCAGGTTTATCCTCTGTTTTCTCTTCTGCAGAGACCTCACCTGACTCCACTTCCGCTGCAGTTTCAGTTTCTGGAGCTAACTCTTCACTGGCAACGGTCTCGACAGCACTTTCCGTATCCTCTGTGGGAGCCTGTTTGGTCTCCGCAACCGGTTCAGTAATCGCGGGTGCTTCCTCTTCTTTTTCGGTTTCCTTCTTTGCTGCTTTTTTCTTTGCCTTTTCTATCTTCGCTGCTTCCTGACGTTTTTGACGTTCCATCTGGAGCAGATCCCATTTTTTCATTTCCTCTTCAATCTTTTCCGCTTCAATTCCTCTCTTCTGCATATCCAGTCTATGCCAAATACCACGTTTTCTCAATAAGCTTTTAACAGTTGTCGACGGTTGAGCTCCATTCTCAAGCCAGTAATAGATCCGGTCTTCCTTTAATTCTAATTGATGCGGATTCTGTAATGGATCATAATACCCAACGACTTCAATAAACCTTCCATCTCTAGGTGAACGCTGATCTGCAGCAACAATTCGATAAAATGGTCTTTTTTTCCGACCCATCCGACGCAATCTCAATCTTACAGCCAATTCGATCTCCTTACTTTAATGTAAATTATCATCCCATATTAAATGGAACATTGCCCATTCCTTTGCGGGGCATTCGTCTCATATTTTTTAACATTTTTTTCATTTGCCCAAACTGATTGAGCAAGCGATTTATTTCCTGTACACTTGTGCCACTTCCCATGGCAATTCTACGTCTTCTGCTTCCGTTCAATATTTTCGGATTTCTTCGCTCCAGAACGGTCATAGAATTTATTATCGCTTCAATGGACACAAACGAGCGATCGTCGACATTCATACCACTCAACTGAGAGCCAACACCTGGAATCATACCCAAAAGTTGATCAAGCGGTCCCATTTTTTTTATCTGTTGTAACTGGTCAAAAAAATCTTCAAGATTAAAATCTTGTTTAAGTATTTTCTTTTCAAGCCGGGCCGCTTTTTCCTGATCGATCGTTTCCTGTGCTTTTTCAACAAGTGTAACAACATCACCCATTCCCAGAATGCGTGATGCCATTCTATCCGGAAAAAATTGCTCTATGGCGTCGTACTTTTCTCCGACACCAATAAACTTGATTGGTTTCTGTGTGACTGCACGGATAGATAACGCTGCACCGCCTCGTGTATCACCATCAAGTTTTGTCAGGACGATCCCATCAAACTCAAGCCTCGTGCAAAACTCTTTTGCTGAATTGACAGCATCTTGTCCTGTCATACCGTCTGCAACGAATAGAATCTCATGAGGTTTCACTTTTTCTTTAATTTCTTCAAGTTCCCTCATCATTTCATCGTCGATATGCAAACGGCCGGCCGTATCTAATATCAACAGATCACAGGTCTGCTGTCGGGCTTCTGCAATAGCCTGAGAACAAATTTTGACCGGTTCACCTGAATCCTCAGAATAGACAGGAATATCAAGACTTTTACCGACAACTTTTAATTGTTCGATCGCTGCCGGCCGGTAGACATCAGCAGCAACAAGCATTGGATGTCTGCCCTTTTTCCGGAAAAATTGTGCCAGCTTTCCGGCAAATGTCGTCTTACCGCACCCCTGCAAACCAGCTAACATCACAATCGTTGGGGGAATCCCGGCAATTTTAATTTGGGTTGAGGTTTCACCCAGCAAATCGATCAATTCGGAATGAACGATCTTCACGATCATCTGGCCAGGTGTAACACTCCGCAAAACATCCTGACCGATCGCCTTATCCTGTACCGATGATACAAAATCTTTCACAACCTTATAATTTACATCTGCCTCAAGCAATGCGCGGCGGATTTCTTTCATCGAATCGGCAACATTCTTTTCGGTCAGAGTACCGTATCCGCGCAGTTTCTGAAAAACCGTTTCAAGTTTCTGTGTCAGATCTTCTAACATCGGTTCGATTCGTTCTCATTTTGGTCAATAGCTTTAAAATTTAATTAAATAAAATTACCTTAGCAATAATTTTATAACATTTATCTAAGTATAAGTGAGAAGAAAAAAAGTTGATTCACGAATTATTACGAATTATCACGCCAGTGGGCGGATCAGCCTACCGGCTGACACGAACTAATCATAAAATTTTAATTAAAATTCGTGTTAATTCGTGCTAAATTCGTGTAATTCGTGGATAGATTTGTAGACTGTCTCTGCTGTGTATAATAAAGGACCTAAGCAGTCTTTTGCATTTTAACTGCGAAAGTTCCTTCCATATCATGCTGATGGGGAAAAGTTCTGATATGATTATTTTTAGTAGTAAATGCTTTTAATTCTGCCGGAGGTGAAACGATGATAAATTGTCCATTTTGTTGTTTTAGAAATCCCTCAATAACCATCTCATTTTCGGAGGGATCGATTGTACAGGTACTGTAAACCAGATACCCACCCGGTTTAAGATACCTGCTGATACTATTCAGAATGTTCAACTGTAATTTTTGAAAGGTAAAAATTTCTTCTAAGGTCCTTCGCCACTTTATATCGGGATGTTTTTGGATTGTCCCAAAGCCGGAACAAGGCGCATCTACAAGAATTTGATCAAATGTTTCTTTAAACGGAGGATTAATGGCATCCCCGTTAACAAGACGCTGGTCTGAAAAACCTAAACGACGGCAATTTTCCTTTACCAGGTTCAGTCGTTTTGGATTTATTTCAAGACCATAAAGAGTAACATCTTCTGAATAACTCTCATATAAAGCCGTGTACTTCCCTCCCGGAGCGACACAAGCATCCAGAATATGATCCCCCGGCTTCGCCGGATTCAAGAGATGGGTAACAATGATACCACTTTCATCCTGCACTGTACAATAACCATTTTTTAGCAGATTTGTCTGCCGGATTTTCTGAACATCAGTTATTTTGAACACATTGGGAAAATATTCTGATTGGGTAAAATCAATTTTTTCGCTGACCAGTCTTTTTTTGAAATCTTCCCGGGTTATTTTTTTTTCATTGACACGGATATCAAAAGTTGGACGGTCATTGAAAATACGGCACATATTAGTTACAAAATCAGTTCCCCAAATTTCTAACCATCTCTTGATTAACCATTCAGGAAACGAATAACGGATGGCAAGTATTGTATCTTCATATTTAAATTTTTTTTCAGGACTTAGATTTTTGCCTTCTCTTAAATACGCGCGAATTATGGCATTGACCGTTGAGACGTTTGACTTGGGGAGTCTTTTCTTTGCTATATTAACATATTCGTTAACAGTCGCGTGGGGAGGAATAAAATCCAGAAAATCGACCTCATATAGCGCCAGACGTAATATTATTTTAAACTTGTATAATGCTTTTTTGTAGTTTCCTGTATACAGGGTGGCAATTTTCCAGTCAAAGAACGTTTGATGCCTGACAACACCGGACACAAGATTTGAAACAAATTTTCGTTCTTTTCCGGAAAGCTTTTCACTGTTCAGGCTTCTTTCCGTCAGATAATTCAGATGCTGCCTGGTTTGTTCAAAACTCAGAAGAATATGAAATGCGGTTTCTCTTGCAGTCATTTATGTTGCTTAAAATGATTTTTGTAGAGAAAGTGAAAATTGATTATACATGGGATTATAATCGATATTAAACTTTATGGAAAGTTCATCTATCTTCCGGTTATATGAATTTGCAAGTCTTAAAGCATTTATGGCGGATACTAAATGATTTAAGGCAATAGCAGCGAAAAAATAGAGTCTGTTCTGTTCAATCTCACGTGTCTCGATCCGTTTCGAATCATAAAAGAATCTGTTCTCAGTGTTATCCCAACTCCAGAACCAAAACCGGTTTTCAGGATATAATGCATCTATATCACGCTCACGTATGCGCTGTTCATTATATTCAAATATTTTATCATATTTACCTATATCGATCCAATATTGATCACCTTTACCGCTTCTTTCCACAAAGGCATGTTGAACTGCGAAATTCTTATAGTCATCTTGTCGCATATTGACATTTATCATATTGGCAACAACCAGACCCCAGGCGACCACCTCAATCGCTAAAAATATTTTGCTCTGAGTTTTCTCACCGACATAGGCCTCTCCGGTACCTGGCAAAATAAGACTTGAAAAAAAAGCCCTCGATGGAGATTTCCTCTCGCGTGTATCCACCTCATCTTCCTGCAAAGGAATGTTATCTCTTTCCAACCAGAACTGACTTAATTTAAATTTGTATCCATCCCCAAATGGGATAGAGATAGACTTTTCTTGTGCCTTGACCGGTGACAGTAGAAATAGAAAACCGACTATAATTGTTAAAAATTGTCGTCGATTACCAGGATAGATTGATCCTAACCATCTGTACATTTTCATCAAAATATCTCTTGTTATAGACTCTGATTTTCATTGTTATTTCACGGTTATATCTGCTGGCAGTCCATGCCGCATCTAAAGCACTTAACACATGATTGATTAGAATAACATTGGTAGCAATAGAAGCAACATCATAGTACTCATTCATATCATTTCGCATATCCCGATATGTAAACATTTGCGATGTCATTTTATCAGTATTTCCATAATAATAATCGATAAAATTGGCATCTTCCCACGCGTTTCCAAATTGGGTGAGATACTTAACAATCATCTCATAATATTGTTGTGTTTTTGTTTCCGGCAGTCGATGTGTATGTCCTAACGCCTCCTCAAGAAAGCGAAGACTATTGACTACATCGGCATCATAATCTAATAAAATATTTTTATCGTTAACTAAATATGTATCAGGATCAATTAGGCCAGCATCCTTTCCTTTATAATATAAATATGACCAGTATTTCTGTTCACTCCAGTGATCATCAGCGTATGCTTCCATTTGCGTTTCCTGTTTGTCACCGTTTGAGGTATTTACAAAATATACGGTCCATCCGGCTATCTCAATACCGGCAAATAAAGCAGCCTTCCAGATAGATCCTGCATAATACTGCCCCGTACCGGGAATTACTGCTGAATACAAGGCTGCTCTCATAACTGACTTTTCTTCGAGCTCTTCTGAAAGTAATGAATCCGTACTTTGAAAAGAAGATTCAATTAGATTAAACTTTTCCAGATTGTGTTCCAGTTGAATCTCGTCCTCACCCTCTCCGGCCACAAGAGATTTAACAACAATTAGAATTGATAAAATAATCAATTTTTTCATGTAGGATTACCTGTTATTTTAACCTTATGGTCGTCTCGGATATGAAAGACGGGAACTATGCCGTTCTCGTATATCAAATTCAAATAAAATACCGAAGTAATACCGCCATTGATTATCATAGCTAACATTAAAATTTGTCACCTCATCCATGGGATAAACTGCCTCCCAAAAGATTCGGGTCGGAAAAAAATAATTAGAAAACGCATCTAAACGCAATTGAAAACCAATATCCTCTTTAAAGTCACGGGGTATAATACCGTTCCCCACCCAGGCATTGCCGTAATCATAAAATACACCAAAATATAATTTATCAAAATATAAGTTGAAAAATTGCCAGTTTATGTGATCAATAATCGGCATTCTGTATGTAAAAGTAGTGATTAGTTTATTTGTTCCCCCCATACTAAAATAGGAATACCCCTTCATTCCGACCAGGCCACCTCCCCAGAGATAAAAAAAGTCATCGACAGGTTGGTCAATATACCCTGCCCGCAGGCGAAAGGAGAATGCGTGAGTTTTGAAGATTGGATTTGAAAAATACTCCTCCCAGTCCAACTCAAACTTATTAAAAGTATAATTTTCATATACCTCAAGCCCGATATTTTTACCAGTGTCAAAATCGACTAAAAAATCATTACTTTCATGGGTATATTTGAACTGGACGAATCTTCCTCCACTGGGGTTGATGTGTTTGTATTTATCGTATTTAACATGATCTGCCTGTAACCTGATTTCTACAGCACGTCCATCCAGATATCGATAACGAAAATTTAATATATCATTTGCAAAGGGATCAAACCATTCTAATTTTGCATGATACAGACTGATCCTGTAGGCAATCCGCCATTGGATCGCTTCAGGAAAATAAAATCTCATTCCGGCCTGGATCTCAGTCAAATCAAAGTTAATATCCTGGTTTATAACTTCAACATCCCGACCTGTACGGATACCAAGCGAATCACTAATATTCTGACTTAGATTATATCCCTCAATAAAAAGGGTCGGAAAAAAATTGCGGTACTCAAATACTCCATAAAGATCATAATCGAAATTTGTATTAATGGCTGCTCCGGTTATAAAGGTCATTTTATCAAGCACATCGCTGGCAAATAGATAAAATCCCGGTTTAATTGTTCCATAATCAATTAATAACCGTGGAAGTATGTGTAAACCGGTAAACTGCTGACGATAAGGCTCAACTTCCCAATCCGGCAGTACTGAGTCATCAAAATTCTTGTCCGGGACCGTAGCCAGGTAATCTTCTTCATATAATGCAAATTCCGGTCTAACCACCGGATGATTAGGCAGTGTATATATATGATATCCCAGATTATCATAACCAGAGAAAACCAGATCATCATTTTTATTAATATCAGGCATTACTGCCCCACCGATGACATTGGTAATAAGTGTTTTTTCACCGCTATCTATATTCATTTTGTAAATATTATAGATTCCCGTTTCACCGGAGGTAAAATATAGTACATTTTTTTTCGGATGAAACACAGGATATCGTTGCTCTGCTTTTCCTGAAATAATGATTTCGAATGTTTGATCCGGTAAGTCAAAGATAGCAATATCACGCGCATAATCTGTAGAAGTACCCATAACGAGCTGCCGATCATCAGGTGACCATCTGGGATGATAAATTTGCCTGCCTTCTTGTATTGACCCGAGCTGTTTAAGAAGACCTCCCCGTACCCGTACATTTCTGGTATTCTGATCCTCCGCTTCAGATACGACAAGATTATTAGAATTGATGTCGATCAGATAATCATCCCACCAACCCGAAAACAAATCATCTATCTCCAATACAAACAATTGGTTGAGGCCGTTAGTTTCAGTAACAAAGGCAATCTTTGTACCGTCATTACTCCAATCCGGATTCTTGGCACGCAAGTATTTTGACAACCGGTGAGATCTTTTTCTTTCCACATCATAGATAAAGAGATCCTGGAAACGAGAACCTGTCCATGAATCGTTCATATGTCTTGTAAAAGCAATATATTTGCCATCTGGTGACCATGAAATAGAGGAACTGATAGATGGTACATGATTGATTTTTGTTTGAGTCTCCACATCGTAGATTATGATCCGGTTTTGGGAAAAAGAATCATTACCTTTATTAGAAATATAGGCAATTTTATCGCCTTCCGGGGACCAGACCGGATGCAAATTGGCGAATCCTTCCTCTTCAATCGGTGTTCCCTTTACCTCATTTTGATAAATCAGAGTGAGTTTTTCATTGTATGTTTGTTCAAGTTCCTCTTTCCAGTTTTGATACAATTCACCGGCTGAAATCCCGGTGGCATTTTCAAGGGCCCGGTTAAAGGTCAGTACACTGATTTTCCCA
>JAGLYF010000147.1 GCA_023132435.1 Calditrichia bacterium | reverse complement strand
ACGAAGTAGGAGGCTTGTCTCTTGGCACTCGGTTCTGGATACCCAGGAACCGAGAACCGAGCTGCGAGATAGGAGCACACGGCTCCTGTCAGATACCTCAACCAAATCCGGAAGGACCGCATGAGGAGGCACCAGATCCTATCGAAGAGGTCCCGGATGCGCTAAATGCAGACATCAATTTATCAGCATTTTTTTCACCGCAGACGGGACAGATAATATCCTCGGAACCGGTATTTGAAGAAAAAACAAATTCCTCAAAGACATGATCACATTTCTTACATTTATATTCATAAATCGGCATTTATCAATTACTCCTCAGATTTTTACATGCTATCTATAACTCTTTTTAAACGCTTATTCAGAAATCGTTTCATCCCTCACTCCGGTTGAATCATTTTTTGTTGTTAGTAACATTAATACAGTTTAAATTATTTTGATGCACGAAATATAATAAAGTTACAAAAAAATAAGATATTTTCTGGATTCATTTCAATAAGATTAAAAAAATGACCACGGATGACACGGATTTGACGGATTTTGTATTTATTTTATTTCAAGTCTAGATAGTTGCTTGAATATATGAGAGTCGGTGCAACTGAAAAATCGATTTCTCGCCGCGGCGTAGCGCATTATTATATTTATATAACCAAAGAAATAATCTACAGTTTTCAGCACACTTTTTTATTAAGGATAAATTAAATAAAAAATCTGCGGAGATCCGTGCCATCCGCGTCATCCGTGGTCTATCAAAAATTGTTAAACCTCTACTGATTCAGTTTTAAGCGAGGATTCTTCATTTTCAAACACCAAAATTCCACCCTTGAAATCGATAGTAATTTCCATATCCCTTTTAATCTTCCCTTCGAGAATCTCTTTTGCCAATTCGTTAACGATCTCCTTCTGAACCAGACGTTTGATCGGTCTCGCACCAAACTCCGGTTGATATCCATGCCGGGCCAGATACTCTCTTGCACCTTCAGTCATTTTCACACTTATACCCTGTTGTTTCATCCTCTTTTGCAATCTCATAAACTGGAGAAGAACAATTTGAGAAATTTCTTCTTTACTCAATGAATGAAAGACAATAATATCATCGATCCGGTTAAAAAATTCAGGGCGCAGTTGCTGACGTAGCATTTCCATAACTTCATGGCGAATACTCTCATACACCTCTTCACGGTTTTGATCTGTAATACCCTGAGATTTCTCCATGATCAAAGGGGCACCGACATTGGAGGTCATCACGATAATTGTATTTGTAAAATTAACTGTTCTCCCTTTATTATCTGTCAACCGGCCATCATCCAGAACCTGTAGCAGCAGATTAATAACTTCCGGATGTGCTTTTTCAATTTCATCCAATAGAATCACCGAATAAGGTTTTCTTCGCACCGCTTCCGTTAATTGTCCACCCTCTTCGTATCCAACATATCCCGGCGGTGATCCGATCAACCTGGAAACGGAATGTTTTTCCGTATACTCTGACATATCGATACGCACAATTGCATTCTCATCATCAAATAAAAATTCCGCCAGTGCTCTTGCTAATTCTGTTTTCCCAACACCGGTTGATCCCAGGAAGATAAAAGAACCGATCGGACGTTGTTCATCACTCAAACCTGCCCGGGATCTGCGGATCGCATCTGAAACAGCTTCAATCGCATCATGTTGACCAATCACCCTTTCGCCCAGTCTTGCTTCCATTTGCAGCAATTTTTCTTTTTCACTCTCCAGCATTCTAGAAACAGGAATTCCCGTCCAGCGGGCAACAATTTCCGCAATATCCTCTTCTTCAACTTCTTCCTTCAGCATTTGCCGGCCTTGCTGTAACTTGATCAGCTTGTTATTTTCAATTTTTAACTGTTTTTCCAATTCCGGAATTTTTCCATAGCGCAGTTCAGCAACTTTATTCAGGTCCCCTTCCCGTTCACTCTTTTCAATATCCGCTTTATGTTGATCAAGTGTCGCTTTGATCTCTCTGATATTTTGGATATATTCTTTCTCCGTTCGCCAGTGGGCAGCCAGTTCATCTCTTCTTTCTTTGATATTTGCAATTTCTTCTTTAACCTTCTGAAGTCGTTTCTTAGATGCTTCATCTTTTTCTTTTTTAAGTGCCACCTGTTCAATTTCTAACTGTTGAATCTTGCGTTCTACCTCATCCAGTTCTTCCGGCATGGAATCAATTTCAATCCTGAGACGGGAAGCTGCTTCATCCATCAGATCTATCGCTTTATCAGGTAAAAAACGATCGGAAATATAGCGGTAGGATAACATAGAAGCGGCAACCAGTGCCGCATCCTTTATGCGTACACCATGATGAACTTCATATTTTTCTTTTAAGCCACGGAGGATTGAGATCGTATCTTCCACAGAAGGTTCATCAATCATCACCGGCTGAAATCTTCTCTCCAGCGCAGCATCTTTTTCAATATGTTTTCGGTATTCGTCGATGGTTGTCGCCCCAATCGCCCTAAGTTCACCACGGGCCAGAGCCGGTTTAAGCATATTGGAGGCATCGACAGATCCTTCTGCTGCACCTGCCCCTACCAGAGTATGTAATTCATCAATAAACAGTATGATCTCACCCTGAGCATCAATCACTTCTTTTAAAACCGCTTTTAACCGTTCTTCAAATTCCCCTCTAAACTTTGCCCCGGCAATAAGAGCACCCATATCTAATGAGATAATTCGTTTACTCTTAAGATTTTCAGGGATATCACCGGCGATAATACGATGGGCAATTCCTTCAGCAATTGCTGTTTTACCAACACCTGGTTCACCAATCAAGACAGGATTGTTTTTTGTCCGGCGGGAGAGTACCTGCAGAACACGACGGATTTCCTCGTCCCGGCCGATAACAGGGTCAAGCTTACCAAGACTGGCCAGCTCATTTAAATCGCGTCCATAACGTATTAAGGCTTGATATTTGTCTTCAGGATTTTGATCGGTTACCCGTTGACTGCCACGGATTTCCTTTAAGATTTTCATAACACTCTCTTCTGTCAGACCCATTTCATTCAATATCCTGACAGCCGGGTCATCGGTATTTTTCAGACTGGCCAGAAGAAGATGCTCCGTACTGATATACTCATCCTTTAAATTATCTGAATACTTCATGGCCTGATTTAACATCGTCTGACTTTGATTCGAAAGATATAGCTGAGAAACACCACTCCCCTGAACTTTTGGTAATTTTTTTATCTCATGTTCAAAACTGGTTTCAACTACCTGGAGGTTCAGCCCAATTTTTTTCAGAATTGTGGGCATCAATCCCTCACTGTCTTTTAAAAGTGCCAGAAGAATATGTACCGGCTCAATCTGCTGATGGGCATATTCCGACGCTATATGTTGGGCACGGGCAATGGCATCCTGTGCTTTTAAAGTCAATTTTTCTAAAGTCATCTATTTCTATCCTTTCATATTTCATCTTTTAAATCGCAAAGTTATTTTATCGTGTCCTCCTGTAAGGATCTATGCAGTTGTATGCGAGATTTGTACCGACAACCGCAAAGACGCAATGTTATTTTATCGTGTCCTCCTGTAAGGATCTATGCAGTTGTATGCAAGATTTGTACCGACAACTGCAAAGATCCCTTCGGGATGACAAAATAGAATTTCCTTTCATTGTTATTATAAATCAAGACGCAAAGAAAACCATTTTTCATTTATCATTTGTCATTTGTCATTTGTCATAATCTATTGTACAAATTACATGCCATTATATTGGTAGCGTAATGACAAGGTTTACCTGTGAATCAGATTTTGGCAATGATAGTTATATGTATATTTGGCAGATTTTAATGCTATTTTGGCAGATAATGTCCGAATTTAATTTTGAGATGAGAAGAACTATGGTGATTAGGTATAGGGTATGAGGCAATAATTACATCATCGGATGGTAATTCTTGTAAGTTTAAACTTCATTCTCATCTTTATCATTTAATTCTTTTTTAAATCCTTTAATACTGGATCCAACCGCACGAAACAGATCTGGGATTCTTTTTGCACCAAACAGAATCACAATGATCAGAAACAAAATAATTATTTCTGTAAGACCAAAACTACCCATAATAAATCTCCTTATATATTATTTGGTCATCAATTGAATATAACATACGAAATAATAGTCACAAAAGCATTACTCGGTACTCGGTTCTCGGTACTCGTTGCTCGGTACTCGGTTCTCGGTACTCGATAGTAGATGCGGGATATTGGATGGCAGAGATCCATCTCCCCCCTATCAAGGGGGGATTAAGGGGGGTGTTTTGATTTAGATGTTGGATATCCGCTAAAGTGAACATCCAACATCACGCATCGCAGTTATTGATTAATTGGGCACGGCGGTGCCGTGCCCCTACAACCTGTGTCTGAATAGAAAAACAATCCCTTAATTCCTTCTCCTAACCGTATATGGCATTGCGCCCTTTCAGGGCTTAAAATATTTTAGGATTCCCTTTAATCAGGGCGTTGCCCTGATCTATCATATCACACCCTTTTGGGGTGATTATTTCTGTGCCCACATAATATTAGATAGAAAAATGAAATATCTCGTATCCAATATCTAACACAAATATTGTACCGGCAACTGAAAAGACCCCGCAAGGGCGGGGTGACATTTTAAATCCAGCATCCCCGATAAAAAATATCTCCTTCCAGTCGACTTATCGGGGCCAAATCATCCACGATTTGGCCAGCATCCAGCAACGAGGCTTATTGTCTTTAACACTATATTTTTGTAAATTTCATGAATGATTATTTTTGAGCGACGTATGATAAATTTTAATTTCTTGGATTGGATTTAGATTAATTCGATGGCTAGACGAAAAAAATCATTTCAAAAAAATTATGCCAGGGAAGCATCAAGTTTTATCATGATTGCCCTGGGTATTATCCTGATGCTGGCGATTTTGTCCTATGATCGGGCTGATGATCCCAATCTGAAAATTGATAATAATTCGATTCAGATTAAAAACTTTATAGGTCCGGCCGGAGCAGCGATTGCCGCACCGCTGATGAACTATACGCTCGGATATCCGATCCTTTTTTTACCGATTATTATCATTCTGGTCGGTTTGCAATTATTTCGTGGAAACAGCCTTATTCAATACCTGCGCCCGGTGGTATTATTGACGGTCTGGGCGGTCTTTATCTCAATTGTTTTGGCCTTACCGGAAGCATTTGAAACTTATGGTAAAATTCGTGAATACTATCCAAGCGGTGTCGTTGGCGGTACCGCCGCTTCATATTTGATCTTTTATTTAGGAAAATTTGGTACTATCCTGATTCTGGCTACGCTTCTTCTGGTTCTCACAGTTGTAACACTCCGTCTTGATCTCGTTATGATTCTTGACTACATAATAAATAATTTTAAAAAATTACAAAAACAATTCCGAAGGAGATATCAGGACTGGCTTGCGGAGCGGAATAGACGAAAAAAACAAGCCTTTCTAAAACGACAGAAATATAAAATTGAACCGGAGATCATTAACGATAAACCTTTAGAGATTAAAACCGGAGATCAGGCAAAATTATCCGAGAAGTACCGGGAAAAAGACCCCCTAAAAACTGAGAAAACAACACCGGAAGAAAAACCGATGATAAAGACCATTCTTGATGATGTGCTTGAACAGGCCCAGAGTACGGGAGAGGATGATATCTCTTTTGAGGTTGAAGAAGAGGTGAAGGTCGAAGAAATAGACTACGATCGTCTGGTAAAAGAAAGTATTGCCAAATATGAATTTCCATCGGTAGATCTTCTGGAAAGTGCACCAACTAATGATACCTCGATCAGTCATGAAGAACTCAAGATTAATGCTGCCCATTTAGAAGCAAAATTAATGGATTTTGGACTAGCGGCGAAAGTGATCCGGGTGACAGCCGGCCCGGTTATTACTCTCTATGAGCTCCAGCCGGCGCCAGGAGTAAAGGTGAGTCAAATTGTCGCGCTTTCAAATGATCTGGCTCTGGCCATGGAGGCCAGAGGTATCCGCATGGTCGCTCCGATTCCCGGCAAGGCGGCGATTGGTATCGAAATCCCCAACCGGCAGCCACAAACAGTCTACTTAAAACCGATCATCCGGTCCGAAACCTATGTAAATTCTGATCATATTCTTCCACTGGCACTCGGTAAAACGATTAATGGGGAGGTCTATTGTGCCGATCTGACAAAAATGCCCCATCTGTTGATAGCCGGTTCCACCGGATCCGGAAAAAGCGTCGGGATCAATACGATTATTGCCTCGATATTCTACCGGGTTGACCCGGGTAAAGTAAAATTTGTCTTGATTGATCCTAAAAAAATCGAATTATCCCTGTACCGGGCACTTTCCGAGCACTATTTGATATGGCGATCTGACCTGGATGAAGAAGTCATCACAAAACCGTCAAATGCGGTGAGCATTCTGAATACCCTGACTGTGGAAATGGAAAAACGTTATGATAAACTGGCGCATCTCGGTGTACGTAATATAGAAGATTATAATATGCGGGTACGTCAGGGCGGACCGCGGATTAAGGAAGAGAAATTGCAGCAATTGCCCTATATCATTATTATTATTGATGAATTAGCGGACCTGATGATGATCGCTGCCAAGGAAGTGGAGAATCCCATCGCCAGGTTGACACAAATGGCCCGTGCCGTAGGGATCCATTTGATTCTGGCGACTCAACGTCCATCGGTGGATGTACTCACCGGTGTGATCAAAGCAAATTTTCCGGCACGGATTGCCTATATGGTAACAACACGCCCTGATTCAAAAACCATTTTAGACATGAATGGAGCGGAACAGCTGCTTGGCAATGGAGATATGCTTTATCAACCTCCCGGAGAGCCACGACCGATCCGCTTGCAGAATCCATTGATTACAACGCGAGAGGTTGAGCGTCTTATAAGTCATATTAAGAAACAGCCCAAACTGCCACATTATAGTCTTCCACAACCGGCGGAATCCCGCCAGAGTATATTTGATGTAACCAATGGCGGGGGATCAGATGAATTGTATGAAAACGCAAAACAGATCGTCGTTCAACATCAGCAGGGATCGATATCTTTGTTACAGAGGCGCTTAAAAATTGGCTACTCGAGAGCGGCCCGCCTTATTGACGATATGGAAGAAGAGGGGGTGGTCGGTCCGGCAGAAGGCAGCAAGCCCCGTCAGGTTTTTTATTTACCTGAGGATTTGTAGAGTGTCATTCCAGTGAGCTGTCATTCCCGTCCCGCATCTGCGGGAGGAATCCAAGGGATAAACTCAAGCAGGAATCCATAGATCCCCGCTTTCGCGGGGATGACAAATTTGGGTATGGATTCCCGATGGAGTTTACCCCGTACTTGATACGGGGCGGGAATGACAAAGTAAGTAGGAAGGAAATAGAGGAAAAATTGTGAAAACTAAAATAATGTTAATTGTTTGCCTATTCTTTGCAATTTCGTCAGCACAGTCAGTTGAGGACATCGTTGAAGAAATACAGGAGCGATACGAAGGCCTGGAAAACCTTTCGGCTGAGTTTAAACAGGTAGAAATTTTTCAGCTGACCGGTTCTAAAAATGAGACGACAGGTAAAATTTATGTCAAAAACGGAACACAATACCGTCTTGAGACAGAGGACAGGATAATTGTTACCGATGGTGTTACGGTATGGACTTACTCCATGTTTAACAATCAGGTATTGATCGATCGGGTTAAAAAAAATGATGCTTCGGTTCTGCCCCGTGATCTTTTATTTAAATATCCCCGCGATTATTATGCTTCTTTACTCAGCACGGAAGATTATGAAGACGAAGAGCATTATGTTCTGAAACTGGATCCCAAAGAGGAAATCCATGGATATATAAAGTCGATGAAAATATGGGTAAATTCGGATAGTTATCTTATTTCAAAAATAGAATATACGGACTTTAATGAAAATACCTCCATCTTTGCAATCCGGAAAATCGACATTAAAAAGGACTTACAGGAATCATTATTTAAATTCGAGATCCCCGAGGGTGTTGAAACAGTTGATTTGAGAATGTGAGTATTGGTGGATTTCTATATATTAAAAATGTCTAAATGTAGGGACATAGCTTCTTATTTCTCTATTGGATTCCCCCGAGTACTCGGGGGAATGACAAATATATGATCGATTTACACTCTCACTTTTTATATGGTGTTGATGATGGCGCCAGAACTTCTGATACCACAGTGCAGATGCTAGCCCAGGCCGAATCAGTCGGTATATCAAAATTACTGGCTACCCCTCATGTGAATGAGCTGACAACTCCGGTAATTGCCCATAAAATAAAAGAAACATTCCATGCAATTTTTCAGCTTATGAGGAAAGCCGGGATTTCGATTAGGATACAATTAGCCGGGGAGGTTAATTTACTTTCAACCAGCCTTGATTTAACGGAATACGACTGGGTTTTGATTGGTAGCAAAAATAAATACATCCTTGTGGAAACCCCCTTTCAGTCTTTACCTGATCGATACTCAGAAATTCTATTTCATCTGCGGTTAAAAAAAATTATACCGGTACTCGCTCATCCTGAAAGAAACATTAAACTCCAGAATGAACCAACACCATTGATCGATTTGATCAATCAGGGTTGTCTGGTTCAGGTTGATGCAGGGAGTATTACCGGACAATTTGGCAGAAAATGTCAAAGATTCGCAGAAAGATTGTTACATGCCCGTGCTGTCCATGTGGTCGGTTCGGATGCCCATGAATCGAGAGGGCGAAATTATCATGTTTTGGAAGATGCATTTAAAGTAGTTGAAACAGGGGTCGATAATTCCTATGCACAGCTCTTGTTTGAACAGAATCCGGGGAAAATATGGGATGGTGAGAAGATTGAAGAAACATCGATTGATGAGACTGCTCTGTATACAACCGGGTGGAATAAACTAATGGACGGTTTGAACAGGTAGAAAGGGATGAGAGGTTCGGTTAAAAGGGTTGAACGTGGATCAATCGTTGAGTAAATTAATATTTTTTAGATATTAAGGAGTCCTATTTTGTTTGAAGATGAACAACAATTTGAACAGGAATTTGAAAGTCAGCTTTCACTGACCGATTATCTTCGCATAGCATACAGGGGACGCTGGATCATCATCGTATCATTCCTGATTGTATTTATCATCACCATCTACCTTACCTTTACAAATCCTAATATATATCAGGCAAGTACGACGGTACTCATAGAGAGTTCGGGTATGATGGAACGCCAGATATTCGGTGCGGACTATTTAATGGGTGGCGGCGGTACGACACTTATTCCCAATCAGATAGAGATACTAAAAAGCCGCACTCTGGCCGAACGGACGATCCGGCAATTGGATTTATCAGATATGCGCGACTCGCTCACTATTTTACAACCGGATGAAGAAGGAAATTTACCTACATTGCGTGGCATGACCGGTTGGTTACAGAATAATATGGAAATTGAGAACCGTAAGGATACAGATGTTATCGAAATAAAATTTCAGGCCTACTCACCCTTTGAATGCGCCTATATCACCAATGTTATTGCCGAAGAATTTAGAATATTGAACGCGGAAAAAAGTAGGGGTGAAGTCAGCGACTTACGAAATTTTCTGGAAACTCAGATAGATAAAAAAGAAGAAGAACTGAAGCTGGCCGAAGATCGCCTGCGTGATTATTTAGAAAATGAAAAGGTGGCCAGTCTGGATGCGGAGACAACTCAATTGGTCGATCGGCTGGCCGGGGCAGAATCTATGCTGGAACAGGCTGAAGTTGAATTGAATGCAATGCAGGAGAGAAAACGTTCGTTAAGTGCTCAGCTGGAAGACAGGCATAGCACCTTAGGGGAAGATTTAGGCGGGATTTCCACACCCTATATTATTTCGCTTCAAAACCAGTTGGGACAGGCGGTTGCCGAGCGTACAAAATTTATGATCGCGGTTGAATCGTCACAGAGCGCCAGCCGAATCAGTTACGAAGGACAATTAAAGACCTATGATGGCCGGATTGCAGCCTTAAGACAAAAACTGGAGGAGGAGTCAAAAAAAATAAAAAGCTCGGGAATGGTCAAAGATGAATTTGAACTTTCCCAGGGGATCATCACCAGCATTCTGACCGCAGATACGGAGATCAAAACATTAACCGCAAAAATCAAAGCCTTGCGGGATGTGGTCAGGGATTATGAAGGTGATATGGAAAATTTACCGGCTAAAACTCTGGAACTGGCCCGTTTGCAGCGACAAAAAAAGGTTCAGGAAGAAACCTATATCATGATGCTTTCCAAGTTGGAGGAAACAAAAATTACCCAGGCCGGAAGATCCGGCAACGTAACTATTCTGGATGCGGCGATTGAACCTTTTATGCCAATAAAACCCAATAAACGATTAAATATCATGCTCGGCGCGCTGATCGGGCTGGGACTCGGTCTGGGAATCGTATTTGTCCGGGAGTATTTTGATACTTCAATCAAGAGCGTAGAAGAAGTTGAAAAGCTCGGATTTAATTTATTGGGCACCATTCCAAGTATCGATGTGGAATCAGTCGAGAAGAAAAGAATAAAAAAGTGGGAAAATGAAGGAGAGGAGATCGAATCCCGTCTGGTCACTCATTTAGATCCAAAATCTCCGATTTCAGAGGCCTACCGGACATTGCGTACAAATCTGGCTTTTACCCGGGTAGACAACTCGATAAAAACAATTCTGGTAACCAGTGCCGGACCAAAAGAGGGAAAGTCGACCACGGTTGCCAATCTGGCCATAACGCTTGCCCAATTAGGTTCCAAAGTGGTTCTTGTCGATTCCGATTTAAGACGGCCGGTCATACAATCCATATTTGGTTTGGAAAAGGACAATGGCCTGACCAATTTTCTAATGGATCGTGTTCCTTATGAAAAAGTATTACAAAAATCGTTGCTGGATAATCTGTTCATTGTTACCAGTGGCATACTTCCGCCCAACCCGTCCGAACTTTTAGGCTCGAAAGCAATGGAAGAATTTATTGAGAAATTGAAAAATGATTTCGATGTGATTTTATTTGATAGTCCGCCTATTATTGCGGTGACTGATGCCGCTATCTTATGTGGCCAGGTTGACGGAGTCTTTCTGGTCATATCGGCCGGATCAACAAACCGCGATGCGGTTCTTCGGGCAAAATCTCTTCTGGACAATGTTAACGCACGTGTATTAGGAGCCTTATTGAATAATCTGGAAATCGGAAGCGCCTACGGCTCCTCATATTATTATTATTATCATTATTATAAGGGTGCGCATCCAAAAGGAGGTAAAGGATTTAAACGCGTGATGCGTGGTATGGGATGATACAAATTTGTTCCCCCTTCGCCGGCAGGTTGGAAATGCGCCTACCGGCGTGCGAATCCGCCTACTGGCGTGATTAGAAATGGGGGCTAGGGGGTTGTAATAGACCACGGATGACACGGATTTATGTATTTAT
>JAGLYF010000146.1 GCA_023132435.1 Calditrichia bacterium | reverse complement strand
CTCACCCGAAGGGTGAGCACTAGGTGCTCTGTGGTTATTTTTTACACTACCGAGAGAGAATAAAGGAGGTCGTAATGAAAATAAAAATAATCTTGTCACTGTTTATTCTTATTATTTTGATCCATTGGGCTTTACAGGGATGTAAAAAAAGCGCAGTAGATCCTGAGGATTCTGAAGGACCTGAAATTATTCATTACAGTGGAAAAATTGCTTTTGTATCTGATCGTGATGGTAATTATGAAATCTACATAATGAATGGTAACGGTAGTAACCTGATTAACTTAACCCAGAATGAAAGCGATGATGACTATCCAGTATTTTCCCCCGATGGTTCAAAAATTGCCTTTCAATCAAATCGTGAAGGAAATTCCGAAATCTATATAATGGATGATAACGGCAGTAACCAGATTAACTTAACCCAGAATGAAAGCGGAGATTATAATCCAGTATTTTCACCTGATGGTTCAAAAATTGCATTTGAATCTTATCGTGATGATAATAATGAAATCTACATCATGGACAGTGATGGGAGTAATCAATTAAATCTAACTCAGAACGGGGATATTGATCTCGGGCCGGTCTTTTCACCTGACGGTTCAAAAATTGCCTTTTATTCATATCGTGATGAAAAGGAGGAAATCTACATTATGGACAGTGATGGGAGCAATCAAACAAGGTTAACTGAAATGACAGGTTTTGATGTCCTCCCCGTTTTCTCTCCCGATGGTTCCAAAATCGCCTTTTTGTCTTATTCTCTGGGTGATGATACAGAAATCTACCTGATGAATGTTGACGGGAGTAATCAAATCCAACTAACGAATAATGAAAGTAATGATTGGCTGAGGGGATTCTCACCGGATGGTTCAAAAATTGCCTTTTATTCATATCGTGATGGTCATTGGGATATCTATATAATGAATCTTGACGGGAGTAATCAAACCAGATTGACTCAAAATGAAGGTGATGATCGCAATCCGATCTTTTCACCTGATGGTTCAAAGATTGTTTTTACCTCAGATCGCGATGATAATGGTGAAATTTACATAATGGAACCGGACGGAAGAAATGAAATTAATTTAACTAAAAATGAAGCTTACGATAAGAGTCCGGTTTTTCAACCTTGATCGTTTTTTTCTCGTACTCTGACAGTTTCCTAAAATCAGTCTGATAACTGATTCGGTAACAAAACACGCACACCCACTGCCATTAATTATATTCCTCGCTCTGGTACTCTGGTAATAACCGGTAATCACCAAATCCCATTCTATCAGCAAAAACAAACACTTTAGCACGCGGGAAATAATATCTCCAGATCACATAGGGGATGCTATTCCACCCTAAAGGATAACTTTCCACATCATCGGGATACCCGAATTTGATCAAAATTCTTCCCCTATCAGAGAGCCAACCATCATCAATATAATTGGAGAACTCGCGATTAGCAAAGTTTAAACGACTGAAATACTCCTCCATCAGTTCATTGGCCTCTGTTTCAGGATTAGGGTCTCGTCTGGCCCAAAATCGACTGAAAAATTTCTGCTGTTCCTCGAGTGGTGCTTCAAGATAGATGTCCAGCGAATCCAACGGTGAAATATAACGCATCTGACGTAAAGCCAGTGTTATATCCTCACTGGTTTCCGGTACATTGACCCAATAAAAGGAAATATTGCGGAATCTCTCAACCTGTTCACTTCCTCTACTCAAAATTACACTACATTGATAATTGTTCTTCGCAATCATTCGCTTATCCAACTTAAAGACATAGGAACTTAGTGGCCCGGTCATTTCTTTAAAAATAACCGTATCCAGTTCAACTTCTCCCTCTACATCCTCTAACCGATATCTGATATTAAAAATCGCCGGGTATTCCTTGCTGTATATTTCTGTGTAGATATAGATGAAAGGGGTATGCCGGGAAAAGTTGTTTTTAACTCTGGGTACAAAATGAGTAAGATTTCCCACACTATCAAATTCCGCCTCATTTAAAAAGAGAATATCGCTCATGTCGATGGATTCTTTATTTAGGTCATACATCTCCATCTCGATCTTGCGTGAAACAGATTTTTTTGACATAAGATCACGTATCTGCGCTGTTATAACATATTCACCAGCAGGTATATCAAAGGTGGTACTCAATAATATATTTTTTTCACGATCATTCGTCTGATTATAATCCACTTCGTAAACTTCTTTGTGAATACTATGAAAAGCGACCTGTTTTTCTTCATCTTCTACGGCAACTTCCCATTCAAACTCAGCCTGAAAACCACCAATACTATCATTCTTTAGAAAGGTGAGATCATCATTTACGATATTACTATAAACATATAACTTGCCTGACTTGAGATTATCAGAGATGGTTCGGAAAATTTGAACGTTAAAAAGCGGATTCTCTACACCGCTGAGACGGGTTTCTTCATAGAACTGTGCCAC
>JAGLYF010000145.1 GCA_023132435.1 Calditrichia bacterium | reverse complement strand
GGGTGAGTTCTTTGATTAAGTCTTCTTGTTTTTTAAATCTGAAAATCATTTGATATTTCAATGATAATTTAATGAAATATAACTTTTAACCGGACACTAGTGATTATGTATAATATTTGATGGAACGGAGCAAATACTAACCCTCGCGCTTGAAAAAAGATTTAAGAATAATTTCCATATCCAGCCAAATATCTTGATTTTTAAGGTAAAATAACTCAAACTTTTCTTCTTGAGCAACATTTTCGATTTGATGACGATTTAATTGATGTAGTCCATATATCCCCGGTTTATAAAAATAATGAGGCTGTTGTTCGGAGATTTGTCTTAAGGGTGCGCCGACAAAAGAAATTCGACCGGAAAATATATAAAAGACTAAAAACAATTTATTCATAAATCCATGGAATGGATTTTTATCATTTTGAATAATGTATTCCTTCTTCCCCTTCTCTCCCCAAATTTGAATTTTACTTTTTCGAATCCATTTCACAACTAAGGGAACTAACCAAATAATTAAAGTTGGAATAAGTATAATTATTGAAAAGATAAGATCGAACAAACGTTTTATCACTCTGTTATAGGCATTACCGATTGCATAGTCAATATCAACTAACTGGTAATCTGTTAACCGCTCAACACTGGATTTTCCAATGATGACTTCAAGATTTTGGGGGACAATTTTATAATCAACACCCGAATTTCCGATTTGGGACATCGTTTTTATTATTTTCTCATATGAAATACTATGGGTAGAAAAGATAATCTGATTAATTTTTTCTAATCCGATATAATCTTTCATTTTATCCAGAGTAGTCACGACTGGCACACCATTTATTTTTGTGCCAACTTCATCCGATGAAAGTGATATCAAACCGATAAGATTTATCCCACTGCGTACATAGTTATTTATTTTATCAACCAGATTAGCTGTTTTTTCATCGGTACCGACAAGAAGGGTTCTTTGCTGTAGAATATTTTGGCCTAACAAAACCTGTGCACCTCGCCAATTTCGCCTGATTAACAGCCGCCAGCCAAACATTAATAATGTAGAAAAAAAGGCTGAAATAACGACAACCATGCGGGAGAAGGCAAATTGTTTTAAGAAAAATGTTAATGCTGATAAAATAAAAAAAGTGGTAAAATTTGTCTTGAAAATTTGTATAAGAGAAAACTTATATTTTCTATATAAATCGAGTGAAAAGGCTACTCCTGAAAAAATTGCAGTCGCAAGAATGTTAATGACAATATACTGATTAAAAAAATCAGCAAAAGTAAAACCGGATTTCAACTTATAACGAATGATAAACGTGGTAATTATTACAACATTTATGAGGAGTAGATCTAAGATATATGAAAAATGGGTAAGGAGAAAATTTTTAGAATAAATAAATACACCCCTTAAAAAAATTCCCAACAAGATGATCCAGGCAAAAAAGGAAAAATATTTTTTATGAAAATGCTTCTTATAAAAAATATAAAGTGATTTATTGAAATTCAACACATAATCAAGGTTATTCTTTTTTGTACTTTCACCTTTATAGTGGATAATATCCGAGACTGGTGCATAATAAACCTTCCATCCCGATCGTGTAATCCGATAACAATAATCAACATCTTCACAATACATAAAATAATCTTCATCCAGGTATCCGACTTTTTCAAAGGCAGCCCGGCGGATGAACATAAAAGATCCTGAGATTGCATCAACCGGATAAATCTCATTTTCATCAAGATAGGTCAGATTGTATCCGGCAAAGATTTTACTTTTTGGGAATAATCGACTAAAACCGATTTGTTTCCAGAAGGCGGTCATCGGTGTTGGAATACTATGCCGGGAATCAACGGAAAAACTGCCATCCGGATTTAATATTTTACAGGTAGCGGCTCCGGCATCAGGATTTTTTTCCATAAATTCAATCAAACGGGAGAAAGTATCCTCCTGTACAACCGTATCCGGATTAATTAATACTATAAATTCCCCGGATGACTCTTTCATTGCCTGATTATTAGCAGCAGCGAAACCTTTATTTATCTGGTTCTCAATCAGTTTTACATCCGGGAAGCGGTTTTTTACCATTTCTACCGATCCATCGACTGAAGCATTGTCAACAATAAAAATTTCGTGGGGAATATTAACCACGGCTCTTTGGATAGATTCAAGGGCATGCATTAAAAAATCACGAACATTGTAATTAACAATAATAATAGAAAGTGTTTTCATTTGTCTTAACGTCTAAATATTAATTTAATCAAAGCTCGGATGATAATTCTCAGATCAAAAATGAGAGACATGTTTTCCAGATAAAATAAATCCTGCCGAAAATCTTCTTCTCTCATTTCCTCAGTAAAAACCCGTATTACCTTTAGCTGTGCCCATCCGGTCATACCCGGGCGAACCATAAACCGGCGGTTATAAAACCGGATTCGTAATCGTAAATTTTCAACGGTTTCTTTTGTCTCTGACCGGGGTCCGACCAGTGATAAAGAGCCCATTAACACATTTAACAATTGAGGCAGTTTGTATATTCTACTGGACACCAATAGTTGACCTATTTTATTATCATTTTCTCCCCGGTTGAATTCTACAAGTCCAAAGATCTTTCCATTTTTTCCTACCCGATCATCAATGGAGAAAATGGGTTTGATTCCGGCAAACATTTGTACAAGGGCGACTATGAGAAAAAGAGGGGTGAGAACTGCCAAACCTACTGCTGCAATAATAATATCCATAAAACGTTTTATGAGCCATTGCCAGGGTAACATATGTTCCGGAAAAAGTTTGATCAGAGGATGGCCGATCACTTCTTCTGTTTTTAATCCGGATATTACATCATACATTTCCGGAATGACTTTAAAAGAAACCCGCAGATTTTCTCCGTGGGCAACGATATTTAACACTTCATCCGGTGATTGTTCGTCCAGAGCGATTATCACTTCTTCGATACCTTTGTCCCGTATGACAGATGAGATTTGTGCGTAGTTTCCTAAATATTTTAAATCTTCAACCGGTGATTCGGGTTTTGTTTTTGATACAAAACCGACGATATCATAAAGCAAATGTGGATTCTGATTTATTTCCTCTACAATTTTGCGTGCTTTCAAATTTGATCCAATAAGAAGTGTATGATGAGGGCCATACTCTAAAACGGCCAGTTTCTTTTCGATATATATGATAAATAACCGACCCAGATTAACCAGTATCATAAGAAAACCTGCATAAACTACTATATTCAACCGGCTCGGAGAAAAGAGCTTATCAGGATCAAGCGTAATAAGAAACAAGATGACTGTGCCAAATAAAATGACCCGGCTGACACGGATCACCTGATCAAATCTGGATATGTCCCAGCGCATGGAATATAATCCATTCAAGCCGAAAAGCAAGATGAAAAAACTGGTCAAGAGTAACCAGATCCCCGAAATGAAGTAAAAATTAAGTGAAAGATCTGCAATATTTTCGAATAAACCTGAATGAAAACGAATTAAATAAGTGATTAAAAGAGCCAGATTGAGCATTATTACATCAGACATTATCAGTAAAAACTTATGCCAGAATCTTCGCATAGAGAGTGGCGCCATCTCTTTTTTTACTTCAATTACAGTTTGCTCGCCGATATAGGTTTTTATCTTTTGTGCTTCCAGGTAACCCAATCGGTGCAAACTAAGGATAGCTATAAGAAAAATCAACAGAACCACCAGAGCACCATATAATCCGGTCTCGGTTGCCATAAGGATCGCCGCCACACCAAAAAGAAAACTAAACAGATAAATAATATGAACGGCCTGGCGATGGGACAAACCAAGAAACAATAATCGGTGGTGCAGATGATCTCTATCCGGGCTAAAGGGATGATGACCCTGATTTATACGTCTGAAAAATGCCAGAGATGTATCGCCAATCGGCACTGCCAGGGCAATGATCGGAACTAAAAGGGCAATATTTCCTTCTGATTTTTGAAGACCTTTCACAGCGAGAGCAGCGATTAGAAATCCCAGAAAAAGCGATCCTGTATCGCCCATAAAAATACTGGCAGGGTGATAATTGAAATATAAAAATCCTAGAATACCACCGATAAAGGCCAGGCAGATACCAAAAGTCATCCAATCCTGCTGCTGATAGGACAGAATTGCAAATGTAGCTAAAGCCAGAAGACCAACCCCGGAAGCAAGCCCGTCCAAACCATCCAGAAGATTCATGGCGTTTGTAATACCAATCAACCAGAGATAGGTAACCGGAATTGAAAATATACCGAGTGTGATCGGATCTCCAAAAGGATTAATAATTGTCTCAATTTTACAGCCCGAGTATATAACTATAGTCGCGGCTACTAACTGAAGAAAAAACTTTTGACCGGCCTGTAATCCTCTGGTATCATCCACAATTCCTGTTATTAACATAATTATTGCACCAGTTAAAATTCCGGCATATTTAAAAGTAAACATATGCCAGTAGTACTCCTTCCAAAAAAGCGCAACTATCAGACCAAATAATCCACCAATAAAAATTCCCACTCCACCCATATGAGGAATAAATCCTGAATGGACTTTTCGTTGGTTGGGAACAGTGCCAATGCCCTTCTTTATAGCAAAACTACGCGTCCCATATGTCGATAGTAGTCCTGCCAGGATTGAGATGCTTATTATGATATAACTTTCCATAAATGTCGTTTCGAGAGAATAAATAATTTTAACAGAACTTTGACTATTCTAACCTCTCAGCCATTATATAATTGGTTGAATCGTTTAAGAAAAGATTTGAATGTATGATACAATTTATGATTATGTTAATTATATTTCAATAAATGATTGGTGATTAAAATCATATGTTATCACTATCTTAATGAATAAAAATAATATTAAGTTTCTTTTTTTTTCATAATGTTAGGATTATTAATAAATTATTCGAAAGGTTCATATGATACAGAAATTGGATAAATATTTATGGGTTAGAAATTAAGAAAAATTCTATCTGATAAATCTCTCCAATCTCAATTTTATCTTAACCAAAATTATGGAAAATAATATACCTGCTATAAAATAAAGATGATCCAATTGCCAAAAATAGTATTTTATCTTGCGTCAATATATGTTTTATTTGCTTATCTATTTTATCCTCTTTCTATATTATTTTTTTCAGTATTGAGAAAAAAAATTAAATGGTTAAAGTCTAAAAAATTTCCCTCCGTTGCATTTTTAATTTCGGTCTATAATGAGGAAAAAGTAATACGAAAGAAAATTGAAAATACACTGAGCTTAAATTATCCAAAAACAAAACTTAAAATATATATCGTATCGGATGCTTCTACTGATAAAAGCAATGATATAATTCAAGAATATGCAGCAAAAGAAGAGAATGTATTTTTATATCTTCTTCCAAATCGATCAGGTAAAAACGGAGGAATTAATTATGTGAGAAAATTTATCAATGAAGAAATTATCGTCTTTTCTGATGCTAACAGTATATACAATAAAGATTCCTTAATCCATCTGGTTGAACCCTATAATAATCAGACCATAGGCTGTGTGATTGGAGATCTTACTTTCACCAATATAAATGAATTTAATATTAGTGAGGCTGAAAATACTTATTGGAAATTTGAGCGAATAATTAAGAAACTTGAAACAAGAATAGGTAGAGTAATAATAGGCAACGGAGCGATAATATCTATTCGAGAGAAACTTCTGCAATTTATTCCACCAGAGATAGCAAATGATTTATATATACCTGTTTTAGTGAGAAATTTAAAATATAATGTGATTTTTAATTTCAATGCTAAAGCATTTGAGAATAGCTCTATCAATCCGGTTGAGGAATATCATCGCAAAGTAAGAATTATAACCAGAGGAATAACAGCTCTTTTTTTAACCTACAAAAACACTAAGTTATACATCTGGTTACAATTATTCTTCAGAAAAGCGCTCCGCTGGTTTGTTGGTTATGCCTTAATTTTCATATATATCAGTAATATATTTTTAGTTTATGATGATTCGGTATTTGTGATTACATTTGCTCTTCAAAATTTATTTTATCTCATGGCTCTTCTTTACAAATTGAATATAAAATTCAAAATAGGATCGTATGCCTTTTATTATTGTCTGATTAATCTTGCAGGCATAAAGGGAACGTTAAACAAATTTTTGGGGCGTCAAATTAAAACCTGGAACATTCCCACTTCAACTCGATAAATTACGGAAAAGTATTCTTTTAATTATTAAAATAGATTTATTCCCTAATTGAATCAAAAAAATATATGGTTAAATATAACCGATATCATCCATATCATATAATAAATTAATTTTAGATTAATGGAACAATATGTGAGAAATTCAAAATCATTTTTTTTAGATAGAATGTTATAAATTGCCGGCTTATGTGTGATTATTACTAAGAAAGATAAAACATCAAAATATGAAACCACTTCATATCCATTATTTTATGCCTCAGGGAATTGGAGATGTTATCATGACAATTCCTGTGATAAAAAAAATAGCAGAAAAAAAAACTGTCAATTTCTCCATATCAGTAAAAAGCGAAACTGAAGCAGCAGTTATCCGAGAATTATGCCCCGAATTAAAAATTGTATTTATAATACTCCAGGATATTTTTAAAAAATCCAGTACATTTATCGCCTTTTTTGTTCTCGTTAAGCGGATCAGAAAATTGTCTCCAGATATTATTCTCACACAATTTAATATTAGTGCCGTTAAATCAAGTTTAACATCTTTTCTATCTGGTGTAAAAGTTCGGGTAGGCTGGGAAGGTCCCTTTTCATTCCTGAATACAGTAACATTACGTCCCTCAGGGCAACACAAAATTGCAGAAAATATGAAATCATTAGAAATTTTGGATATTGATTTGAAAAATACCCGGATTACTTACCCACTATTTCAATCAGATAGAGATAATTCATCCAATGTCCAAATAGATACTATATTAAAATCAAACTTAACTAAGATTGCGATTAGCCCTGGTTCGCAAGAGTTCGACATACATAAAAGGTGGCCAAAATCAAATTTTAGTAAGTTAATAAATGAATTTCTGGCAAATCATGAAAACATACTGGTATGTCTGATCGGCAATGAGAGAGAAAAGCAACTATGCGAAGAAATAATAAAAAATGTAGATCAGAAAAATAATGTAATAAATCTGGCAGGAAAAACGAGTATTCCTGAACTGCTCTACTTCCTCAGTAAAGTAAACCTAACAATAACAAATTGTAACGGGATATCCCATATAGCCTGTGCTGCAAACAGTCCGATCATTGGCCTTTATGGTCCTACCGATTATAATTTGACAGGCCCAATATCAAAAAAATTTGTGCCGATTACTGCCGGGCTCGATTGTTCACCATGCTATCGGAGAGATTATCGGACAGGCTGTGAAAATCCGTTTTGCATGGAGCGAATCCAAGTTGAAGAAGTCTATATAAAAGTCAACGATTTAATCAAAAGACTGAAAAATAGTTCAGACATAAGTATGACACTATGATTTGAGAATCCGACTTATCTGTTATTGAAACTCAATTTATCAAATTGCTCTTGTGGGTAATTTTATTAATTCGTCAGCGATGTAAGGTTATCTTGTTTAACTATAAGTGCAGAACCACTTTTATCTGGCATCGGTATTGGCAACTCTTTTTTATCTGAGAAAAAATCATCTACTGCCTTTCTTGCGCCAGGCCATGTATTATAGTCATGTATAACTATCATCCCATTTAGACTGATGCGTGGGTAAAAGAACTTTAATCCTTCCAAGGTTGGTTCATATAAATCTGCATCAAAATGGACAAAAGCGAATTTTAATTTATCAAAATCTCCAGGGATGCTTTCTGGAAAATAGCCTTTGTAATATAAAACATTACTGTTCTGTTGAGATATATAACCTTTTACACGATCGATTGATGTGTCTGCGAAATGTCCCTTAGGTATTGAAAAATTAGTATCTTTTTTTTCTGCAATAACACTCGTTTCTGTAAAACCTTCAAATGTGTCAAATAAATGAAGCTTCCTTTCAGGCATATAGTAATGAATTAGTTTTGCAGTGTACCCTTTATACACCCCAACTTCTACAATATCTCCTTTAATCTTTTTCTCTACTATTGTTCGAAGTAAAAGAGCTAACATATCGCGCCTTGTATTATCCCATGGTTTCAAGTTACATATTTGTCGGTTTTTATCGTCGTTTTTCGGATAAAATCCACCTGTTAATTTTCTAAAATCATCTCTATACCATCGAGACTTTGGATTTATATCCATTTGCCCCTGCATAAAGAAAGAGGTATTCTGAAATAACAAACACATTTGTTGTTGCATCACCTTGATTACAAGAGGAATGTTTTTTTTAGGATTACGGACTAACTTTGCTATTTTTTGAATCATTATTATCTCCTTATATGGTAGCATTTCAACTAGGTTTAACTTGTGCCTACACCTGCCGAAGTCACTACTCATGCATCGGGCCAAGGCGTCAAGTTGAGGCCATTGATATTCCTTAAAAGGTCCTTCTAAAATTTGTAAAATTGTAGGTTTAACAAAACCCATAACTTATTAATTATTAATAACTTATAAGATTACATTTTATACAATTTTCCTCCTGCTTTATAACTCCCTAATTATAAATGAGTTACAAGTAGTCAATTTGACGATCTCACCCCTTTTCCTCCTAATATTAACTTGTCCAAAGGGGGATGGAGGGCAAAAAATATATTATCTTTTAAAATTTTAGTTTTGTGAAAGTCCTCTTTTTTATTCACATCTAATCAATGCTAATTTCATTTTTTACTAATAGTTGTCTCTTTTATATTTTTATCCTCCACCGAGTTTAAAACTTGAAATATCAAAATAAAAATGATAAAGATAGCTGTCATCTCATATAAAGATAATGCTGTAAAGTATTGTCCATAAAAACTCATCGTCCCTACGATCAGAAAAATAAGATTTAGGTAAATCCATATTGGACCATTCTTTCGAAAACTCTGGAAATAGAACAGGTATGAAAGGATCGCTATAAATGTCGTAATAAAGATTGTAAATGGATACCCACCAATCATATAATAGAGTCCAAAACTAGTACCAACATTTGAGACTATTCCCGGAGCGGTTTCAAGAAAACCATGACTGATAAGCGGTATAAAATCTATGCGTGTCGGATCGCCCATTAAAATATTAATCAGATTCTGAAAGACGGTTAAAAGTATCCAGTCTGGCTTTATATTAGGCCAATCAAGCCACCTATCCAGAAGAATCGGACCTGATACAAAATAATTAATTGAATGATTGATCAGATAATCTCTTATCCCTTCATTCTCTAGAGAAAACGTCCCCCAGGCAAATGTCAGGCTAATCCAGAATACATTCATCATCAGGAAAATCAATAAACTGATTATTACCACACCCTTCAATTGCCCGGATAGCTTTTTGGAAATATTTAGATAAAGAAATCCAATTATCATCAACCATATTAAATGGTATTTCACCTGAATAAAGGCAATCGCGATGAACAGACCCAACAGAGTAATAATAATGAAATATTTCTGTTTGGAGTGAGGATAAATAAAAAAGAGAAGCAGAAAACAAACCCTGGCCACCTGAATCAAATGAGCCACTGGTCCGACGATCATTATCTCCTCAAACCGTTCATTACCAAAAAACCCCCAGCCACCATATTGCTTCATTAGACTATAGACCCGGAAAAAAATAATCAAACTTACAATGACAGATAATACCATTATGAAATACTGATACCTAACAAATGGTTTAAAGGCCGCTTTAATGTCAATAGCCACCTGATCCTTATGCTTGATCTGGTAATAATGTGAAAAGATATATCCAACCAGCCAGATGATCATCAAATTCAACAGGACAAAAAAATGCACCCGCATAGTCATCGGAGGAAATCTTAAGTAGCCCAATAAGAAGTTAGTAACCAGCGATATCGCAACAAAAGGCCAGGCGGTAACCGTAAAGGGGGTAATGATTGTCTTCAACCTCCTGGCATCTATAATTGTTAAAGTGAAGACAGAGAGAAAAAAAACCAAACTGGGTAATTGAACAGTCATTATATGTATTTCCTCACCCGATTTCTGTGAAGTCCCTTACATCGAGAAATAAAGACCGAAATATATATAAAATAGCACGCATAGTCACTAAGACGCAAAGAATTTTTTAGATTTAGGATTTAATTATTTGGTCCCATAGGGTTTCGGACAGACATGGATTGGTTTGGCAAATGATATAATATCTAAAGATGTGAACCTATCACCGCAAATCTAATTCCAAATAAATTCTTTCAACAGTGTCCTTTTTGACATCGTTCAATTTGCCTGAATATATATATACTTTCATTATCAGGAACATGGTACGCTGTAAAGGTACCTTATACCTAATCCAAAACAAATAGGCAAAATATATCAGGAACAGTATTCTCCAACCATGCCAGATATATTTTGGAAAATAGTCTTTCAAATCGATCGTGCGATTTAACGCGAATAAAAAAGTTCTCTGCTCATAGTTATGCATCAATTTTTTTACAGACATCCCAACTTTATGATACACATGACTCCCGCCTGAACACACCATTTTCAATTGGTTTTTTTTCATGCGCATGCTGTATTCAAAATCTTCCTCACCAAAGAAGAACTTGCCCGATAAATATCCGTAAGATCTTATTACATCTGCTCTAACAAATAATGCACCACCACAAATAAAAGATATTTTCTTTACCTCATTCGTATCAATTTGTTTAAAATGTTTTGTCTGTCCCCAAAATAAGATTTTGCCTCCGGTATTTGCAATTTCATCTTTAATTTCATAACTATAAATGGTTGATTGTGCGACACTGATCGTGTTGTCCTCCTCCAATTTCTCAACAAGATCCGTCAGAGCATCTTTTTCAACCACCATATCATTATTGAGCATAAAGTAATATTTGCTTTGAAACAATTTTGATGATAAAACCATGCCCTGATTGTTCGCTACGGCAAATCCTACATTATCTGAATTTTTTAATAAAACGATTTCTCTATTTCCCACGGTTGAATTAAAATTGGAGAAATCATCATCGCCCGATATTTCGATAACATTTATAGGTTTAGTCTCCAGTGGATAGATCAAGTCTGGGAATTTTGTATTAATTGTGATATTTGCCTCCCCATTGGCCCAATTTCGGATTTGAGCAAGAGAATTATCAGATGAATTATTATCAATTAAAATGATATTGAATGTATTATATTCAAATTTTAGTACACTTTCTAAACATTCGATTGTATCCTGCCATCCATTCCAGTTGAGTATTATGATGGAGACATGTGGTTTATCAGTTACCATCCACTACTTTCCACTTGTGATTATTTTTAAAAATGAAAAATGACATTACAACCAGCATCAGGGCTTCAGCCATCAAAAATGATATGCCCGTACCTATTGCTCCAAATGAATAAGAAAGAAGTGAACATATCACAATATTAGTTAAACCAACAGTTATTACGCTGTAAGAAAATTCTTTTTTCATTCCATAATTTATCATAAAGATAATGCCGACGACAAAGTTTATAACACCAAATAAAATGACCGGTGAAGTAATTTTTATAATTAATGCGG
The DNA here is from genome assembly GCA_023132435.1 of Calditrichia bacterium. Taxonomy (GTDB): domain Bacteria; phylum Calditrichota; class Calditrichia; order JAJRVZ01; family JAJRVZ01; genus JAGLYF01. The sequence goes on along the minus strand of JAGLYF010000145.1, from coordinate 8,999 downwards.
TTGCTGAAAAATTCTCACCAAATGCCAGATTGGTTAAATAATCTGAAAAAACAAAGATACTCGTAGCGACACTGCCAGCTATGACACTAATAAATATGATCGTATATTTAATTACCCTGATACTCTGTGATTGTGAAGTTTTGGTGATCCGTGAAATATAGGGATAAAAAGACTGAGTAATGGGAGTAAATGTCCCTTGTATGGCCTTGACGATCTTTTCTCCGGCGCTATATATACCGACGGATGCTTCACTGGCAAAAATGCTTAAAATTAGTACATTTGAATTCCGATAAAGATTTGCAAAGATATTTGAAATATAAATTTGTCTGTCTTGTCTCAAAAAGGTGAGATAGGTTAAAGGTATAGATCGGTTAAACCTATATTTGAATTTCGTTACCATAAGGCTTACACTGATGAAGCCCCCTATCAGCATCGAGCCACTATATAAAATGGGGACTAAGAAATAGTCATTTTCAGATTTAAGCAGTAGAAAAATAAGAATTACGTAAATAATCCGGTATATAAAACCCAGCGAGCTGATAAATTTCACCTTCTCGAGCCCTGTATAAAGCCAGGTTGCCAATAATATATTAGCGGTGGTACTAAAAAAATAAAATATAAAAATTTCCTTATAGGCGGTAAAAGGGCTGTAAATATTGAAAATTAAGATCAGCAATAAAAAACAGAAAAGATTGATACTGAACTGTATTGTAAATACATTTTTGACAATTTTTGAACCGGCTTTGGAATCCTTCTCACTTTGAGAAATTAACTGCACCCCGGAAATGCTATATCCATAATCGGTGATAATCCATAAATAATACGTTATGGCCTGAGCAATACTAAGAATACCAAATTTCTCAGGGCCGATAATTCTGACAATATAGGGAATTGTTACCAGAGGTACGATGTAATTTATGATTTGAAATAATCCAAAATTGGCAAAATTTGCGGATAGCTTTTTTTGTTCTGATACCGCTACAATCGTATTAAGTTTTTGTCTGATCTTTTTCAAGAAGCTTTCCATTAAACTCATTTTTGAATTTCTGAAGTATTACAATAGAAACATTGACGCCTAAGTGCACGAATCCAACTAACATCGTTAATGCTATCAGCAACAATGCTCTTTTGGGTCTGCTTTTTCGATACGGCGGATAGGCCTGATCTAATACCTTAATATCCGCCAGGTTAACCATATTATCTGCAATAAATATTTCCAGTTGTTTACGGAATTCAATCAATAATTCGGCTTGAAGTTGTAAATTACGCTGGAGTCTGAGTTGTTTAATCTGAAACGCGGGTAAGGTCGGATCGGTATTTGTTTCAAGAAATATCATTAATTCTTTTTCTACGATCACTAAACTGTCTTCAATCCCGTTGAGCCTGTTTTCAAGATAGGTAAGTTTTTGACGATATTCTTTTTGGACTTCGGTTTTTACGATATTATTCAGTATTTCAACAATTTTATCTGCTACAGCAGCCGATAAAAAGGGATTTTCGGTGGTCACATCGAGGTATAATATATCATTATCCTGATTAATATTAACCGCAACGACACCCTCCCGCATCGCTTTTAATATTTTTTCTGATATTTCCCGCTGTTCCAGATCATCAAGTTCAAAATATTCTACCAGAGTCTGTTTTCTAAGCTCTCTATCCTCCTCAAATTCATATTGATGATAAATTACCTGATCCAATAATCGCCTCGAAAATATAATACCCATATAGATTTCCTGGCTTTGAGCTTTCGAGCCAGCCCCGATGTCGATACCAGCGATTTTGCCGAGATTACCTAAATTACCCAACATTCCTTGCGAAAAACTAGCCGCGGAGGGAAGAACAGATACACCCGAGGTATATTCTAGCGGAATTATAAAAAAGACAATTACAATTAAGAGTATGGTGTAAATTATACCAACATAAAGATTTTTTTTCCAGTGTTTAAGAATGAATCCTAAAAACGGGTATTTTTTTTCCATAATTTTTTTCTTTAAATGCTCATTATTTATTAGTATAAAGATAACACAAATTTATTTTTTTTAATCTAAGTAGCATAAAAATTATTTTGCCAGTGTAATTACGACCAGCACAACCGCACTAATCTGGGCGACAACTCCCAATCCATGGAGAAACCAGCTATACCAGTCAGCTCTGTCACGCTCCGGAATAAAAATGATATCCCCTTCTCTAACCTGTTCATCATCATCAATATCAATCCACTTTCCGGTTTTAGAATTAATTATAGTTATCCAACTTTCCCGTGCCAGATCTGTAAAACCACCGGCTGCATTGATGTAATTTTCATATGTCCAATCCGGTCTGTATGTGATATTTCCGGGCGAAACGACCCCGCCAGAGACAAACACAGTCATGGTTCGTTCCGGTATTATGATAAAATCCTTATCAAATAACGGAACATCACTTTTTAAATCTTTATCAATATGTAATTTGTTAAAATCAACGGTTACAATATATCTATTTTCACGGGTGCGAAGCCTGTAATAACTTGCTTCTTCTGACGTCATCTCCTCAGGTCTGATTTTCTGGAGACGCTTTAGTTCTTCCTCATCTGTAATTAAGGCCTTCTTCCGTAGAACAGATGAGCTTAATATAGCCGCATCGTCCGTAAATCCACCTGCCTGTTCAATAATATCGGAAAGAAATGTTTTACCATTTTCAATGGCATATTCCCCAGGATACTTCACTTCACCTTTAATATACACTGAATATTTTTTATGATACTTTACCTTTTCTCTAACATAGATACGATCATCTGAACGGAGCATCAAACTGCTGTCACCCGGGAATGAAAGCGTGAATGATTCAAGACCACTTGTTTTTTCATTAAATCTGACCAATTCAATGCGAGAAGAATCCGCAGTTGGAAGTAATCGTGAAGCAAAGCGTATCGCTGTAATTAAACGGTCCCCATGTTTATATTCAAATTCTACCGGCCGCGCAATGGCACCCCTTACTGACACAATGTGTCGCGTAGAATCCCGGAAATTAATATAAACGATATCCTCATCCATCAGATAGGGATTTTCATTTCGCTCACCCATAAATTTGTATTTAAGAAGATCATAACTTTTTGTCTCATTCGTCCGCCTAATTTCAATATTTCTAAATGATACTATATCCCAATTAAATAGAATCGTCGTGTCGTTAAGAAACGGATTAATCATACCGGTTACGGCATCAAATAACCGATCACTTGAATTCAACATAATTTTACCTGGGATAGGGATGGCTCCCAAGACGCTGACACGTATTGGATGAATCTGAAACAAGTAAGACTCTACAGTTGCCTGAGGAAAATTTTTCTTTAGTACTTTATCAATCTGGTATTTTGCTTCTCTCAAAGTCATATAACGAACATATACCGTTGGGGCATCAGGTATAATTAAATATCCGTCCGGTGTAACAATACTATTAAATATTTTAAAGGCCGGTCCTTTAACATCAACTTTTATAATAAACACATCTCCAGCATCTACTCTGTATTCATCTTCATTTACCGATGCCATCAACATCGTACCATCCTTAAGATCCGGCATCTGTGTCATATTGTCCGCACCCAAACCCATAAGCGAGAGAACCGACTCTGTTCTTTGATCACTTTGTGGGAAATCTTGAGAGTATACACTCTGGAATACAAAGAAAATGATTATTGATAATAATTGTGATAATCTTATTGCATATTTGCAGTTCATTTTTTTTTGTCTTTTCATCTGATTAATTCCGGAAGAATCCACCTGTTTTTAACAAAATATAAGACTTGAATAATTCTGTAAATTTATAAATATTATAAACTTATTACAAGAGAATATACTCTCTCTGCCCTCTTAATCAGAAGAGATTAACTCTGGTGCAATCTTTTTTAACAGGTTACGTGCGGCCGCCTGTTCCGCTAATTTTTTTGTTCTTCCTTCCCCCTGAGCTTCTTCTCCTTCGCCTGCACATACAGTCATTATAAATCTTTTTTCATGATCCGGACCGCTTTCATTAACAAGAACATATATTGGACTACCAGGCCCCAAACTCTGAATATACTCCAATAATATACTCTTGTAATTTATAAAGCTCTGATGATTAAGTAATCTCTCATGCCTGGATAATAATGTATGTTCAATAAATGATCGGGCGCTTTTAAGACCACCATCAAGATAAACAGCTCCCAAAATCGCTTCATAGAGATTTGCCAAATTCGAAGGACGTGTTCTGCCACCGGTTTTTTCCTCGCCCCGGTTGACTAACAGATGGTTTCCTAATTCTAAATTGGCAACAATTTCTGCCAGAACGCTACGGGAAACAAGGACAGACTTAATCTTTGACAATTCACCTTCGGACGTCTTGGGCATCGAGGTATAGAGAAACTCTGTGACCACCAAATCCAGAACAGCATCGCCAAGAAACTCAAGTCTTTCATTCGATTTATAATATTTTTCCTTTGTAATAGGAAGGAACGAACTATGTTTGAAAGCTGTATATAAAAGTTCTCTATTACGAAATCTGTAATTAAGAATACTTTCGACAGCTTGAATATCCAGGTCTTCAAACTTTTTTTTGGAAAAAAAAGAGGAAATTTTGTGGTAGAATTTATCAGACATAGATAAAGGGGGGCTGATTTTCAACCCCCTATGAATTATTCTGATATTTTTTAACACTCAAGCAGGCATTATGTCCACCAAATCCAAATGTATTACTAATCGCGGCCTGTATTTCTCTGTCTACGGCTTTATTAGGTGTATAATTAAGGTCACATTCAGGATCAGGTGTTTCATAATTAATCGTTGGGGGAATTTTATTTTCATGAACAGCCATCGTTGTTACAATTAATTCTACCGCTCCTGCAGCACCTAACATATGACCGGTCATCGACTTGGTCGAACTAATAGCCATATCATAGGCCCTTTCCCCAAAAACTGTTTTAATTGCTTCAGTTTCATTTTTGTCATTATAGGGAGTACTGGTACCATGCGCATTAATGTAATCGATTTGTTCCGGTACTAATCCGCCGTCTTCAACACAAAGACTCATAGCCTTGACAGCCCCTTTACCGCCAGGGGCAGGAGCTGTTAGATGATATGCATCGGCGGTAAAACCCACACCAGCCATTTCCACCCAAATTTTTGCTCCTCTGGCGGTAGCATGTTCCAGATCCTCCAAAATAACAATACCGGCACCCTCCCCTATGACAAATCCATCACGATTTAGATCAAATGGACGACTTGCTGTAGCCGGATCATCATTGCGGGTTGAAAGAGCTCTCATAGAGTTAAAACCAGCAATCCCCATAGAGGTGATCGCCGCTTCTGAACCACCGGCAACCATAATATCAGCATCTCCCCGTTGAATTGCCATGGTTGCTGCACCTATCGCATGACCTGAGGTTGCACAGGCAGAAACAGTTGCGTAATTCGGTCCTTCCAGACCGAATTCTATTGAAATGTGTCCGGCCGCAATATCGGAAATCATTTGTGGAATAAAATATGGACTCACCCGCCGCGGACCCTTGGTGATCAGTTTGGTCATTTCTGTTTCAAATGAGAGCATTCCACCAATACCAGATCCTACTATTACTCCAACGCGAGATTTGTCCTCATTATCAAAATTTAAACCGGATCTTGATATTGCTTCACGGGCACATACCAGCGCATATTGTGCATATGGATCTATTTTACGAACATCCTTTTTATCAAAATGCTCTTCCGGAGAAAAACCTTGTAACTCTGCTGCAATCTTCGTCGTAAAATTCTCAGCGTCGAATTTCGTTATCGGGACGACACCACTCTTTCCACTTAACAATCCGGACCAGAATTGATCTGTATTCAGTCCGACAGCATTCAGTGTTCCCATACCGGTAATGACTACCTGTCTTCGCATGATAAACCTTTTCCCTGTTTTTGTATATACAAAAGTAAAACCGGGATATTATCCCAGTTTACTGTTTAGATATTCGATTGCATCTCCAACCGTCCGCATTTTTTCAGCATCTTCATCGGGTATTTCTATATCGAATTTTTCCTCAAAAGCCATAACCAGTTCAACTGTATCCAGAGAATCTGCTCCCAAATCATCAATAAAAGATGCTTCCGCATTAACTTGTGCTTCATCGACACCCAGCTGCTCAACAATTATCTCTTTTACTTTTCCTTCGATATCCATTTTCTCTCCTCCTTCATTAGGTACTATTACTTAAGTTATCTTTATTGTTTTGATATTACGCATTCTTTTTTCCTGATTACATGACCATGCCGCCATCGACATTTATTACCTGACCTGTTATATAACTGGATCGACTTGAAGAAAGAAACAGAACTACCTTTGCTACATCTTCCGGTTGTCCCAATTTTGCGAGAGGTATTAACTGCAATAACGCCTCTCTCGCCTTTTCCGGTATTTTTTCGGTCATAGCCGTTTCGATAAATCCGGGAGCGACCGCATTAACTAAAATATCTCTGGCGGCAAGCTCTTTTGCGACAGATTTTGTCAGACCAATTACGCCTGCTTTTGAAGAAGCATAATTTGCCTGTCCGGCATTTCCCATTTGACCGACCACAGAGGCGATGTTAATAATACGGCCGGTTCGCTGCTTCATAAATATCTTTGTCGCTGCTCTGATACAGTTGTAGGTACCTTTAAGATTTACGGCGATAACACTGTCCCACTCATCTTCAGACATACGCATCAGTAAATTATCCCGGGTAATACCGGCATTGTTAACCAGAATATCCAGACGTCCAAATTTCTCCTGCGTAGTTTCAATGAGCAGATTGGCCTGATCACTTTTGCTTACATCTGCCTCGACCCAGATTGCCTCACGCCCCATAGCCTTAATCACCTCGACAGTCTCTTTTCCTGCTTCCACATTAAGATCGGATATAACGATATTCGCTCCGGCCTCTGCCAGGATCATGGCAATTGTTTTTCCAATCCCACGTGCAGAACCTGTTACAACAGCAACCTGATCCGCTAATTCCATTTTTTACTCTCCAAATGATATATAAAGGATAATTTATTTCAAGTTATATCAACAATTCAATAAAAATTTACGCATTCTTTAAAGAATCGATATCGAAAATTGTACCGACTGCAGTAGACGGCAAATCTCTGTTGATTCTTTTATTCAGGCCTGTCAGCACCTTTCCAGGACCTATTTCATAAAATTCCTCGATCTTATCCGAAGACATGTTACGAATTATCTCTTCCCATCTTACCGGATGTGTTAATTGTTTGAATAGAAGTTCTCTGATCTCAGAATTTTTTAGCGACGGTGTCGCCTCGACATTTGTATAAACAGGAATCACTGCATCATTCAATTCAGCTTTTTTTAAAGCCTCAGATAATCCGCCGGCGGCACCTTCCATCAGTGGAGAATGAAATGCACCACTCACCACCAATTCAACCGCTCTTTTTGCCCCTTTTTCCTTAGCCAGATCCATGGCTGCACGTACCGTCTCAACATCTCCTGAAATCACAATTTGCCCCGGTGAGTTAAAATTTGCTGCCTGAACAATACCGATAGACTGAAGAGAATCACAAATTTCATTTACCACATCTGCATCAAGTCCTATGATAGCCCCCATCGTTCCAGGTTGATCAGTGCCCGCTTTTTGCATTAATTCGCCACGAATTTTTACCAGCCCTAACCCATCTTCAAAACTAAGAGATCCTGCCGCGACAAGTGCGCTGTATTCCCCAAGACTATGACCAGCTACAGCTGATGGTACGGAAAAATCATCTTTTAATAATTCATACACAGCCATGCTGTGGACAAAGATGGCAGGTTGTGTAATTCGTGTCTGTTTTAATTTTTCTTCCGGACCTTCAAAACATATATTTGCCAGATCCAACTGCATGATATCATTAGCCCGTTGATAAAGTTCTTTAATCTTCGGGTATGTATCATTAAGATCTTTCCCCATTCCCACAAATTGTGAACCCTGACCGGGAAACAAATACGCTTTTTTATTCAATTCTTCTATTCTCCAGACAGACTTCCAGTACTAATAACAACTTCTAACTTTTTACTTTTTACTTTTTACTTATTACTTTTTACTTATTACTTTTTGTCAATTGTATCAATCCCCCACTTAATCAGAGCACTGGCCCAGGTAAATCCTGCCCCAAATGTTGCCAAAACAATGAGATCATTTTTATGTACATTACCCATGTGGTATGCTTCTGATAAGGCTAAGGGTATTGTCGCTGCTGTTGTATTACCAAATCTGTCAATATTTATCAGTACTTGTTCAGAATCGAGCCCCAGACGCCTGGCCACAGCATCAATTATTCGCAAATTTGCCTGATGAGGCACTAACATCTTTACATCTTTTCCGGTATATGAATTTCTTGTTAAAACCTGTTCGGCAACATCAGCCATTTTTTGTACAGCAAATTTAAAAACCGCTTTACCATCCTGATAAATATAATGCCAATCATTTGCGACTGTCTCAACGGTGGCCGGAAATTTACTGCCTCCCGCTTTCATGTGTAAATATTCTGCGCCGGACCCATCTGAATGAAGAAGAAAATCAATAACACCAATATCATCTTCTTCCGCCGGTTCGAGTAATACCGCTCCTGCTGCATCTCCAAAAAGAACACAGGTATTACGATCCCGATAGTTTGTGATGGAAGACATTTTATCCGTACCGACCACGATAATTTTTTTATATCTGCCTGCCTCGATCATCTGTGAGCCCAGAGATAGAGCATAAATAAAACCTGAACAGGCAGCGGAGATATCAAAAGACCAGGCATTATCTGCCCCAACTTTATCCTGAACAAGATTCGCAGTACTGGGAAAAAACATATCAGGGGTTATGGTCGCTACAATTATCCCATCAATCTCACTTGCTTTAATATTACGATGTTTTAATAATAATTTTACCGCTTCAGCACCCATATCAGAGGAGGCTTTGCCATCTTCGAGGATGTGCCGTTCACTGATTCCCGTGCGTGTACGGATCCACTCATCAGTGGTATCAACCATT
>JAGLYF010000144.1 GCA_023132435.1 Calditrichia bacterium | reverse complement strand
TTTTCACGATAGATTCTCTCCTCTTATTTTTAAGGTCTCTGAAATATGTTTATTGACATTTTTTACGCTCATCCGTTCTGCGACAGACATCGCATTTTTTATAGCCTTTGCGCTTGAACTACCGTGACATATGATTGAAATTCCATTCACACCGAGTAGAGGCACACCACCATATTCTTCATAATCATAATTTCTTCGTAATTCGGAAAATGCAGGTTTGACCAGGAGCGCACCTAAATTTGTAAAAAGATTACTTCCGATGTTTCGTCTAAAACTCTTTGTGAGAACACCCATAACACTTTCTGCAAATTTAAGGATAATATTACCAACAAAACCATCACAAACAACAATATCAACTTTTCCCTTTAAAATATCTCTTCCCTCAATATTGCCTTTAAAACCACGCAGATTTTTTTTCATTAAATGGTGGGCGGCTTGGGATAGTTCATTTCCTTTTTTCTCTTCTTCTCCGATGTTCAATAAACCAATTGTTGGATTTGTACCATTATAGATATGATCGACAAATATACCACCCATGATACCAAATTGCATGAGGTTTATAGGTTTACAATCACTGTTTGCGCCAACATCGATCAGAAAAACAAGTCCTTTTTCACTGGGGATAAATGATCCTATTGCCGGTCTGTTTACACCACTTATTCTGCCTAAACTCAACAGGCTGGCAGCCATTTGTGCGCCTGTATTTCCCGCACTGACAAAAGCATCAACTTCACCCCGCTTGTGAAGCTCAAGCCCGATGCTGATTGATGACTTCTTTTTTGACTTTAGCGCTTCCGTAGGAGATTCATTCATACCAATAATTTCTTCTGCATGAACGAATGAAATCTTGTGTTCTTTACAATCCCCTATCTTTGCACACTGATCCTCAATGAGTTTTTCATCTCCAATGAGAACCACTTCGTTTCGATTTTTTGTTTCTTTCTGATATAAATATGCCCCTTCGACAGTCGTCTGAGGGGCAAAATCTCCACCCATTGCATCAAGAGCAATTCGCATTGAGATAATTCCATTTAGATTAGTATTTCAATCAGGATACGCTTTCAGGGGTGTACACAGATTTCCCTTTATAGTATCCACAGTGAGGACAGACATGATGTGGTATTTTCATCTCGCTACAATTTTCGCATATAGAAAGACTACTGGACTTCAGTTTAGCTGCCCAGCTTGCACGCCTTTTATCTCTTTTTGAACGGGATATTTTCCGTCTGGGATTTGGCATTTCAACTCCTATTTCAACAGTAACTTTAACTTTTCAAATCGCGGATCGATTTCATCTTGCTGACAATTACAACTTTTTTTGTTTAGATTCACACCGCAATTCACACATAATCCTTTGCAGTCCTTTTTACAAAGCAACTGAATCGGACGGTTTAAAATAAACGTATCGTGAATTGTTTGACTTATATCGATTTCCTTGCTGTTTTCCGGTAAAATTTCTATCTCATCACTATCAAGTTCACTATGACCTAACTGATAAAGATGCTCAATTGTTTCATTAAAACCGTGTTTATAGGTTTCCAGACAGCGATCACAGGAAAAAACAGCATCAGTGGATACCGATATTTTAAACCGGAACAAGTTTTCTAACCTATCGACAAAGATCTTCAGCGTTAATGAATTAGGATAAAACTCGCTCTCCGGTAACTTATAATTTTCGGAAGGAACAATCTGCTCAAATTCATTTATTCCTTCGCTCAGATCTTTGATGGCTATGATCATAAGAGTTAAGAAATTTAAGAAATGTTAATTCGAATAGCAAGTTGTGGCTGGCGTTTCTCGGTACTCGGTACTCGGTGCCGAGTACCGAGATTAATTATTCTTACTAATAATCCTCATGGTATCGAGAGCAATGACCAGTTCTTCATTAGTGGGGATAACAAATATTTTCACCCTGGATCCTTTTATGCTGATTTCTCTTTCACCCTTTTCTCCTGCCCGATTGAGTTTATCATCTAATTGAATCCCCAGAAAACCTAATTCACTGAGAACAAGGTCTCTCACCATTGAGGAATTCTCACCGATACCACCTGTAAACACAATAACATCGAGTCCGCCCATCGCAGCAGCATACGAACCAATATATTTTTTTATCCTGTAACAGAAAACATTGAAAGCAAGTTGGGCCCGATTGTTTTCATTATATTCTTCTTCAATTTCTCTCATGTCACTGCTAATTCCACTCAATCCCTGGATACCACTATGTTTGTTCAACATTGTATTCGCTTCATGCATGGTCAATTCTTCTTGGTTCATGATATGAAGAACAATTGCCGGATCAAGATCACCGCTTCGGGTACCCATCAGCAAACCCTCAAGTGGCGTAAATCCCATTGAGGTATCGATCGATTTCCCTTCCTTGATCGCTGCAGCAGAACAACCATTTCCTAGATGACAGGTGATTACTTTTTGCTCTTCAAGAGGTTTTCCGGTTAGTTCTGACAATCTATCAGATACAAACAGATGGGATGTACCATGAAATCCGTATCGTCGAATACCATGTCTTTTATATAAAACATATGGTAAACCGTACATATATGCGTGACTGGGCATTGTCTGATGAAAAGCCGTATCAAATACTGCAACCTGAGGGACATCAGGTAACAAAGCCTGTGTTGCACGAATTCCTTTCAGATTTAACGGATTATGTAAAGGTGCATAATCCATACATCTGACAATTTCTTTGATCACGTCAGAAGTTATCAATTCAGATTCGCTGAATGTTTCCCCCCCATGAACAACCCGGTGTCCGACTGCTGCTATTTCACTCTTATCTTTTATCACACCGTGATTTTTACTTAGTAGAATACTCAATATATATTCGATTGCAACCTTATGATCCAGAATTTCACCACTAAGTCGAATTTCTTCCCGGTCAAAAGGTTTATGCGTCAGCATGGCACCAGCCATACCGATACGTTCAACCACTCCTTTTGCCAGTAATTGTTTTTTTTCCGGATTAAACATTTGATATTTTACCGACGAACTGCCACTGTTAAGAACTAAAATAGTCATATTTATCCTCAATTTACTAACTTAATCTATTCATAAATATCTCACGCAAAGACGCTAAGATGCAATATTTCAAAGAACATCCCGCATCTGCGGGATGTGATTTTATCTTCATATTCGCTGCGTCGTTGCTGAGAGATGAATTATCAAAGTTATCGAATCGGGAATGAAAATATGAGCATTTAATGAGGTTTTACTTCATCAGTTCAATATTCCTTGTTCGATATTCGATCTTCCTAGGGTTTAGGATATTCAAAAAATCCTTTACCGGTTTTAACACCAAGATGTCCTGCCCGGACCAATTTTCTGAGTAGCGGGCATGGACGATATTTTGCTTCCCCCAGTTCACGAAATAGTGTTTCCATCCAGGCCATCAGTTCATCCAGACCAATCATATCTGCAAGTGATAGCGGTCCCTTTGACAAATTATATCCTAATTTGACCGCGGTATCTATATGTTCTGCGGAAGCAACACCTTCCATAAGAATATACATGGCTTCATTAATCATGGGAACGATGACACGGGTCGTGATATATCCGGGATATTCAAATACTTCTACCGCTGTTTTATCCAGTATTTCCGAAAATTCGTTGATAATATTAAAAGTTTCATCAGAAGTTTTTAATCCCCGAACAATCTCTACCAGAGGTATTTTGGGAACAGGATTTAAAAAATGCATCCCAATCACTCTTTCCGGTCGTTGTGTGACTTCGGCAATTTCAGTGATACTCAGGGCAGATGTATTCGTAACAAAGATAGTCTCTTTGTCACATATCTCATCGATCTTTTTAAAAAGATTTTGTTTTGCCACAAGATTTTCGGTTATCGCTTCAATTACCAGATCGCCATATACAGAACTATTGATATCGCTGGTAACCGTCGTTCTGGAAAGGATCGCTTTCTTTTCCGACTCTGTCATTGTCCATCGCTCAATCTCGGCGTCCATACTTTCTTCCAGCTTCTCCTTACCGGTTTTCACACCTTCCTGGTCTCGCTCTATCAGAATAACATCGATGCCCTTGGATGCAATCAGCTGTGATATGCCACGCCCCATAATACCTGCTCCGATAACCACCGCTTTTTTAATCGTTTGTTCACTCTCTTCTAATTCAAGGGTGCCTCTGCTTAGAATTTCAATATTCATTACCTTACTATCTGCAGGCATGAAATACTCCCAAATTATTATTTAAAAAATACTATTGGTTATCAATAATTTCTTTCTGTGAAAAGAAAAAAGCAATTTCTATCTTTGCATTTTCTTCTGAATCAGAAGCATGAATGATGTTGTTCTGTTTATTTTCGGCATATAACTTTCTGACCGTACCTTCCTCTGCCTCAGCAGGATCAGTTGCTCCAATCGTCTCACGCAAATCCGCAACCGCATTCTCTTTTTCCAGGATCATTGGTACAACTTCGGATTCAGTGATAAAATCGAGCAGATCTGGATAAAACGGGCGTTCTTTATGAACAGCATAAAACTCACCAGCACTCTCCCGGCTGAGATGCGTCATCTTCATAGCGACAATTCTGAATCCTGCATTAAGAAGATGGTCAATTACTTTCCCGATTAGTTGTTTCTGGACACAATCCGGTTTCAGAATAGCAAGTGTCTGTTTAGTCACTCATTCCTCCAGAATTTAGCTAAGTACCATTTCAACGGTTTTTCCAATATCAGCCGGACTTTTGCAAACATGAATGCCGGCTTCTGAAAGCACCTTCATTTTTTCTGATGCCGTTCCTTTTCCGCCACTGATAATAGCTCCGGCATGTCCCATTCTTCTACCGGGAGGAGCTGTTTGCCCGGCGATAAAACTTACAACCGGTTTACTAAAATTTTCCTGTATCCAGGTGGCAGCCTCTTCCTCAGCAGTTCCTCCAATTTCGCCGATTATTACTACAACATCCGTCTGTGGATCATCCTTAAATAATGTGAGTGCATCGATGAATCTGGTTCCGATAACCGGATCACCCCCAATACCAATACAAGTTGATTGTCCAATTCCCCTACCGGTTAACTGACCAACTGCTTCATACGTCAGGGTGCCTGAGCGGCTTATTACTCCGACATTTCCCTTTTTATGTATAAATCCCGGCATGATGCCCATTTTAGATTTTTCCGGTGAAATCACTCCCGGACAATTCGGTCCGATTAAATGAACACCTTTATCCTTCACAAACTGGTATACATTTAGCATATCCAAAGCCGGAATACCTTCTGTAATGCAAACGATTACTTTTATTCCCGCTGAAGCAGACTCCAGAATTGCGTCGGCTGCAAAGGGGGGAGGAACAAAAATTGTAGATGCTGTTGCGCCGGTTTCCTTCACCGCATCAGCGACAGTATCATATATGGGTATCTGATCCTGAAATTTCTGACCGCCTTTTCCGGGAGTGACTCCTGCAACTACTTTTGTTCCATATTCAATTATTTGTGCCGTATGAAACGAACCTTCACTCCCTGTTATACCCTGCACCAGAACTTTGGTATTTTCATCTATTAAAATACTCATTATTTTCTCCTGTTCAAACAAGTAGTAGTGTAAAAAATAACCACAGAGTAAAACTCGTCTCTCGTCGCTCGCTACTCGTTGATTGATGACGCTTATAAATAACAAGATATATGCAACGAGCTGCGAGAAACGAGTAACGAGCATCGAGATTTTCTCTGAGCCCTCTGTAGTTTCTTATCCTTTTAACTTTTAACTTAACTAAGAGTTTTAACAACTTTTTCAGCAGCATCCTCCAAAGTAGTTGCCACTATAAAATCCATTTTTGAATTTCTGAGAAGTTCGTTCGCTTCTTCAGCATTGGTACCTTCCAGTCGCACAACGACCGGAAGATTTATTTTTACGGTATTAGCTGCCTCGATCACCCCTTTGGCTACGCGATCACAACGGACAATTCCACCAAATATATTTATCAAAATCGCTTTTACATTGGGATCAGAGAGAATTATTTTAAATCCATCTCTAACTGTTTCTACATTGGCTCCGCCCCCAACATCGAGAAAATTTGCCGGTTCTCCTCCGGCCAGTTTAATGATATCCATCGTCGACATTGCTAATCCGGCTCCATTCACCATACAGCCTACATTACCATCCAGCTTAATATAATTAAGATGATACTTTGACGCTTCCACTTCCAAAGGATCTTCTTCATCCAGATCACGCAATTCCTTAAAATTTTTATGACGGTAATCAGCATTATCATCAAAATTCATTTTAGCATCGAGGGCAATAACCTGTCCATCACCTGTTACGATCAGAGGATTTATTTCAGCCAGAGAAGAGTCAGTTTCGATGAATGCCCTATAGAGAGCGAGCATAAACTTAACCGCATTACCAACCTGGCCACCCTCCAATCCTAATCCAAAAGCCAGTTTCCGGGCCTGATAGGGCTGCAAACCAATCGCAGGATTGATCCATTCCTTTAATATTTTTTCAGGTGTCTCTGCAGCTACTTTTTCTATTTCCACCCCTCCTTCTGTACTGGCCATTATAACCAGTTGAGAAGCGGAACGATCAAGAACAACACCAAGATAAAGTTCCCGGGCAATATCCATTCCCTCTTCGATCAACAGTTTCTTTACAATTCTTCCTTCCGGACCTGTTTGATGGGTAACCAGATTCATACCAAGGATTTGTTCGGATAAATGTCTCACCTCATCAATCGAGCGGGCTAATTTAACGCCTCCCCCCTTACCTCTTCCCCCGGCATGGATTTGCGCTTTAACAACCACTACATCCGTTCCCAGCTCTTCTGCGATAGAAACCGCTTCATCCACTGTAAATGCTTCTCTCCCGCGGGGAACCGGGACATTGTACATTCTGAGAATTTCCTTTGCTTGATATTCATGAATTTTCATGAAATACTCCCATTTTCAATTAAGGTAGTGTTAAAATTAAGAACTCATTTTCAATATAACTTATTGTTTTTAAAAAGTATAAAGAAATTCCCCCTTAAAAAAGGGGGTTAGGGGGTTGTTTTTCCTTCTAACTCACTTATTCTTTTCGCGATTATCTCTAATGCACCCGTAACGTTCTTAAGAACATAATATCCATCAATTCTAACTACGTTTAACCCAATAGATTTTAATCTATTCTCTCTTTTTTTATCATAATTTTGCTTTCCATTATGTGATATTCCATCTATCTCAATAACTAATTGTAGCTTACTACAATAAAAATCGACGATATAGTCATCTATTGGTTTTTGCCGTTGAAACTTGCACCCAAGTAACTGACCTCCTCTTAAATGTTTCCAGATTAAACGTTCTGTGTATGTCGAATTTCTTCTTAATTCTCTAGCTCGTTCTTTCAGTTTTGGATTGTAATATATTTTCAACTTAATACAACCCCCTACCCCCCTTTTTTAAGGGGGAATTTTATTGTTGCCTCATTCGGTTAATACTCAAAAATACCTTTTTCATTTTTTCATGTAACTTTTGACACTACCTCAATTAATTAGGTGTTATAATAGTACCACTATTATTAACCAGAGCATCAACTGCATTTTCTATTGAAGCAATAGTGACTTTCTCACCTCCTTGCTCGAGGAAATTGATTGCTGCCTGGATTTTTGGACCCATACTTCCTTTCGGGAACTGTCCATTTTCCAGATGATATTTTGCCTCTTTCAGATTCAAGGTAGCCAAATCCTGTTGATTCTCTTTATTGTAATTTATCGCAACACGATCAACACCAGTAAGAATGAGCAACTCTTCTGCATTTATATCACGGGCAAGAACCGCTGAAGCCAGATCTTTATCTATTACGCCGTCCACGCCTTCTAACCAACCAGATTCTTCACGATAAACAGGTATTCCCCCACCCCCGGCAGCAATGACAATTATGTCCTGATCTACCAGAAGTTTGATAATATTTTTTTCCACAATTTCTTTAGGAATTGGCGAAGGTACGACGCGTCTGAAACCGCGGCCAGGATCTTCCTTTATAATCCAGCGTCGTTTGGTCTCAAGATCTTTCACTTGTTCCTTCTTATAAAAAGGACCGACAAATTTTGTTGGATTTAATATAGAAGGATCGTCCTTATCGACCAGGATCTGAGTCAGAACAGTGACCACAGGTCTGGAGAGCCCCCGGTCATTCAGTTTATTCTGCAAACACTGTTCAATCATGTAACCCATCCCGCCTTCAAGATCAGCTACAATGATCCCCAATGGTAGCGGCGGTACAAGATGGCGTGTTTCTTCAACTCTAATCAGGGCATTCCCGATCTGAGGTCCGTTACCATGTGTGATGACAACACGGTATCCCTGACGAATATATTGGACAACGCATAGCAGACTTCGCCGGGTATTATCGAACTGTTGTGCAATATTACCTTCTTCGAATTCTCTGGTTATGGCGTTACCACCAAGCGCTACGACAACTGTTTTTCCCACATCCCGACTTTCTATACGATATGATGATATGATACGGATCCAATTCTCAATTTAACCCATTATATAACTTTTTTCAAGGCATCTTCAAGTATTGGTTTACCGATCTCTTGTAATTCATAGTGGACACGTAGGGCCGGTTTTTCGATATTTATCACCTTCCTTAAATCTATCGGGGTTCCTATGATTACCAGGTCGGCATCTGACTTATTTATCGTTGTTTCCAGATCTTTCATCTGCTCGTCACCATAACCCATGGCAGGTAACAAGGTACCGATTTCAGGATATTTTTCAAAAGTCTCACTAATCGTTCCAACAGTAAACGGACGAGGATCTACTAAATTCGCTGCTCCATATTTTTCAGCAGCAACAGTACCTGCCCCATAGGTCATTTCTCCATGAGTTAAGGTGGGACCATCTTCAACAATTAAAACATTCTTACCCTGAATTTTCTCATACTCATCAACAAATATCGGAGAAGCAGCATCGATAACCATTGCTGTCGGATTTACTGCCCTTATGTTTTCCCTAACCTCAAGAATGTCATCCGAATCGGCCGTTTCAATTTTATTTATAATCACGACATCGGCCATCCGTAAATTTGCTTCCCCGGGATAATAATATAATTCATCACCAGGACGATGAGGATCGACGATAACAATGTGCAGATCGGGTTGATAGAAGGGTAAATCATTATTTCCACCATCCCAGAGAATTATATCCGCTTCCTTTTCCGCTTCCCGTAATATTGCTTCATAATCCACACCGGCATAAATGACGGTTCCGGAAACGATATGTGGTTCGTATTCTTCTCTTTCTTCAATGGTACAATTATACTTATCCAGGTCTTCAAGTGCTGCAAATCGCTGGACTTTTTGAGCAACAAGATCTCCGTACGGCATGGGATGTCTGATGGCAACAACTTTTTTGCCCATATCATGAAGTATTTTACTCACTTTTCGTGTTGTTTGACTTTTTCCACATCCTGTCCGGACTGCGCAGACCGCAACCAACGGCTTTTCACTTTTAATCATGGTTTTTTTGGGTCCCAGTAACTTGAAATCTACTCCGGCAGCATTGACCATGGCTGATTTATTCATCACATAATCATATGAGATATCACTGTATGAAAAAACAACTTCATCCACATCAAATTTCTTTATCAAATCAAGGATCTCATCTTCCGGATGGATTTCGATACCATTTGGATATAAATCTCCGGATAATTCTGCCGGATATTTACGACCTTCTATGTTGGGTATTTGTGTTGCAGTAAAAGCAACCACTTCATATTTATCGTTATCACGATAATAGGTGTTGAAATTATGAAAATCGCGTCCGGCAGCGCCCATAATAATTACTTTAATTCTTCCCATTCAATCCTCCTTATATAATTTTTCAGGACCACAGAAAACTCGGATAAAAAAAGGGGTAAAAGCCCCTGTTATTTCATGTACGGATAGGTCCAATCTTCAGGTGGGATCATCGTTTCTTTAATCGTTCTTGCCGTCATCCAACGAAGAATATTCATCGCACTTCCGGCTTTATCATTCGTTCCCGAAGCCCGGCCCCCACCAAATGGTTGTTGTCCAACAACAGCAGCGGTTGGTTTATCATTTATATAAAAATTGCCGGCTGCATTGCGAAGATGATCGGACATTTTAACCAGCGCTTCCCGATCCTGTGCCCATATGGCACCGGTCAGAGCATAGGGAGAGGTCTGGTCACAGAGATCAAGAGTTTCTTCAAAATCTTTATCCTCATAAACATAGATGGTCAGGACCGGACCAAATATCTCTTCTTCCATCGTCTTAAAATGAGGATTAGTGGTTACGATAGTAGTCGGATTAATAAAATATCCTTTTGAATCATCAAAAGTACCACCGGTTATGATCTCTGCATCATCAGCGTCCTGAGCATACTCAATATATTCTTTAATACTTTTAAAGGCCCCTTCATCGATTACTGCTGTAAAAAAGTTTTTAAAATCTGTGGGTTCACCGACGGTTATTTTAGCCACTTCTTCGATATATAACTTTCTGAACTCACCCCAGAGTGATTGTGGAATATACATACGGGAAGCAGCCGAACATTTCTGACCCTGATATTCAAACGCACCTCTGATGGCAGCAATTACCAGTGGTTTTACCTTTGCAGATTTATGTGCAAAGATAAAATCTTTTCCGCCGGTTTCCCCCACAATGCGTGGATAATACTTCATGTTAGCTATATTTTCACCAACAGTTTTCCACATATTCTGAAACACTTCTGTCGAACCGGTAAAATGGATACCGGACATATGGGGACTGGCCATCACCGGATATCCAACCTGACCACCGGAACCGGGTACAAAATTTATCACACCGTCGGGTAATCCTGCCTCTTTAAGGATTTCCATCAGATAGTAGGCCGAATAGACAGCGCTGGAGGCTGGTTTCCAGAGGACCACATTACCAACCATTGCCGGTGCAGTTGGTAGATTTCCTGCAATCGAAGTAAAATTAAAGGGTGTTACTGCAAAGACAAATCCTTCCAAAGGACGGTATTCAATACGATTCCACATTCCCGGCGGCGAGTAGGGTTGTTCGCCCATCAGTTCAGTCATATAATAGGTATTGAATCGCCAGAAATCACACAACTCGGCTACGGCATCAATTTCGGACTGATGAACGGTTTTTGACTGTCCCAACATGGTAGCTGCATTTACTGTTGATCGCCAGGGTCCGGCCAAAAGATCTGCCGCTTTCTGAAATATGCTCACCCGGTGTTCCCAGGGCATTTCGGCCCAGGTTTTTCGGGCCGCCAATGCTGCGGTGATTGCTTTATTTACCTCCTCTTCACCGGCTCTGTGATAAATTCCCAGGCGAATGTTGTGGTTATGCGGTGTTCTTATCTCCACTGTATTACCGGTTTTGACTTCCTTACCACCAATAATAATTGGTATTTCTATCTCATTTTCTTGTAATTCATCGAGTTTTCGTTGCAATTCAACACGTTCAGCAGAGTCTTTTTCATATGTTAATACAGGTTCGTTGTACGGCTCAGGTAATTGGAAATAGGCATTACTCATTCTCTTCCTCCATATTTGAAGGTTACTCTTAAATTATAACTATTCAAATATCAATAATTAATTATGATTTTTGTTTCTCGGTACTCGGTTCTCGCTGCTCGTTACTCGTAATAGCTCTATGGTGATTATTCTTCTTGAATTACGTCAGTCGTAATCTTATGACCCGGCACTTCAGTACCGGGCTAGTCTGAGATCTTCCCTCAAGGATTTTTAGATCTGATATAATACAACAAGTATCTCGTATCCAGCATTCTATATCACACATCTCGAATCCCGTATCGCGTATCATGCACCGAGAACCGAGTACCAAGCACCAAGCACCAAGCGCCAAGCACCGAGTACCGAGCTACGAGAGACGAGTCAGGGCCATCATCAAATTTACCTACACCGCATCTTAAAATCAACACAAAAACAGGCATTTTACACATGCCATAACTTATTGTTAATATTTATATTAAGTTATGTATTTTTATATATACAAAACTATAAATAATTATACAAAAAAATATATAAGGGTAATATAATTAATAGGTTAGGTTAGTATTCAATAACAAATCTACTTTTTTGAGGTAGATTAAATACCCTATTTTACAATAGAATAACAGTAGCAATCTCGTGGTTTATCACCAAAATAAGGAGTTTTTACCCAGCGTCTGAGGATTCCCTCTTTTTGCATACCCGCTTTTTCCATAACTCTTGTGGATGCAAAATTTTCTATATCGCATATGGCCCAAACACGGTAGATATCTTTTTGTTTTAATGCCCAGTCTATAATTTCCCGTAAGGCTTCAGTCATATATCCGTTTCCCCAGTAGGGACGTGCAAGCACATAACCCAGATGGATCCCTGTATGATCCACACCGATAATCTCCAGCATACCAATCAACTGCTTATCCTTTTTTCTAACTATTGTCCAGGGAAATGAAATTCCATTTTTCCAATTATGTAGACATCTTCTAAGGAAAGTTTTAGTGTCAGTGATTGATTGATGTGGTTCCCAGGTCAGATATTTTGTAACTTTCTGATCCTGTGCGTATAATTGAAAGATAGGAGCGGCATCTTCCATCATCGGTTTGCGCAAAGACAACCTGTCTGTTGTAATTTTTTCGGGTGGTCTTTCTGGCATTATTTTCCTTTAGAGTTTTTGTGCCAAAACAACCGTTGTTCTCATTTCCCGCAATACTCCCAAACGATCATTTAAAGCCTGGATAAAAATGATATAGATACCAATACGGGCAATTCTTCCTTTTCCATCCCTCCCATCCCAGACCAGATTAAATTGACTTCCGCTAAATCGGTTATCTTTCAATGTTTGGATAAGTCTTCCATGGGTGTCAAAGACTTCTGCCTTTATTCTGGCACTATTTTCCGGAATTTCTCCGCTGATAATCGTCACATCGTCAATACCATCAGCATTTGGCGAAAAAGGATTCGGAGAAGCCATAGCCCGTGTTTCTCCCTTTTTCAATTCTGAAAAAATGCTGTTTTCTCTTCCCGGAGTGGCACCAACTTGATCGATACTGGGTCCCCAGTTTTCGGCCTTATTCTCGTACAACAAGGGATTTATCCTTTCCAAACTGGGTGATCTGAATTCCTCACCCTCTAACCAATCCCTCTCATATCTTACCTTTTCCTTCCAACTCCCCGATGGATCAATCAAGATTATCTCATCATCCTGGTCATTCAAAGTGGGAAATTTATTTAATATAATTATTTTTTTTATTTGTAACTGATAAAATTCAGATAATGTATCCTCACTGAGAACAATAAATTCACCTGAATCCAAGTATATTAAAGAGTCGATTGAGACGGTATCGGACAAATCAGCCAATAACCAGTCCTTTAATAATACCTTTTCTCCACTTAAATTTACAAGTTCAATCCACTCTGGTTCATCCTTTTCAGTTAAAAATTTAATTTCATTAATATGCAGTGAAACATCTCGATCGATAATCCGAATCGTTTTTGAAATCACATCATTTTCCGGAACCTCATCCATACTGAAAGATAGTCGGGCCACCACCTGATGCTCACCTGCAGTCGCATTATCCCACACAAAAACGATCTTTTGTGCGATTGTGGGTATCCTCAGATGACTAATCAACCGATCATCTCTCTGATATGTTTTGTCCCGATTAATGTCACT
>JAGLYF010000143.1 GCA_023132435.1 Calditrichia bacterium | reverse complement strand
TATCAGCGAATTTTCCTCGAAACCAAAATCATAAAGAGGTGGTGAAACAGAATTTCTCCTGCCTGGCGTACCCCCTTCTATTTTGGTGTCTGACCAGTTTAATGAATCGTTTTTTCCATCCAGATCTATTTTTTCATCAGAATATCCGGGTGTGTTTCCGACGGAATATCTATACTCGGTTAACACCTGACCGGTGGTGTCCCTGATAGTCAGCCATTCTGCTTTGGAATTGGATAACCCACTTTTTCCGAATGAATTATCTTCAATCTTTAAAATAACCAGACTATCTGCCAGCAACGTGTCATAGGTTGTTGAGTTATTGAAATAAGAGCCATCAAGAATTACAGCAAAACCTCGGGGTGCAATTTTGTTTCCTCCTCGATGAGGCAGGATATTATCAATGCCCGAACTGTCACTAAAGGTCCAGCCAGTGATATCGATAGAATCCTGATCTGACAGATTAAATATTTCTATAAACTCATCATGATATTCATTTGTTGCCACATCATACATAATTTCCGAAAAAGTAATCTGCGCACAGAGATTTAGCGCAAATACACTAATAGTACTAAAAATAATCAGAAAAACTATTATTGTCCTCATCGGGGAATTATGCTACAAAATCTGTACCAAAATGTCATCCATTCTAATCTCCGGGATTATGCCAAATTCTTCCGTTTCCGTATAAACCATTCAAGGCTGAGGAGAAATATAATGAGTAATAAAATAGGCAAACGGTTCCATAATTCCATTGTTTCGCTTTTACGTTTGATCTCCGGTTTAAGATTTAGATAGTTGATCAAATCACCGGCGTCATCTTCATCGAAATATTTACCACCCGTCTTCTCCGCAAGTCTCTTTAAAAACCGGTGATTCTGTTTGGTATTTAAAAACTCTCTGTTGACTGTCGTAACAACCAATTCAATATCATCCGTGCCTAATTTAATATTATTCCTCCAGGCTTCGCTCCGGATATTATATCTGCCCGGCACCAGCGGCACAAAAGATCCCTCATATCTCCCGTTTTCTAAAAAATTTAATTCAATTTCAAAAGAAACCGAAGGACCTGAAACATTTGTGCGGATTAATCCATCGTTAACGACTTTAAAAGAGCCATCATAAACCTGGGTATTCAAAAATATGTTATCACCTACCTGAAAAATTTTTTTACTTGCGGACAAAATTACATTTTTATCAACAGATCCCGTATCCAACCATCGAATAAGGTTTTTTAGCATCAACTGCCAACTATTTCTATATATTTTATCTTCCGAAAGTAAAAAATGCCAGCGCCAGAATCCGGATCCAAGCATAAGGATTCCCTTTCTACCCCTTGTTTCGTGAGCAATCAGCACCGGCTGGCCCGAATTATTATTGTTTAATAACTTACTGGTTTGAAGTAGAATTTTTGCAGGTGATTCAAAAGAAATATCTGAATAGGGATAATGAATTGGCGGACTGATACTCCAGAATTTTTCCTCCGTTTCATCATCCTCAAATATACTCAGAACCGGGAGTATTTCTCCTTCAATTGTTGGTTTTATCTGGGTTTCTATAATTTGTTCTGAATAACGAATTGACTTTATCGGAAAGAAGTTCTTTATTGATTCAAGTTGCATATTACTAATATTTTCACTGAGAATAATCAGAGCAGGTATTCTGCGAGAGTTTAAACGGTTGATAAATGGCCCGGCCCGTGAATCTGTTTGCGAGGAAGGAGGATAATCATGCAGAATCAAAACATCCAGACTATCAATAAATTTATCAGGATTTGAAATAAAATATTTACCTTTTTTAATTGCGACGGACATGTGGAGTTGAATATCGTCCTGATCAGAAAGCATTTGATTTAAAAACTTTGTTTCATAACCTGGTTTTGCTGCCAGAAGCCCAACCTCTACTTTTCCCTTTAATACCTCCATCGAAATAGTGTAATAATTATTTTGAGTGATAGCTTCACCCGGAATAGTTTGCAGGTAAAAATCATATTGGTTTAGTCCTATTTTTTCCGGGATTACTTCAAATTCAACCACAGATATTTTCCCATCACCACTTAATTGTAGTTCTTTTGCCTGAAATATACGATTTCCCTGTTTCATGCTCAGGGTAAAACGCTGAGTCTTTATACCGCGCGACATAACATAGACCTGGATTTGAGTTGCACGATTTTGATAGACAATCCTATTGCTCTTAACTTCAGCAATCATAAGATCCGGCATATCGAGCGTATCTCCTATTCCTATCGAAAAAAGATTAATTCGGTTAGTATATTCAGAATAAAGAGGATTATCACCAATTGAAAAATTTCCATCTGTGATCAAAACAAGATCTGTCGCGTTTTTTTCTGTCACCAGAATAGAACTGAGTGATTTATCAATATTAGTACCCAAACGGGTAGTATCCATAGTTAGATTCTGAAAGTGCATCGTATCAGTATCAAATCCGTAAATAACTGTTTCTACCTGATTATTTGTACGGTCAATAATGTTACCGGCAATATTTAAAGCCCGGCTAAGCCGATTCTGATTTTTTTCCATCAATCCCATTGATGCAGATTTATCAATAGCAATTATCAGTTTCCCCGATTCTGTTTTTTGCCAGATGGCGGTAATTTCTGGAGCAAAGAGCAAAAGGAGAATACAGGCAAAAGCGGACCCCCGTATAATACCAAGAAAGATCTGGAGTGATTTTGAGATGGGAGGTATCGTTCGCCTATATTGATAATAGGCAAATAATCCGGAGAGGAAACCTACAATAAGAAGAACAAAAAAGGATATATTGATTTGAAAATATGAGGGAATCTGTTCGAACATCTCGCTTTTTCGTATAGGTAAATTGAAAATAGTTCAGTTAAATCTCAAAACACAAAATACAAATCTCAAATAAAATTCAAATTCAAATAATAAATTACCAAAATGAATTAATTTGTAGATTTGTAGATTGGAATTTATTTGTTATTTGTTATTTGGAAATTATGATCCATCGCAATACAATCCAATTTACTCTATTTATCATGACACGGAAGTATCAAGTTTCAATGACGGGTAGGCATTCAAATCAGGAGCAGATGTCAACCCACTTCTCAGTCGTTCCATACCTGCCCTGGCAATCATTGCAGCATTATCAGTACAATACTCTAGCTCGGGTAGATAAAATCTCATTTGTAATTTCTTTATTTCTTCCGTCATCCAACGCCTGAGCAAGGAGTTAGCGGCGACACCACCAACAACGCCTACAGATTTTACCTTGTATTTCTCGGCGGCCAGTAGAGTTTTCTGCACCAAAACATCTATTGCTGCTCTCTGATAGCTGGCACAAATATGAGATATATTGTCCTTTATAAAATCCTGATCTTTTGTTCCAAGATAGACCAGCAATGATGTTTTTAATCCACTGTAACTAAAATCAAAAGGGCTGTTTTTCAAGAAGGCTCTGGGGAATTTATGAAATTCATCATCACCAGTTTGTGCCAGTTTATCTACGAGCGGGCCACCGGGATAACCAAGACCAAGCAATTTAGCTCCCTTATCAAATGCTTCTCCTACAGCATCATCCCGTGTTTTTCCGATAATCTGATAATTCAAATGTTCTCGCATTAACACCAGCTGCGTGTGCCCACCAGATACAACCAGGCTCAGATGTGGAAAAGCTATCTCCGGATTGGACAGGAAATTGCCATAGATATGGCCTTCTATATGATTAATACCGATATATGGTATATTTAAGGCCTTTGATAATCCCTTGGCAAAATTTAAACCAACCAGTACGGCCCCAATCAGACCCGGTCCGTGAGTGACAGCTATCCCATCTAAGTTGTCCTTTTCAATTCCGGCCTTTTGTAATGCTAAACTGAAAATATCCGTAATAATTCGAATATGTGCCCGGGAAGCTAATTCAGGAACCACCCCACCAAATTTTTCATGAATTTCCTGAGAAGAAACAATATTCGACAGCACCCTGTCTTCCATAGTTACCGCAGCTGATGTCTCATCACATGAAGTTTCTATGCCGGCAACATATTTTATCATAATACCTGTACTCTAATTTTCAAAAGTACTTCTTACTTCTTACTTTTTTATACTATTCCGTGTTACTCCGTGGTTTATACTATTATTGCCAAAAACTTTGTTTTTTAGCAAAGTTATTTTAGGCACTTTAGATCACTTTTAACTTTAGGCACTTGCGGTTTACCGCGCTATGAATAGATTAAGTTAAGTTTGATACTTCCCATAAATAAAAAGGCACATCATGATGTGCCCCGCATTGCCAATAAGCCCCTATTTCGGCATATCCCTATTTCCTTTTTACCTGAAGGGAAAATGTTTTTGGTATGGATTCGATCCAGCTAATATTTTCGGGAGTGGAAATACTCACAGCATACTCTTCCCGTTCCGGACGATATTGGTTCCGATAATCAATTTCTGCCTTAATATCAGAAGATTCGAGAGCAGCAACAATTTTTTCTCCTCCCTTAACTTTTAGTGCCAACTCAGGTGGAATAGCAGTCACTTTTAAATGCCCTGGAACACGACGAATCAGGATAGGAATTTTGTAGACAATTCTTTCGACCAGACGCTGGATATCTATATTAATCTGAACAGTCCGCGGAAATATATCAAGAATACCTGGTTCAGGATTCGGAAGATTTATTGTATGCGAAAATGTAGATGTTGTACTATGCTGTTGAAAACTTCCGGTTAAGATGCTTTCGATCTTTCTCACTTTTGAGCCAGGTCCTGTAATCGTTACTGAGTCCTGATTAAAAGTATGATCGACAAATACATATCCATCATTTGCCTCTATCTCTCCCGACAATTCGATGGGGACTATTCTTTTTATTTGATTATCAATTTTCAAATCAAACGATTCGGACTCCATTATACCTTGTATGCTTAATGCAAAGGTGGCAGGCAGATCAAGAAAGGATAAATAATCATTTAAATCAATTTTCTGACTTTTTTTAATGTTTGGAAATTCCAAACGGAACCGAACATCATAAAACCAGGTAGCGATTAGAGACCGCCCTTTTCCCTGGACTTCAATCACTGAATATTCAGGAACCGGTTCCAGAAGTGTTTTACCCGGAGCCAGGCGAACTATTTCGATTGGAACTCTGATCTGGTAAGAATATATCTTTTCTGTCGCCACCATTACCCATAGGATCAATGCGACACTCAAAGAACCAATAATAGGTTTAATGTTTACTTTAATTTTCTCTGACATTTTCTAATATCAATTCTGTTTCAAGAGATTCAATCGCCTTATCTATTTCCTCCGCTCTCTCGGCTTCCACCTCATGTTGACGATAAATGCGAAATTCTTGTAATGCAGCTGTTTCGTCACCTTCATTTAAAAATATTTTACCAAGATAATAATGCGTTTCATATAAAGTTTCATCCAGTTTTAATGCGTACTCGAATTGTCCCTTTGCATCAATATAGTCCTTCTGATTAAAAAAATAGATCCCCCTGTAAAGATACCAACTACCATTGTCTTTATCCTCATTCAATAGTTTATTGAAATATGTTACCCCCGTACTAAAATCATTCAGAGCATAATAATTTTTACCGTATAGATAAAGGGTTAAGCTGTCAGGTTGGGTAACCTTATTCAGAGAGTCCAGTGAATCTTCATATTTTTTCATCAGAAAAAGTACTTCACCACGGAGTACATAATACCGGTCGGAAAAAGGCTTTTTTTGTTCAACAGCGCTCTTTTTATAGGAGTTTAAATGGTATTCAGCAACATCCATTTCATTCCATTGAATATAACAATTAACAATTTTAAGAATAATATCGATCCTTGATGGATCCAACCCAACCGCTCGTTTATAGTAACGAATGGCCTCCTCATACTGTTCATGTTTCTCGTATATACCTGCAGTTGCTTCGTATACTTCAATAAAGTTGGATCTCTTTTTTATCGCTGTTTTATAGGCTTCAATGGCCTTTTCATCCTCATAAAGTGCCCTATGGATATCCCCCTTTAACTGGTAGAAC
This sequence comes from Calditrichia bacterium, assembly GCA_023132435.1. Lineage (GTDB taxonomy): Bacteria > Calditrichota > Calditrichia > JAJRVZ01 > JAJRVZ01 > JAGLYF01. The sequence goes on along the minus strand of JAGLYF010000143.1, from coordinate 23,428 downwards.
TGGGCGAGATTATCATTCAATTTTAGTGCCTGGTCAATTTTTTCCAGGGCAAGATGATATTCTTTTGCTTCGTAAGCCTCCAGACTCACCGCATAATAAATGTATGGATTGTCTTTTTCAGAATACGTTTTTTTTTCAGGAAGAGAATAAGGAGCACAGCAGGTGGTAAGACAAAGAAATATTATCAGAGCTATGCCTGACAAAACTTTATAATACTCAGTTTTAACAATAATATTTTTTAACATTGGTAATATTTATTTCGAGTATGTATGATAGCTGTAAGTGATATAGAATTTCTCTTTCAAATCAGTGTATGATGACACGATCAATTCTCAAGAACAACTTCAGCAATTTTCTGGCAGTTTTTATTCAACCAGATTTCCAACTGGTCAAGATCCATATATTTTTTATCACACTTTCTTTGCCGTCTCAACATGATCATACGTTTAATCACTTCCTGGACAAAAACCATATCTCCATTTTTATACCATTTTTTTATTTTTTCCAGGATCAGTTCATGTTGATCTGAACATTGGATATTCCCAACAAGTATGGCAGCTGTTATAAGCATTTCTTCGTCAGTTGAATTACGATATTTTTCGATATATGGTAAAATTGAACTAGGTTTTTTAATTCCATAGTATTCCAGACAGTTAAGGGAAAATTGTCTTACGTTCTTATCCTCATCTGTAAGCAGTTTCTCCAAAAGTTTTTTTACACTTTTTTTTGGGCCGACTCTACCGATCATTTCAGCAAGCATCGTTTTGTCTAAAGTTGCTTTCATTGGGTGCGCAAAAAAATATGAGTCCAATGCATGGGGAATTGATTCAAAGTATTCACTGGTCACTTCTTCCTGAGAGGATATTTCTAAAGCTTTACACACATGGATAAGCATGGAGGTCGCAGTTTTAATTTTGCCTGAAGATGGTCTGGTTTTAATATAGGCGTCGTATAAGTCCTGCAAATTTTTCATTGGGTATTCTTTCTTACAACTCTGATCGAAGGAAAACAGGATTAAAATTTATAACCAATTTTTCTTAGAAATTCTTTTCTCTCAGAGATGTCTTCTTCTGTTTCAATTCCATTTGTTCTCACGCCATCAACAACACCGAGTATTCCACGCCCTAATTCAGTTTCGGCGATAATAACTTCTGTTTTATTCGCGGTAGCGCAAAATATCCGCACTACTTCCGGGACATTTTTTATTGTGTTTAAGATATTTAATGGAAATGCATTACCCAAAAATATAATAAAGCTGTGACCACAGGCAATATTTTTAGCGTTTTCCTGAGCTAATCTGATTAATTCCTCATCATTTCCCGAATATCTCACAAGGGCCTTTTGAGAGGCTTCACAGAATGCAATTCCAAATTTTATTCCGGGATTAATATTTACGATAGCCTCGTGAATATCTTCAACAGTTTTAATAAAATGAGCCTGTCCAAGAATAAAATTCATCTCTTCCGGTTTATCAATCTTATAAGTTTTGATATCCATGAGCATCATCCTGTTTATTGTCAAATATAATGAAAAGAAAATATTAATCAATATCTTTGTCTTATTTAAAAGCTGTTTTTACCCAGGTCCTAAGTGTTTTTAAAACTTAACATAGAAAATTCATCTCTCGCGACGATGCGGCGACATAAAGATTTTTATCAGTGAATTTATTGTAACTTTTAGCCAAAAATATCATCAAAATAAGGACTTAAATATTGGTAGGATATTGTTCTAAAAATAAATCGATTGTAAGTTAGCTTGTTTATATAGCATCGAAGAAAAACAAAATATAAAACACTGGAGGAAATGCGAATATGGGTGATACAAATCATTATAAAGTGATTATTATCGGTAGTGGTCCCGCCGGATTAACAGCAGCTATCTATGCTGCCAGGGCAAATATCAATCCGTTGGTTCTTGAAGGAAACCAACCAGGTGGACAATTAACCATCACCACAGAAGTGGACAACTATCCGGGATTTGCAGAAGGAATAACCGGTCCTCAATTAATGGATGAAATGCGAAAACAGGCTACCCGATTTGGAGCTGTTTCAAAATTTGAAATCGTTACCGATGTTGATTTTTCAAAACGACCATTTACAGTAACGGCAGAAGGACAGAATTATACTGCAGATTCAATCATAATCGCAACCGGTGCGTCAGCAAGATGGCTGGGGATTGAATCTGAGCAAAAATTCATGGGATTTGGTATCTCAGCCTGTGCAACCTGTGATGGTTTCTTTTTTAAAGATAAAGAAATTATTGTTGTCGGTGGTGGTGATTCTGCCATGGAAGAAGCTATATTTTTGACCAAATTTGCTTCAAAAGTTTACATCGTTCATCGTCGGGAGGGTTTTCGTTCGTCAAAAATAATGCTTGAAAAGGCACGTAAAAATGAAAAAATAGAATTTCTGCTCAATAAAGTGATTGAAGAAATTAAAGGAGAAAAAACAGTTAGTTCTGTGGTTCTAAAAGATACCCAAAGTGAGGAATTGAGTGAAATGAATATTGATGGTATCTTTATGGCGATTGGTCATATACCCAATACACAGGTATTTGGTGATAAGATTGATTCTGATGAGTCCGGGTATATCAAAACTGAACCTGCTTCAACACGTACAAATATTGAGGGTGTTTTTGCCTGTGGCGATGTTCAGGATAAAATTTATCGCCAGGCCGTGACAGCGGCAGGTTCCGGTTGTATGGCCGCCATCGATGCCGAAAAATTCCTTGAAGCGCAAGAATAGCGATTACCAGACAATCTTTTTTAACCACAAAGTTCTCAAAGTAGGCACAAAGGCCACAAAGAAAAATCTATATTATGTCATCCCGGAGGGATCTTTGCAGTTGTCAGTACAAATCTTGCAAGAAACCGCAAAGATCCTTACAGGATGACTTAAAATTTTCTTCGTGGTAAAAAAAATACAAGTTAAACTTCTCTATTTCCGTCGCCAATAAAAATAAACGGGCAAGCCTATTATTATCAGTATCAACCCGAGGACCGACTCAACCGGCCTTTCGATTATTGTATTAATCATAATCAAAACGATAATCATTCCGAACAAACCCGGAACCACAGGATATCCCCACACACGATATGGTCTTTCCGCATCCGGTCTGCGCCGGCGTAAAACAAATACGGCGGCAACCACTCCGACAAAAAACAAGAGCACCGCAAAGACAACATAGGTAAACAGCTGTTCATAAGAACCGGTCAGACAGAGCCCTGCTGCGAATATTCCCTGCCAAATAATTGCTATGGATGGTGTGTGATACCGTGGATGGACATGGGCAAATTTTTCAAAAAATAATCCGTCGTTGGCCATGGCGTAGAAAATACGGGGACTATATATAATGGTTGCACTGAGACAACCCAGAATGGAGACCAGGATCAATCCCGCCATCAGGGTTCCGGCTGTTGATCCGAAAGCAAAACTTGTTGCTTTTTCCCCAATGCGAACCACACCGACCATTTCACCCATAGGAAGAGTTGTCACATAAAAAAGATTGACCAGAAGATATATTATACCAATCAAAGAAATTCCAATGAATAAACTCAGAGGTAAATTTCGCTTCACATTTTTAATTTCGCTGGCAATACTGTTTACAGAATACCAGCCATCAAAAGTCCACAAAACCGCAATCAGGGATACACCTATAGCCGCCAGTAACGAACTTCCGGAGGGCATTAAAGGCATTGTACCGGAAGCAGTAGTCTCTCCTGAACTCATGGCCAGAGACAAGCCTGCTATTACAAAAATACCGATAGCAATTAACTTAAATATTGTGAATATGTTTTGTACAAAACTGCCGGAACGAATGCCAAAATAATTGACGAGTGTTAAAATTCCAATACTTAGCACGGCCAGAATTTGCCCGGATGATATCTTCAATACACCCATATCAATCAGATAATTATCTAAACTGAAAGCAGGAACAAAATAGGCAAAATATTCTGCAAAACCGACAGCGAGGGCGGCAATTCCGCCAGTCTGAGTGATTAGAAAGGCTGTCCATCCATATATAAAACCGGCAAGAGGTCCGTATGCTTCACGCAGATATATATATTGTCCACCGGCTTCCGGAATCATTGCTCCCAGCTCGGCGAATGTCAGTCCACCAAACAAGGACAGGACCGCACCAAAAAACCAGACAAAAAGAATCCATTCCGGTGAAGGCAGAGACTGAGCAATGATACCGCTGGTAAGAAATATCCCGGAACCGATCACAGACCCAATAACCAGAAGAGTAGCATCAAACAGATTCAATCGCGCTAATAATTTTGGTTTTTCCTCATTTTTCATATATATGCTTTAATGATATGTATCTAGGAAATATATGAGTCCCGGGATTATAAATAAAATAATTTTTATATTTACCAAAAGGTCGGTTAGCAGATATAAATGAATATCATTTGATCTGTTTACCCGCTCGGCCAGGTCATTCCCGGATTCATGGTTAGCCGGGAGCGCTCATATTTATGGCAGAGCCCGGATGAACAATCATCCTGTTTAATAATAGTACTGAACCTATATTATTCTAAAGAAATAATGCAACATTATATATCCGGATGGCGTCTCCTATATAAAGACCTGAATAATATTAAACTGGGTAATTCATTTCTCGCAACGACGCAACGAATGTGAAGATAAAATAACATCCCGCAGATGCGGGATGTTATTTTAAACATTGTGTCTTAGCGTTCGCCAGTAGGCGAATCCCCGAGTACTCGGGGCGTGACCTTTGCGCGAGTTATTTATGAATAGATCAGCTTATTTATCTAATATCTTCATCCTAAAAGAAGGGGCCAGAACATGTTACCTGCTCTATATCAGAATTCTAATATTATAAAACAGGGATATTTTATTCTTTTTTATATTATGATTTTCATATTTGCACAGGTTGATTTTCTTTTTGGTCAGAGTTTAGATATTCCTGTAAAAGGTTACGGTATCAGTTTTGGAAATTCGAAAAAATTCGTCGGATTACGATTTAATTTTCGTGATAGACGGGTGGACCAAATTGACGGAATAAATGTGACATTGTGGAAAGCTGATGAAAATGAAGACGCTATTATGCGTGGAATTTCTGTGGGCATTATGCCTGAAGCCGGAGATATGGGTTATCTCCAATTTGGTATCGCCGGTGTCGCTGCCGATTATCAATTAAGCGGTTTGTCTGTTGGCGTTCTTGGTGTAGGGTCCGGCGGAGATATTGACGGGATAAACATTGGCGGGTTAGGCGCTGGTGCGGGTGGAAATGTAACAGGCATAAACTTCGGAGGATTAGGTGTTGGTGCCGGTAAAGATATTATTGGCATAAATATTGGCGGGTTAGGTGCTGGGGCCGGTCAGAATGCCATTGGTTTTAACTTTGCTTTACTCGGTGTCGGTGCAGGTCAAAATCTCTACGGCATTAACTTAGCCGGACTGGGTGCTGGTGCTGGTCAAAATGTTTCAGGTTTGAATTTTGGTGGATTGGGTGTGGGCGCCGGGCAAAATCTGACCGGTGTAAACATTGGTGGGCTGGCGGTTGGCGCCGGGCAGGAACTGCGTGGTCTATCATTTGCGATAATCGGAGCAGGTTCACCAAGTATAAAAGGAGTCACAATTGCCGGTTTCGGGGTGGGTGGTGTGGAAATTACCGGTCTGACAGTGGCCGTCGCCCATATACGTATTGAAGATGATGGCATACTTACCGGATTCGCTGCAGGTGCATTTACCTATATAAAAGGTTTATTGAGGGGTGTCTCATTTGGAATTGTAAACTATGCTTATGAGGTCAGTGGTATCCAAATAGGTTTGGTGAATTACGTCGCTGATAATCCCTCAGGATTAAAGATTTTACCACTATTTAATACAAGTTTTTAGTCTGGATGCTGGATGCTCGATGTCATCCCGTCCAGGAACGAGATCCCGTTTCGGGACAGGGATCTTTGCACTTGTCGATACAGTTGTAGTCTAATCTCCCAGAAAGAAATCGAAAATATTTCTTTTCTTTTTAGGTCTTTTTTGCCATTTGAGATAGTTTTCTTCCGTAACAATACCAATTGGTCCCTGATAGATTCCACCCTGTACGAGTCCATCATAAATACGAACAGCGAGAAGATTTCCCGAACCATAATTGATGTATGAATCCGTAAGTCTGTACCCTCTATACTCAAGCCATTCTTCATCGACATAAAGTGATAGTCCGTCCATATCACCCGTTTCCCCGATTAAACGACCGTTCAAATAAGTCTGATCAAGGTCATCAATTTTTCCCAGTAAGAGTATCAATTTTTCTCCCCTGTACTTTTCCGGGATAATAAAGCTTTTTCGGTACCAGGCAAAACCGTCATAATTTTTAAAACCCTGGGTTTCCCAGGGAGCAGGTACCATAACATTATACCAATCCCAGTCATTAAATTCCACATCCTTTCTCTCGGGTTCATCACCGGGTAAAAATTTCCATATTCCTTCCAACGAGACCTCAAGTGGAATCGTATATTTTAATTCATAGATTCCTATTGTCCCTCTCAGAATTCCTCCGGATAATTCTGCATTAAATACCCGAACCGCTATGACATTTTCCCTGTTAAAGTTCCAATATTTTTCCGGGACATTATATTTCCGTTCCATATGGTAAGCAGTAAAATAATTGGGAGGAAATGATCCACCAAAACCTACAAAATTTCCGTTAACATAGACCTCATCTACATCGTCGATAAATCCCATATTAAGATAAAGATATTTATTTCGGTGTTCACTTTTGAGAACTATTTTTTTTCTATACCAGGCATAACCAACATATCCGGGATAGCCCTCATCTTCCCAGGAGGAGGGAACAAATATATCTTCCCAGGATCGGTCATCGAAATCAGGAGATTTCCAGTTTTCCTCATCACCAATGGAAAATTTCCACATTCCCCTTAAATCCATAATGCGGGAGGAGTAGGATTCTGTTCTTTCATCCTCTTCAACAACAAGAGATATACTGCTAACAGGGTTTAGACTTATAAGAAAGAAAAATATAATACTTAATATCGACATATCCGTTTTGACCTTATTTCCATCGGTATTCTCAATTCATAAGAGTTATTACTCATCTCTTCTATTAATTACGGTATATATTTGTAACCCATACCATGAACAGTAATAATATGTTTGGGATGAGAGGGATCTTCTTCAATAGTTTGTCTGAGTTTTAAAATGAAATTATCAACCGTTCGTGTGGTTGTCATTTCTCCCATTCCCCAAACTTCCTTCATAAGCTCTTCCCTGCTGACTATCTGATTTTCATATTCCCATAAATACTTTAATACTTCAAATTCACGATGGCTCAAGACAATATTTTTACCCCCTTCAAATGCCTCGAACTTTGAAAAGTTAACTTCAATCTTTCCAACCGTTACATTTATACCTTTATTTTTACCACGGTCTTCCCTTCTTAAAACCGCTTTTATTCTTGCCAATAATTCTCTCAGACTAAAAGGCTTAGTCAAATAATCATCAGCGCCCAGTTCGAGACCGAGGACTTTGTCAATCTCTTCCCCTTTTGCCGTGAGCATTATAATAGGACGATCAAAACCTTTTCCACGCAGTTGTTTACAAGCATCAAATCCGGACAATTTGGGCAACATGATATCCAGCAATATCAGATTATATTCATTTTTTTCCACCATGGAGAGGCATTGTTCCCCATCTTCAGCTGTATTAACTTCATAGCCTTCAAATTCCAGATTATCTTTCAGACCCTGGCGCATTTGGGCTTCATCTTCAACAATTAATATCCGCGTCATCATACCTCCCAAACTAATTCTTACTCTCCCTGTATAATTAGGTTTCAACCTTCAGTTTTACTTATATGAAAAAGTAGTCTGAAAGTACTCCCTTTACCCACTTCACTTTGTACTCGAATGTTTCCACCATGTGATTTCATGATATGCTTTATAAGAGATAATCCCAAACCACTCCCTTTTGTATCATGAACCAGAGCAGACGAAATACGGTAAAATTTATCAAATATCACTTCCTGGTATTTCTGATCAATTCCTATTCCTTTATCCTGAACCTCAAGAAACACTGAACCATCCGACAAACCGGTTCGTACCGCGATTTCTTTTTCATCCTGACTATACTTAACTGCATTATCAATAAGGTTTATCAAGGCTTCGGATACAGATTCAGGATCCGCAAGGACAAGTGGAATTTGTTTATCCAACTCAGTATTTAAGACAAATCCTTCCTGCTCAATATGATAACTATACATTTCGAGAACGCTTTTTGTAACCTGATTAATATCCACTGCTGAAAACTTATATTCTTTTTGCCCGGAATCTATGCGGGAAAAATTCAGAATATTATTAATCAATCGGGTTAACCGCTTGCTCTCCTGATTGATAATCCGGTAATATTCCTGCCGTTTTTCATCTGACTTTACCCGATCCATTTCCAGGGTTTCTGCATACAGGCGAATCAGAGCCAAAGGGGTCCGTAATTCATGCGATACGTTTGAAACAAAATCCGATTTTAAACGGGCTAGTTGCATCTCTCTGCGGATATTCCGAATCAGAATCCATCCTCCAATGATGATTAGAAGATTTAAGACTCCGATTAAAATCAGACTGTTGTAAAAACGGCTATGTGCCAGATCCTCAATCGATTGGCCACTCAAACTTATTCCCAGAAGATAATCCGGAAATAACCACAATTTTTTTGTTTGCTTAAATTCTGCAAAATTTAGATTGGCATTTGAATACAAAAACTGTTTATTTTTTTTGTCAAAAACACCGACTAAAAATTGTGTTCCGGCAATATCCTCCAGTTTAGGACCAAGAACATCGGTAATAAAAACTTCTGGCTGAATAACGATAGCGACGAGTATTTTCTGCTTATCTCCTATCGGTTGCAGATAAAATATTGTCAATGTACTATCCCGGGAATTACCATCCGTGATTGTTTCAATTTTTCGATATCCCTGTTGGGATAATTTCAATAATTTCTCTATGATTGGCTGCCGATTCTTTAAATCGGCTAATTCAGGTGTGATAAATCCGACAATATTTCCTCGGTGATAGATTTCCGGTGTCATAAGCAGTGTATCTGATATGGAGACATATGCAATGGCAGCATTTGTTTCTAATAACTGTTGAATTGATTTTTTTGTGATATTCTTATTCCCAAAAATGAGGCTATTCTGAATCTTCGATATCCATGTATTGACAAAATCCCAGGCATACTGATTTACAGAAAATAATATTGTTTCCAACTGCTGTTCATATACCTCTGCGATCAATTCTTCATATTCTCCCAATGTGCTCAGTTCATATGCACTGAAGAAAAGTGCCGGTAAAAGTATGATAAACAGCAAGATTATCAGAATTCTTCTCAATGGTGTATTTTTATCCACAAAGCGCCCTGTTATTTTTTCAGGAGATTGAAATTTTCCAAATCTAAATCTCCACTTATTACACAAACTGCAGGAAATTTATCACTTTTCCCCCAGGATCGAAAACTTCATGACAATTTATGACAACTGTTTACTTTTCTATAACATCTTTGACATCTTATACCCGTAAAATTGGATCAAATAAAAAAACAAAACCCAAATTAAAGGAGACCGTCATGTCAAGAATGAATTCAATCTTATCCGCAATCATCGTTGTTTTAATGCTTTACCCATCATTTGCTCAAAATAAAAATCTCTTCGCGGAAGTTGAGGCTGCCGAACAACAAAAAATCAAGATGGTGATCAAAAACTATCAGAAAGCCCTGGAAAGCGATAATCAGGGGATGATAGAATCTGCTATCCTCAATATCATGAGTTTAAAATATCACTATCCGGATTATGATTATTCTTCTCTAATCGAATCTTTGGAATCACTGGAAAACAATGATGAGAGTAAAAGTATTCGGTTTATGTCCTACATCGTAAAAGATTATTTTTTATATCCTGATCGTTATACCTGGATTGACCAGGTCCCTTACGAATTTTATAAAGACTTTTACGCCGTCATTGCCAAAAAAGTGTATGAACAAGTTAACAAATAACAATTCTTTGACATAAAAGTTTTGTCAATCCGACCGGCGGCAGAGAATATCATAAAATTCCTGCCGCCGATCTTTTATTATATCATTCAATGGCGATATCATCTTATCCTTTGCCAGATCAATATTTATATCCCTCAGATATAACACCTCCCTTTTTGAAGGCGCTTTGCAAATGAGCTCCCCTTTGGGTGCAACAATCTGACTTTTACCTGTGAAAATTATCTCTCCCTGAGGTCTTTTATCCGCACCAAACCGATTTGCAGTAACAGCAAATACAGAATTTTCAAGACAGCGAGAGATCATCGTCTGCTGACAGTAGCTGAGCACCAGGTTTGAAGGGTGGCAAATCAGATCGGCCCCCATTATTGAAAGAGCACGAAAAACTTCCGGGAAAATCCAGTCAAAGCATATCATCATTCCAACTTTAACGCCTCGGATCTCACTTATCTGTAAAGGAATATCGCCCGGATCAAACCAGTTTTTTTCTTCATTAAACAAGTGTAATTTCCTATAAGTATGTATAACCCCTTCCGGTCCAATCAGGAGTGCACTATTGAAATATTTATTACCACTTTTTTCAGCAAAACCGGTAACCAGATAAAAATCGCACTCTCTGCAGATCTTTATTAATGCTTGGACAGTCGATGATGCATTTATTTCTTCGGCTAATAATTTCAACTCCTCCCTGTCTTTGAAGTAGTATCCGGTAAAAGGCAATTCTGGCAACACGATGATATCCGCAGAGACATTTTTAAGCGCTTTAACTACTTTATTTAAATTATATTGAACCTTTCCAAACACCGGACGGAATTGAAAAAACCCTACTCGTACCATATCCTCCTCACGCATAGTGTAAATTAGCTATTATCTTTTATTCAACGCATATATTTAATAATACTTTGCTTAACCGGTCAATCCCTTTCTCTAACCGATCCGGAGATTCTCCGGTGAAACACACACGAAGATATTTCTCAAAGTCTTTTCTAAAATCGATACCCGGAGCAACAGAAACGCAATATACAAAAGTTGTGCGTAAATATTTTCTTTTTTCTTTAGTCATATTTCTTTAAGCTCCGGATATTATAGAATTTCTATTTTAAGATAACAAAATCTGTTTTTACCCGGATAAATCATGAAACTTTATTGTCGTCAAATTGGAAATGGGGATCCGGTCGTTATTTTGCACGGACTTTTTGGTATTTCCGATAACTGGCTCACAATAGCAAAACAACTGTCATCGTCTCACCATTGTTATATCCTTGATATGCGCAATCATGGTCGCTCACCAAACAGCCAGGATTTAAATTATGATGATATGGTTGAAGATATTTATGAGTTTTTGACTGATTTTGGTTTGCGTACTGTCTCATTTATCGGTCACTCAATGGGTGGTATGGTGGCAATGAAGTTTGCATTTGAATATTCTCACAGGATCGAAAAACTGGTTATTGTTGATATTGCTCCAAAGTCCTATCCTGCCCTGCATCAAAATATTTTAAAGGGATTACAATCGATACCCATTGATAAGATAAAATCACGCCGGGAAGCCGATGAATTTCTAAAAGAATATGTATCATCGCATAAAACCCGGCAATTTTTATTAAAAAACCTGTATCGCAAAGATGATAATTCCTATGCCTGGCGTGTGAATCTTGAGGTAATATACGATCACGCCTCTGATATCGGCCATGGAATTTCAACAGATCATACTTACGAGAAACCAACACTTTTCATTCGCGGAGAAAAATCTGATTATATTTTACCCGAAGATGAGCAGCGAATTATAGAAATATTCCCTCATGCATCGATTATCGAAATTCCAGGTGCTACTCACTGGGTACATGCTGAAAAACCGAGTGAATTTTTGGTGGCGTTAAGATCCTTTTTATAGACTATTTAATTGAATTAACCTGATCTGTTCATAAATTATAACCGCAATGGCGCTAAAAACCTAACCACGAAGTTCTCAAAGCGGGCACAAAGTTCACAAAGAAAAATTAAATAAAAAAACTTCGTGTACTTTGTGCATACTTTGTGTCCATTGTGGTTAAACAGCGTTTCGTCGTGGCGAGAAATAAATTATCCAGGATAAATATTTCTTTTAAAAATAAAGGATGAGAAATTATGAAGGATCGAAATCTGATACTTACCGGGGGTACGGGTGGATTGGGAACAAAGGTTACACAACTGGCCTTGAGCCTTGGCGCTAATATTACCATTCCCTACAATTCACTCAATGAAGTAGAACATTTTCGTAAATCAGTAGCCGATGTCAAAGTCAATTTTATATTTGCTGATCTGAGAGAGGAAAAAAGCGTATCGGAGGTTTTTGGAAAACAATCGAAAGTTGATATTTTAATTCATTTGGTGGGTGGTTTTTCCATGGGTGATACGGACACCTATACACTTGAAGATTGGAACCGACAACTGACCCTCAATTTGACTTCCACATTTCTTGTTTGCAAGTATGCCCTGAAAAAAATGAAAGAAAATGATTACGGTCGCATTGTAACTGTCTCCTCACGTGCCGCCCTGGAGCCAACTGGTCAAATGGCTGCCTACAGCGCCTCAAAGGCAGGTGTAATCGCCTTAACCCGATCAATCGCTGAGGAAACGAAGGAAAGTAATATTACAGCCAATACCGTTCTGCCAAGTATAATCGATACCCAGGCAAATCGGGAGGCAATGGGAGAAAAAAACGCTCACAACTGGGTGAAACCGGAATCGCTGGCGGAAATGATTTGTTTTCTTGCCTCTGAAAAAGCGGGTGATATACGTGGTGCTGCGCTTCCTGTTTATGGGAATGTCTAGATAGTTTTTAAACCGTAGAGACACAAGGGACCAACCCTTTTTCTCCTTATTTAAAAACTCATCCCCCAGCCCTTTCTCTTGAAAAGAATGGGGGAATTTTCTTTTTTTTCAATTACTTTATGTGTTCCATGATCGCTGGTACACCATCTTTATGAACCATATATGCCAGGATCTTCAACTTCGCGTAATCCCTGTGATAGAAGAAATATCCTTTGTGCGTCCCTTCAAAAGCATCCCGCCAGGAGTCCTTAACGAGGAACCAATCTTCCCCATTAACTTCTCCATATCCAACAATATGCATCAGATGATCATCAGTTGTGACACCTTCATCAAATCGATAATCTCTGGCGGCCTGGTTGATGTATGTACCGGGGATATCGTAATCAGGAATATAACACACATCCAGAGAACCTATCCTTCCGGGTTCACTTTTATCTCCATCAATCACCAGGGAAAAGCCATTGGTAAGAACAGTTTTCATCGAGCTATAGAAGACATCCAGTGAAACATTAAAATACCGGTCCACCTTCCGCCAGTTATCCGGCACCTCCAGCACAGCAAATGAATCAAAGGGAGCATAACCAAACGACGTAATCAAAAGATAATCATCCCAGGGCAAATCCACGTATTTTTCAGCAAACGTAAGAGGGGTAAAAGTTTCCCCCCGAAAGGAAAAAGAAGAAGGGGGTTCACTAAGATAATTATCAAGTATTTTTTTTACCTCTGCAACAACTGTTGCTTCATTCCAAAGCTCCTCTTTGATAATTCGTTTTTTTAACTCCTCAATCTCATTTTCCATCCGTTTATGATTACGTGTTGGACGTTCAACGGCCTGTCCCCGATATACCTCTTCCGGTAGAATACCATAATTTTTAACCACATCTATGACAGTGGTAAAAAGATCTCCGGCCGTGGACCGGGATTCACCGCGCGTCTCAACGTATTTTTTGGCTTTTTCAATAAATCCAAAATAGACAGGATACATCACAGCCAGTTTTACAGATTGACCGTTTATCCGCTGTAGTTCCGATTCCATAAAAGAGAGGGTAGAAAAACTCCAGCAGGCATTGGTTGTATCCTGATTTACCGGTGTAAAATGGAAACGAGGGCGCAATTCTTCAACTTCTTGTGGGATCACATACGGTACATCATCAACCGCGTTTTGTGCGATTGTATTCTTAATTAGCATCTGACAGAATAATAGCAATATAAAAACAGAAAGGTGTTTATCAAACATCAGCAAAACCTCCATTGTATAAATGAAAATTTACATCAGATCATGATTTTATTCAAATTGTAACAAACAAACTAACCACTTAGGGCATTGCGTTGAATAGAAGAAATCTATTTTTTAATTTCACTTTCTTCTTTCTTCTATAATCTTTAATCTTAAAGTTAAATTAATATTGAAAGAATAGAACAATAAATGATACTCACTTGTTTTATTATACTTCTGACCGGTATCAGTGTCGGGCTCGTCTCCACAATTTTTGGTATAGGTGGGGGGATTATCATGGTGCCCCTTCTTAGTCTCATTCTACCGTTTAGCCATCTTGAAGCAATCGCAACCAGTCTGGCCACAATCGTTCTGGTAGCTGGATTCAATACCTTTAATTTCTCAAAACAAAATGTGATTGTCTGGAATATCGTTCCCTGGATTGCTGTTACCTCTTCATTTTTTGCTTTTATTTCTGCCAGATTATCTACCGTTCTACCCGAAAATATTTTGGTCATAATTTTTCTTCTTTTTTTATTTTATTTTGCCATCCGAACCTTTTTAATCAGCAAGGCAGAAGAACACTCTGTCGGTGTTTCTCATTCCAGATTATTACCGTTAGGGATTGGCACAATCAGTGGTTTGATATCTGGAGTTACCGGTATTGGTGGCGGAGGCATTACAACTCCCATGACGTTGGTAACCGGCTTAGTGAAAAATGTGCAGGCGGCGCCCACATCAAATGCGATTATGATTTTTACAGCATTTTTTGCCAGTCTTTCGTTTGCATTTTGCAGTATAAATTTACACCAGCCCTATACCATAGGATATATCCATCTCGATACCGCTATTCTGTTATTTCTTGGCAGTGCATTGGTCTCCCGAATTGGCGTATCATTAAATCATAAAATACCGCTATTCTGGCGAAAGACCTTTCTGGGTATGCTCCTGCTTTTTATATGTGTCCGGTTGATTTTATTGATGATCAATTCCTAAAATCTGATAGCTTTATCGAGGTTCATTATGATCGGTTCCTATCAACTTTATCCTTCAGACTGCATTGAAGGAGCACATAAATACATCGCCGATAACTCTGTGGATCTGATAATAACCGATCCACCATATGGAATTGAAGCCAATAAACTACACAGGCACTATCACCGCCATGAAGAGAAGGTGATCAATGGATATGTTGAAATTCCCCGTGAAAAATATCCTTCCTTTAGTAATAAGTGGATCAAAGAAGCAGAACGTATATTAAGGCCGGGTGGAAGTCTCTATGTGATCTCAGGTTATTCCAATCTGGCGGACATTCTCAATGCACTGCAGAAAACTGACATGGAAGAGAAAAATCATATCATCTGGAAATACAATTTTGGCGTTCATACACAAAAAAAATATATTTCATCCCACTATCACATTCTCTACTATACAAAACCCGGCGCCAAAGTTACTTTTAATACCTACACCCGATTTGGTCCGGCAGAAAAAGATAACGAAAATGGTTCGTTGAATTACCAGGATCGTGAAGATGTGTGGATTATTAACCGGGAATACAAAACGGGAGAAATCAGGAATAAAAATGAACTTCCCACAAAACTAATTATCAAAATTATGCAATATAGTAGCATGGAAGGAGATTTGGTGGTGGATTTTTTCCTCGGAGGTTTTAGTACCGCCAAAGTAGCCATCGGACTTAATCGGAAAATCATTGGATTTGAAGTGAACAAAAGATCCTATGATCACCACATTAAGGAAATAGAAATTCTTAAACCAGGGTATTTAATTCCAAATTTACGGGAAAGCAATGGAAAGGTTCCGGTTAACCAACGCAAACGCTGGTCAGAACCGGAACGTAAAAAACTAAAAAAACGATTCCTGGAAATATATAAAAAGATCAAACATAAGCGGGAAACTATCCGAATTCTTGAAAAAGAATTCGGCCGCGGTTATTTTTCCATTCTCAATCAGATTGAACGGATGGACAATCCCATAGGAGACTAAAGGTATAACGGTAGAGGATACCCGATGCGCGATACTGGATACTGGATACTGGATACTGGATACTGGATGATACAGATCTGTTCCCCCTTATCAAAGGGGGATTAAGGGGGTTGTTTTTCTGGATGTTGGATGTCTGATCTTTAATTCTGGATACGTGATATTTTATAAAGTTCGGCGATGGAAAATTCCAGATTCCCAATTCTAATATTTTATATCCAACATCCAAATTCGAATATCAAAAAAAAATTTAAAAAAATCCAAATTAACAGAATAAACAATCTCCTGAAATCGTTATTATTATTCTACAATTCGAAAAAATTAATTTTAATTTAAAAGAGGAGAGTATAATGAGAACCTTTGCAAAGTTATTTTTACTCATTTTTATTTTCGCATTGATGGTAAATCAGGCTTATTCCCATTGCCAGATACCCTGTGGGATATACGGAGACCATACTCGTTTCGATATGCTTGTAGAACATATTCAAACCATTGAAAAGGGAATGAATCAGATTAACGAGCTGTCTAAAAATTCGTCAGCAAATATAAACCAACTGGTACGCTGGGTTAATAACAAAGATGAGCACGCTGATGAATTTACCGAAATCGTAACCTACTATTTTCTCGCACAACGAATAAAAATTGCAGATTCACAAAAGACGGAAGAGTTTGCTGACTATCAAAAGAAACTTACCATATTGCACCAAATGATGGTTTTTTCAATGAAGTGTAAACAAACCACAGATTTGAAAAACGTTGAAGAATTAAAATCTCTGGTGAGTCAATTTGAGGATATATACTTCAGCCCTGAACAGAAAGAACACTTTGAATCCCGTCATAAAAACAATTAATATAAATTTTGTTCTGGCTACGATGTTCCGCGTCGTAGCCTTGTATTTATCCGGTTACGACACCCGCATTATAACCTATTTTATGCGTGTCCCCCAACTGTGAATAACTTGTGGATAATTGTGAGTATCTTTTAGAAACTCCTGCTTTCCCGGCTTGTACCTTAGTCAATTATTCACAGCATTGGTTAATCCGAATCGAGAGCAATTTACCTGAAATATGAGTGAATTTTCTGCTTTAATAGAGCACCTAATTTTTCGGTATAGAAATTCAGTGCATACCAAAGATTTAAAGACAGTGAGTATAAGTGTTTCATATTCAATAACTTAGAGTGTCATAAAGCAGAGAAATATTTGATATATATAATTAAAAAAAATAAGTGCTAAAAATAGAACACCGTTTCAGGCTGTAAATTAGAATTTAAAATACATTATTAGAAATTCTCGTTTTTAAAATCGTTTAAAGGTCGATTTCAAGTAATTTACTTCATAATTCTAAAGCAATAGTTTAAATAATCACGATTGTGGATAACTTTTTATCATCCCATCCAGAATCCTTTTCGATGGGAAACACCGAGAACGGCCCGGCAATGGGGACAGAAATAAATAAAGCGCCTTCCTAACACACCTCTTATTCCCTGATAGGAAACAATCCGGAGTTCATTTTTACAATGAGGACAAATCGGTGACGTATCATTTTTCTCTTGAAGTTCTATCATTATCCACCCCTTTCAGATAATATGAACGGATATTATATACTTTTGTTACAATCAGTATTACACCTGAGAGGGAAGAAAATTCATTTAGAATTGGAAATTGGATGCTCGATACTGGATGCTAGATGCTCGGCTCTCGGTTCTCGGTTCTCGTTGCTAGATATATGATACGTGATTTAAGATACAGCCTACATGAAAATTGATAATTCCTTGTTGAATATTGAATATTCCTTATCCTATATAATGAACATTATATCAAACATCCAGATAAGAACAACAAGTGACAAGAATCGAGCATCCAGCATCCGAGTACCGAGCAACGAGAAGCGAGGAACAAGTTTTTACAGATCTGAAACTTCAATTATTTTTGTATAGGGATCAGGTAAACCTTCTGAGCAATTCGCACACATGTCGACCGATTTGCGGTCAGTCATAATTCGTTTACGAAAGGCTTTGTATTTTTCATTTTTCCATATTTCTTTGAATTCAAGGTTATCAGTAAAAATGTTGGCAAAGGTATAATCCGCATCTTTATCGAAGCAGCAGGGAGAGACAGTACCGTCCCAGTTGACAGCCGGATTAAGCCACAGACGTTTACACCAGTTTTTGATATCCCCCTTAAGTTTATAATTTTCTCCATCATGTTCATAACGGCTAAAGGCAGCATCCTCTGGCAAAAATACCTTACCTTGCTGATTCGAATAAATCTGGGCAGTTTTAAATGATATCCGGTTTAAATTCAGTTTCTTGCTCATCGAAATCATCTGATCAATCTCTTTTTGATTATGTTTAAAAACCAGAAACTGTAATTCAAGCAGGGGCTTTTTACTGTTTAATCTTTCCCTGGCGTTGGCGATACGTTCTAAGGTGTCCATCACAAGCTGATAGTCACCACCCACCCTGTATTTCTCATAGGTTTCCTGACTGGTCCCATCCATGGAAAATATCAACTGATCAAGACCGGATTTTATTAGATTCTCTGCATCTTCATCGGTACGAATAAAGTGTCCGTTAGTTGAAGTATGAGTCATAATACCCTTTTCATTTGCATAGCGAACAAAATCAAGAAATGATTTATTAAGAAATGGTTCACCCTGGTTCCATAACTGTATCTGAAGCAAATAGTCACCGACATCATCGAGTAATTTTTTAAAATCTTCAAAATTGAGATGACCCATCCTGCGCTTCATCTCACCATTACCCGAAGGGCACATGGGACATTTTAGATTGCAGATATTGGTTGGTTCGATCATCAATATCGGAGGGTATCCCCAGACAATTTGCTTTCTAAAGACCTTTGATAAAACTAGCGAACTATATATCTTTACCAGATTAAAAATACGTTTAAAGGTAATATCTATATTAATGATCCGAAGTGATCGGATGAGTGACTTTATCGGAACTACCATCAAATACCCTCATTTTTCTCGTTTCTCGTTGCTCGGTTCTCGTTACTCGTTTCTCGTTGCTCGTTTCTCGCTACTCGATACTGGATACGCGATTTGTGGCACGAAATACAAAGCGCAAAACCCTTAAAAATTGATAATTCCTTGTTGGATATTGAATATTCAGTTTCCAATATCTCATTTTGGGTATCATAGATCCTGTATTCAGCATCCAGAAACGAGTTACGAGGGACGAGTAGCGAGCCTCCAGTTCCTTATACCCTATACCCTTATACCCTTCCTTTATACCTTGTAACCTCCCACGAACACACAATATTTCAATCGTTTCTTTTATTAGAGCGAATTGAGGCGATAATTTCCCGGGTTGATTTTATACTGTCTTTAAGTTCACCAAAATAAGCACGATTTCTGTATATATAGTAGGCCCCGACCAGAGCAGGGAAAATGGTATTAACGGTAAAAATAAACAAAGAGGTGGCAACTGCATGGGCAGCGGATACACCATAGAAATTAAAAAAATACACAGCAAATCCTTCCCGAACTCCTAATCCGGATACACTGATTGGTACCAATCCAGCAGACCATAGATATACCGATGTATGATAGGTTGCAAGAAGAGAGACTGAATCCACCTGATTTAGTAACAGATAATATTGTAAACCCATTATGATAAAAATTCCAAGAGCAAATACTAAATTCATACCAATTACACGATGGTAATTGACATCCTTTTCCTGCAAATTTTTTAATATCGGAATACGTGGAAATAAAAAATATCCAATTATTATCAAAAAAAGGATAAAAATGGAATAGACTTTAAAGTCAGGAAAAGTAAGTGGCAATACGATTAGTAAAGCAAGGATTTTTATAAGTGCCTGAGCAAATTTTTCCATGCCAAAAGCCAGTACCTTCCCACGTTTCTTTCCGGGTAATAAAAATATTTTACTGAATTCTGCATGTCCCCCGGGAATCAATAACCGGAAAGTAAAACCGGCAAAGAATGAAGGCAGAAGGTCCCGTAAATTGAAATGTTTTGAATATCGTTCGACAAGATACTTCCACCTCCTGAATTGGATATACAATCCGATACAACTCAAGGCAGCAATGATTACGAGAGAAACAAGAGAGAGACTTTTAAAATATTCAATAAATTGTTCCCGGTCTACCTGCTTCAGGATCCATATGACCAGAGCAAGGCCAATACAAATCTGAGCAGCATAAATAATTTTTTGCTTAATCCGGGATTCCATTGAATGCTATTTCTTCCAATGATAAAACTGAAATGTACCAATAATACTAAAAATGATTATATAAAATGGATAGATAATTTGCATCAAGGGGATAATAGGAATGAGATTATTTTGTTTAAATATTTTTGCTGCCTTTTTTAAGGATATAAATTCCATCAGGAATTTTATAACAAGTAAAATGAACCATATGGTCAGCCATGAGGGCAGAATAATTGGGATGGCAAATAGTAAGAAATAATAAAAAAGAATCTTTAACATCACTGCAATTGACCATCCTGAGAGTTGAAATGTTTTACTATTTTTACGGATTTGCTGTTGAAATACCTCCAAATCAGTTGAGGGGATATGGGTTTTTACAAACGTCTCTTCTTCTGCACAAAAATCAATAAAACCGTCATTATTGTAACGAAATCGACCGGTTAAATGAATATCATCTCCACTTCGAAATTTTTTTAGCGAAAGAAATCCTCCAACATTCTCATAAGCGTTTTTCCGGTACGCCATATTTCGTCCAACGCTGGTAAACGGATAGCCCAGTTTTGCTGTTGCAGCGGAAGCGATAGCCGAAAAAAGATTATCAAATTGAAGCAGCCTGAAATAAAATTTCTTTGAATATATAAGAGGTGAGTAACCAAGTACCATTGTGACACCTGGTTTGAAATATCCTGACATTATCTTTAACCAATTTGATGGTACAATACAATCCGCATCCGTCGTAAAAATAATCTCTCCTTTTGCCCGAGAAATCCCATTTTGCAGAGCATTCTTTTTACCTCTCAATTGTGTACTTTTCTTATCTAAGTAAACTACTTTCCAGTTTTGATGTTTGTTGCAATATGACCCGATGACTTCTGCAGTATTATCACTTGAATGATCGTCAACAAATATAATCTCGAACTTATCATCCGGATAGTCCAGTTTCTCAAGACTCTGCAGACAAGGCATAATTCTTTTTTCTTCATCACGGGCTGCTACGACGATACTAATTGAAAACACATGTTTTTCTCCGGGTGTCTTTAGCCTGTTTAGTCCGACATAAACAGCACTGAGAAGAATAAAGTAGAAACAGCTTAGTATTAGAAACAGATATGCGATTGTATCAATATTAGTAGTCAAATCTTAATCCAAAATGAAGTTCCGTTAAGTTTGTACTCTTCTCCGGATTTGAGTACCTGGTGTTAATCACCTTAAAATTCAGATAGAAATCGTTAAAGACCTCATATCGTGTATAAAATTCGAGTTTTTTTTCTGTTTCAAGAATACCCTCAAGAAATTTACTTGTTTTCACTGGTTCTTCCTGATCATCAAGCAATCTACTATGACCCAGGAGTATATCACCACCGATGTTTTTATTGGGGTAATTATCACCATGTTTCCATTGCCGCCACTTCAGACCGGTAATAAGGCGGCGATGCCACTCCTTTTCCAGGTGGATATAAAAAATTTCTGAATTTGGACCAGCCCAGTATCCCAGAGATGACAAATCACTAATATATCGATTGATATCAAATCTGTGCGTATATACCCAGGGCATAATTGCCAGATACTCAAAACGTAAGGCTATATTTGGAATACTAAAAGGATCGGTGAGATGAAATCCTATCTGAAATCCATGTTTATTTCCAAACCAGTCAGTTCCAAGTTTTTCTTTTCTCAATTCGTCGATAAAGAGTGTGCCGTAAATTTTTGTCCCCCTGAAGATCCTTGACTCAAGATCAATGGATAGTAAGGCATTATCTCTATCCCGAAGATTATGTTCAGTCGCTCTGAAAAAATTGAGTGGGAATAAGTATGCCCAATCTGCAGACCTGTTACCATAAACAATCATACCTGTCAGACCAACTGCCATCCCGGTAAAAGGAGAAAACTCGAACCGATTACTGACCACCCACTTATCCGGATGAATCGCTTGTCCTTGTTCTGTCACACCTATGGAATCGGCCAATAATTTTCCATGCATATAGGTAAAACTCCCCCAGCTCCAGTACTTGCTTATACTGAAATAAGGGTATTGTTCCACATTATCAGACAGAATCAAGACCCCGGATTCGCCCAGACCCCAAGAGATTGGTTGCATGGCGAAGTGAAAATCCACATAGGGTGATCGATATGCGATATCACCTCCACTCCGATCAAAATAAGTAACCCCTTCCCTATTATTTATCCAGGTATTTTTTAAAAATGGATCACTGTTCCGGTACTCTTCATCTCCTCGAATATTGGCAAATGAAACTTCGGCCATATATCCAAAATTATTATAAAGAGTTCCGCGAAAAGTAAAGGTCATCACATCCTTATTACGACTGACATCATCATTTCGCTGATCATAGGTGAGGTTGTAGATAAAATCGAAATAAAAACTATTGGTGGAATCTTCCCACAGGAAAAGATGATTATCTTCCTCTGGCTGATTCTGGGCGAAAAAGCGGAAAAAATCCTTTTTTAGTCGTGCCCAGCTGGAAAAAGGTGTATACCAGGTTTTATCACCTTTAATTTGTGCGTATTTCTGAGTATAATCAATCTCAAAGCGGAAATCGAGCAAATAATTATCAAGTTTTTCACGATCGACCCAGGTTAATTGCTCGCGTTGTAAATTTATCTCCACGAGTAATTCGGCGACATGCTCACGGTCAAATGGTTTTACTCCATCGAGAATATTGTCCAGTATTCCCAATGTTTCCATACGATCAAGAAAATGATAAATTTCATGGTGAATCGGAACACTAACCGGGTTTCCGGCAAACAGAGGAGTAATAAGAATAAGTAGGCTGATAACTAATATTATTTTCTTCATAGGGTGCGTAAATTTAAGTGAAGCATACAAAAATTACAAGACATATGCCAAGCGTCATTTTGGATTTGTGATAAATGTTACTCGTTGCTCGCCGCTCGTTTCTCGCTCCTGGATGCTTGATGCGGGATAAATGATACAAGATATATGATCTTGAATATTCAATATCCAACAAGGAATTATCAATTTTCATTTAGTTTGTATCTTATATCTCGTATCAAGTATCTAGTACCCAATACCGAGGAACGAGTACCGAGGCTGAAATTGCATACAACAAGGAAATCCCGTATCTTTGCCTCGTTTAATGGTCAATTAACTTGATCTATTCATGAATTTTAGATTTATCAAATAGCGACAGTAA
>JAGLYF010000142.1 GCA_023132435.1 Calditrichia bacterium | reverse complement strand
ATTATATGTTACTTATACTCTTTTATACCATTATTTTTTTTGAATAATTCAGGTTGATTGTCAAACAATAGTTTACAACGATTTATTCTTATCAAGGATAGATAAATGGTTCTTCTGAACGAACTTCGTCTCAGCGGCTTATTACGTTCACTTACCCCACGCCGGGTGGGAAATATCGTTAAAACTTCAACTTCGTTTTTTATCTCTGCCCTTCTGAACAAACCTGTTGTTTGGGGCGCACCCCCGGTTTTGACCATCGAACCGACCAATCAATGTAATCTCCACTGCCCTCTTTGTATAACCGGGTCCGGTGAAATGGAAAGAACTTCCGGTCGGATGAGTCTTGAAACCTTTCAGAAGATAATTGAGCATATGGGAAAAGATATCTTTTTCATGCTGATATATCACCAGGGAGAACCGTATATCAATAAAAATTTTTTCAAATTTGTCGAGATTGCTAAACATAATAATATCTATGTCACCACTAGCACGAACGGCCACTATTTTACTGATCAGAATATCACTAAAACCCTTGATTGTGGTCTGGACAGTATGATTATTTCGCTTGATGGAACAACACAGGAAAGTTATGAGAAATACCGTGTCGGTGGACAACTGGAACGGGTGCTGGATGGAACAGCCAGGCTCATCGCTGAAAAAAAGCGTCGTAAGATGCGCACGCCCAATGTTGTCTTTCAATTTCTTGTTATGAAACATAATGAGAAAGAAATTCCGGAAGTAAAAAAAATAGTGGATCAGTTGGGTGTGGACCGGCTTCTCATAAAAAATATTGAAGTTCGATCTCTGAGTGAAGCACAGGAATGGCTTCCTACGAAAAATAAATTTCGTCGATATGATTTCGATGGTAAAAAATATGTGGTGAAAGGCATCGATAAGAAATCCTGTACACGTCCATGGCTTTCAACCCTGATCAATTGGGACGGTACATTTGTCCCCTGTTGTTTTGATAAAAATGCGGAACATCCGATGGGTGACGTGCATAAACTTTCAGATCTTAACGATATGTGGCTGGGAAATTCAATGACTGATTTTCGCACTCAACTTTTGCAGAATCGCCAAAGTATCGATATTTGCCGGAATTGTAATCAGGGACTCGGGAGTTTTCTCCCATCAAGATTGTGGAGACGACGAAAAGAAACAAATAAATCAAATCCTGATTTAATCCAAATCTCCTAACCCGATCCATTAACAAACTACTGAGATGGTTACAAGTAAAAAGTTAAAAGGAAAAAGAAAAAACTATCAAAATGGAATATACTTATTTTTACTTTTACCTTTTTACATTTTACTTAGACTCTATAGTCTCAGTGGTAAATAATTAAGATTTATTTATGACGCTCTCAACCCTTATAGAAATTTTCTTCCTTATTCTTATTTCACTCACCATTTTGTATTCAGCAGGTATTTATTATTTGAAAAGAGGACTCAGAAAGACAATACAAAAATCTTCAGAACATCTACTTTCGGTTAGCATTGTGGTAAGTATGCATAATGAAGAAAAAAATGTATCAGAATGCCTGGATAAACTGGTCGCGCAAGATTATCCGGAGAATGAATTGGAGATTATCATTGTAAATGATCGCTCTACAGACAGAACTGAAAATATTATAAATGATTATATTGAAAATTATCCCTTTATCCGGCTGATCACCATTCAAGAAATCCATGATGGTTTTACCCCAAAAAAATATGCCATCGATCAGGCAATACAATCAGCAAAGGGGGGTATTATTCTATTAACCGATGCTGATGGTCGCCCTACACCACAATGGGTACGGCAGATTGTATCCTGTTTTACGGATGAGATTGGTATGGTCATTGGATACGCACCATATAAGACAGATTTAGCCCCTCCGTCTTTCTCGACACGTCTTCTTTCGCTGGAATATTTATCCCACGCCGCAGTGGCAGCAGCGTCCTGTGGAATAGGATATCCCATTACCTGCGTAGGTACAAATATGGCCTACCTAAAAAGTGTCTACCAACAACTGGGTGGGTTTGGGATTTATAAGAATCTGCACACCGGAGATGATGATTTATTTCTCCAGCGTGTACGGGATGAGACGGCGTGGAAAATCGCATATGTTTCTGGCCGGAAAAGTCATGTATATAATGCGTCTCCTGATCGCTGGCAATTTTTTTTTCAACAACGTACGCGTTATGCTTCGAAAGGGTTTAAATACCCGCAACATGTTACCTTAATATTGATTTTATTTTATCTTTTAAATCTTTTTTTACTTATTTCCCCTTTAACATTTATTACCGGTAATAATTATCTATTACCCTTTTTAGCCGCTCTATCCTTGAAGGCAGTCAGTGATTATGGTTTTCTAAAAACAGCTGCTTCGGTATTGGAGGATAAACGATATCTGGATTTGTTTCCTGTTGCTTTCATTTTACATATACCTTATGTTGTTTTTTTTGGCCTGATCGCCCAAATAAAAAGATTTAGGTGGGGCGACTATTCATGATGTTAACCGAGATCCTATCTCAGATAACTTTCTTTGCCGCCACTATCTATTTTATTATTGGGATTCTCATCCATTTTGGATTAACAAAAAAGTACGGGAGAACCGATAATAAGCCCAAAACCACGGTATTGGTCGCGGCCAGAAATGAGGAAAAATATTTACCCGCCTGTTTGAATAGCCTTGGGAAACAAACATATCCACCTGATCTTCTGCAAATTATTGTACTCAATGATCGATCCACTGACAATACCCGTCAAATAGTATTGGATTATAAAGAGCGGTTTCCCTCCTTTGAACTGGTCGATATTGATGATGATCAGAGCGGTTTAAAAGGTAAAATGAATGCACTGTCCCAGGGGATGGATTATGCTGAGGGAGAAATCATACTGATTACAGATGCTGACTGTCGAGTACCTGATACCTGGGTATCTGAGATGGTGACGTATTTTACTGACAGGGTCGGATTAGTGGGTAGTTTAACAGTAATAGATCAACCCGGGAAGAAATTTAATCTCTTTGATCGCATACAGACGCTTGATTGGTTTTTTCTCCAGGCTGTAGCTGCGGGAACAGCCGGTATAAATCTTCCGGTTAGTGTTTTAGGAAATAATTTTGGATTTAAGAAGTCCGTTTATGATAAAATTGGTGGTTTTGGTAGTATTGGTTTTTCTCTCACAGAAGATATGGCATTATTAAATACTATCGTGAAAAGAACGGAGTATCACATTGTCTATCCTCTCAAGAGAGGAAGTATGATTCAAAGTATGCCCTTAAATCATTTCCGGGATTTTTTTCAGCAGCGAAGAAGATGGCTTTATGGTGGAATGAAGGCACCCGTATGGGGCTGGGTATTGATGTCAGCTTCATTTATTGCTCACCTATTGATTGTGGTAAACCTTATTTCGTTAAATTTCACAATTCCCGTTGTTTCAGGTTTAGTCCTTACCACGGGGATGGATTTATCTCTGCTATGGCGGCTGAAATTAAAATCGGGATTAGCGAAGTTGACCAGATACTTTATACCTTTTGAGATATTTTATTTTTTGTACACAATAATCTTAGCCATTAGTGTATTTATACCAGGTAGGATTTATTGGAAAGAGAGAAGTTTTAAAAAGACAGGATAAAAATAGCCCCGATAAATATCGGGGCTATTAAATTTTACACTTCCATTATTTCTTTTTCTTTATGTTCCAGGACCTGATCGATTTCTTTTACATGCTTATCCGTTATTTCCTGAATTTCATCCAGAACCACGCTTAATTCGTCCTCCGACATATCGTGGTTTTTTTGCATCTTTTTCAGATGATCGTTCGCATCCCGTCTTACATTTCTGATGGCAATCCGCCCATCCTCGGCAAATTTTTTCACCAATCTGGCCAGATCTTTTCGTCTTTCTTCATTCAACTGCGGAATTGGCACTCTAACAAATGTACCGTCATTTGAAGGGGTTAATCCCAGATCCGATTTAAATATCGCCTTTTCAATCTCGGCTATCATATTCCGATCCCAGGGCTGAATAGAAATAAGACGCGGCTCTGGTATAGTGACCGTGGCAGCCTGATTGAGGGGGACCATGTTCCCATAGTAAGATACTTTTACACCGTCGAGCAAGGCAGGTGAAGCGCGTCCGGTACGTATTTTTGCAAATTCCTGCTGAATATTCTCGACCGCTTTCTTCATCCGATGGTCGGCATCTTTTTTAATCTCTTTTACATCCATGGGCTACTCCTGAACTTTAGTTCCTACGGATTCTCCCATTACAAGACGTCTTAAATTGTCTTCTTTATTAAAATTAAAAACTATGATTGGAAGCTTGTTATCCATGGAGAGTGTAATCGCGGTTGTATCCATTACCTTTAATCCGCGTTTCACAATTTCCATATACGAGATATTATCAAATTTAAAGGCATCCTTTGCTTTTTCAGGATCATCATCATAAACGCCTTCTACACGAGTGCCTTTAACGATGACATCGGCCTCAATTTCAATTGCTCTTAAAACTGCTGCTGTATCCGTCGTAAAATAAGGATTTCCAGTTCCACCTGCAAAAATAACTACTCTTGATTTTTCCAGATGGCGAATCGCGCGGCGCCGGATAAATGGTTCAGCAACTTTGGGCATTTCAATCGCGGTCATTACCCGGGTATGTATACCTCTTTTTTCCAAAACATCCTGGAGAGCCAGACTGTTGATGATAGTGGCAAGCATGCCCATATAATCAGCCTGGACCCGATCCATCTCTTTTGCTTTTTCCGATAAACCTCGGAAAATATTTCCCCCGCCTATAACAATACCAATTTGAACACCGGATTTATGTGCTTTTTCGACTTCCTCTGCAAAGCGGTTTAGAACTTTGGCTTCAATTCCAAATTCTTTATCTCCGGTAAGAGATTCACCACTCAATTTGAGTAAGATACGCCTATACACAGGGGTTTTACTCATTAAGATTATTCTCCGATTTTAAAGCGACTAAATCGACTAATAGAAATATTTTCACCCAGTTTAGCAATTATTTCAGTTACCAGATTTTCTATTGTTTTATCGGCATCTTTAACAAATGGTTGTTCCATCAGACAAATCTCGGAATAAAATTTGTTTAATTTTCCAGTCGCAATTTTTTCTATAATATTTTCTGGTTTACCCTGGCTTTTAGCCTGTTCGCGATAAATATCCATTTCGCGATCTATCGTTTCCTGATCCACACCATCCCGTTTGACATACAATGGTGAAGAGGCTGCGATTTGCATGGCCACATCACGGGAAAATGTCTTAAAATCGTCTGTTTTAGCGACAAAATCTGTTTCACAATTTATTTCAACAAGTACGCCGATTTTACTTCCCGGGTGAATATATGCTTCAATTCGGCCCTCATTCACGGCACGTGATGCTTTTTTGGATGCCCGTGCAATTCCTTTCTTGCGTAGTAAATCACCGGCTTTATCCATATCACCTTGGGCTTCAACCAGGGCATTCTTACAGTCCATCATTCCGGCACCGGTTTTTTCTCTCAACTCCTTCACAGTTGCGGCTGTAACGTCGGCCATAACCATCTCCTATTAATCAAAATTTATATTATTCGCTTTCAGTTTCAGCAGTTTCTTCTTTTTTTGCTTTTTTATCTTCCTTTTCAGTCTTTTGGGAAGTTTCTTTTACTGAAGATTTTGTACCTGCTTCTTTCTTAGTTTTTTCAGCCGGTTTTTTGGATTCTTCCTTTTCTACTATTTCTGCTGCTTTTTCAGCCTCGGCAATCGCCTCCTGTTCAGCCTGTTGTTTCTTCAGTTTTTGAGATCCCTCAACAACAGCATCGGCAATTACTCTGCTGATAATGCTGATACTTTTTGCAGCATCATCATTTGCAGGAATAGGATAGTCAATAATTGTTGGGTCTGAATTTGTATCAACGATAGCAACTATGGGAATATTCAATTTTCTGGCTTCCTTGACTGCAATCTGCTCTTTTTTTGTATCAACAATAAATATTACACCCGGAAGACGTTTCATTTCTTCGATACCGTCAAGCACTTTTTTCATCTTTTCTTTTTCGCGTTCTATATGAAGAATTTCTTTCTTAGTGATTTTCTCATAGGTGCCATCGGAGCTCATTTTATCAAGGTTTTTCATATGCTTGATCGATTTTTTGATCGTTCCGAAGTTGGTCAGGGTACCACCCAGCCAGCGATCGGTGATAAAAAACTGTCCGCAGCGTTTGGCTTCGCCTTTAATGATCTCTTTTGCCTGTTTTTTTGTCCCGACAAAAAGAACCTCTTCACCATCTTCCACGATTTTCTTTATCGCATCAAAAGCTTCATCAATCCTTACCTGAGATTTTTTTAAGTCGATAATGTGGATACCGTTGCGTTCCATAAAAATAAATTCTTTCATTTTAGGATTCCAACGGCGGGTAAGGTGACCAAAGTGGGATCCTGCGGCAAGCAGGGTTTCCAGGTTTACGCGTGGCATAAATACTCCTTGTTTGGTTAATCCCCCATTGACGTCATCTCTATCCGGACCCGCTCGGGCGGGACCACCGGATAAATCAGCCAATGTGTGTTTTAATTTTTTATTGCCATTGAGATCTTAAGAGGAATGGAATTTGGAACTGGGAATTTGGAATTCCTAATTCCCAATTCCTAATATTAACACTCTATGCCTCAAATGCAAATTGAAAATTTTTATCTCTTAGAGAACTGATAACGTTTGCGGGCTTTCGCCAATCCGTATTTCCGGCGTTCTTTCTCACGCGGATCACGTGTAACAAAACCACCGCGGCGAAGAACTGGACGAAAATCTTCACTATAAACCATCAAGGCACGAGCGATGCCTAAACGAACTGCTCCGGCCTGACCACTGAGACCTCCACCAATGACAGAAGCCGTAAGATCAAATTTTCCCAATGTCTCTGTAACTTCAAACGGCTGCTCAATATCCATCTTGAGTGTTTCACGGCGAAAATAGTCGAGTAAATCCTTGCCATTGACAACAACTTTTCCATCACCGGGTGTTAAACGAACACGGGCAATTGCATTTTTTCTGCGACCCGTCCCGAGATATACTTCCATCAAAAACTCCTATGATTGTTTAAATTCAAGTTGTTCGGGTAGTTGTGCTTTGTGCGGATGGTCCGGTCCTGCATATACTTTTAATTTCATAAACATCTTCCGGCCAAGCGCATTTTTTGGTAACATGCGTTTGACAGCAAGTTCGACCACACGTTCAGGGTGTTTCTGAAGCATTTGCTGCAAAGATGTCGCTTTTTGTCCACCCGGATAACCGGAATGACGGTAATACATCTTATCTTTCAGTTTATTTCCCGTTACCTTGATTTTTTCAGCATTAACGACAACCACAAAATCTCCCACATCCTGATGCGGTGAGTAGAACGGTTTATGTTTACCCTTAAGAATGGATGCTATTTGACTGGCCATCCGGCCCAGAATCTGATTCTCGGCATTCACAACATACCAGCGTCGTGAATCTAACACCTCTTTTTCTTTCGCTATATACGTTTTCAACGAATCCTCCTGCGCAATAAAAATCGAGCCTCAAATTTAAGGTCTCAACACAGATCAGTCAAGCGTTTCATGGAATATTTTATAAAGAACTCGCTATAAGAAGGGATAAAACAGATACAAACAATCCTATCCTTGCTACATCATACTCAGAAGAGAAAAAATGGTATTCATTTTAAAACATAACTCCCAACTGCTACTGCTCCGGCTTCTGCTACAATAGTATCGCATTACAAACGACTAGGTCCTGTATCCCTCACGTCCTGGCTACAGCCTTTTTCGAACAATTTAAAATTTTCAATAAAACGGGCTGCCAATGCATCATATTTTTTCCAGTATTCATCTTTATCACCCCAGGAACTCAAGGGTTCAAGGACATTTTCGGGCACATCGGGACAGGTTTCCGGTACTTCGAATCCAAATAGTTTATCCTTGCGGTATTTTACTTTTTCCAATTTACCCTCAAGCATCGCATTAAGCAGATTACGCGTATGCCGGATACTGATCCGTTTACCCACACCAAAGCGACCACCAACCCATCCTGTATTTACCAGCCACACGCTGGCATTATGCTTTAGCATCCTTTCCTTAAGCATGGAAGCATAGTCATGGGGCGGACGAACCATGAACGGTGCGCCAAAACAGGCACTAAAAGTAATTTGCGGTTCAATACCCAGACCTATTTCGGTTCCGGCGATTTTGGAAGTATACCCGCTGATAAAATGATACTGCGCCTGTTCCGGATTTAAGCGTGCGATGGGCGGCAACACACCGGAGGCATCACAGGTTAGAAATATGATATTCTTTGGGTGTGATTTAACATACCCCTCCGGTACTACATTGGGAATCATGTCAATCGGGTATGATGCCCGCGTATTCTCGGTGATAATATCATCATCCAGGTCTATTCTCCGGGTAATCGGGTCATAAACCACATTCTCCAGGATCGTACCAAAACTGCGTGTACATTTATGAATTTCCGGTTCCGCCTCCGCCGAAAGTCTGATCACTTTGGCATAACATCCGTTCTCAAAATTAAAGATACCCCCGGAACTCCAACCGTGTTCATCATCACCGATCAAGTTGCGTTTCGGGTCCGCCGATAAGGTGGTCTTACCCGTACCGCTGAGTCCAAAGAAAAGAGCGACATCACCCTTTTTTCCCACATTAGCCGAACAATGCATCGGTAACACATCATCAAAAGTGAGCAGAAAGTTTAGTACTGTAAAAACTGATTTTTTTATTTCACCGCCATATAAAGAATTAGAAATAATCGCTATCCGGTCGGCAAAATTGATTATAATCGCTGTTTCGCTGCGCGTACCGTCAATCTTAGGATCGACTTTAAAGCCGGGTAAGGCCATAACTGTAAAGTCCGGTATATATTTTCTTAAAGTCTCCTGGTTACCATCGGTTAATAACATATTCCGGGCAAACAAACTGTGCCACGCTTTTTCTGTTATAATACGTACCGGCATCCTGTGTTCCGGGGCAGCGCCGACATAGCAATCCTGTACGAATAATTCCTCATCCTGACAGTATGCCTGAATCCGTCCTAGAATGGCATTAAACTTCTCCAGAGTAAACGGCCGGTTATATTCACCCCACCAAATCTTATTTTCGGTGCTTTCTTCCTTTACTACATACTTATCCGCTGCGGCACGGGCCGTATGTTTTCCCGTATCAACAATTACAGGACCCTGATAGGCGATACGCCCCTCACTGCGAAAAACAATCTCTTCATACAATGCGGATTCAGTCAGATTCCAGTAAACCCTCTCCAAATGACCCAGACCATTGTTTTTTAAACCATAATCGGAGGCAAGTACTTTAGCCTCATTATGTGCCGGTGTATTAAATTTCAAATATTTTTTCATGTCCAATCCCTTACCAGTTTACGATCTCCGATGTACAATTCGTTAGGAGAATCGGGATCAAGCGCCCATTTCATGCGCTCAATACCTTCTGTAATTTCCTTGATCGACCCGCAGTAACTGAGACGCAGGAACCCGTCCAAACCAAATTCCACTCCAGGCACGGTGAGAACCTGAACTTTATCAATCAGAAAGTTTGAAAGTTTGTTCGAATCTTTTGCATAAACGCTAAAATCAGCAAATGTATAAAATGTTCCATCCGGTTTGAATGTTTTAACACCAGTAAAGGAATTTAAATGATCCAGCATGACATTGCGGTTATTTTCCAGCGTGATGCGCAGGCTTTCAACACCGGACTGAACACCATTAATCGCTCCTACGGCTGCTTTTTGCATCAATACCGAGGTACCCGATGTTTGGTGGCCCTGAATATTAGTCATTACCTCGATTAATTTTTTATTAGCCACTGCCCAACCGATTCTGAAGCCGGTCATCGCGTACTGTTTTGAGACGCTGTTTATCACAATCAATTTCGAATTTTCTGACAAATCTTTAGCATAGTCGTAGCAATTGAGCCGCTTTTTGTTATCAAATATTAAACGATGATAGATATCATCCATGATTAAATACAGGTCTTTCTTTTCACAAAACTGTACAATATCCGATAAAAATTCCTCCGAATACATCGCTCCTGAAGGATTATTGGGGCTATTGATAATCACTGCCTTGGTATAGGAACTGATCCGTTGTTCGATATCCTTAATTCTGGGATAAAACGTACCGTCTTCAGACAAGACCGGTACCGGAATCCCCTGACACAATCTTACCATATCCGGATAACTGACCCAGTATGGAGACGGAAAAATAACCTCTTCCTGTGGATTTAGTATTGTCTGCAGAGCGACCATCAGGGCCTGTTTAGCTCCGCCGGAGGCAATTACATTCTCCGGTGCAACCTGCCGGTTATAAAATTCCTCTGTATAATAAATGATCGCTTTTTTCAAAGCCGGGATACCATCGGGCGGTGAATAACGGATCTCTCCGGAATTCAGATGCCCAGCTACTGCCAGAATGGCATCGATCGGTGCTCTGCTCTTCGGTTCCCCACCGCCTAAATGTATTACCGGATCCCCTTTTTCTCTGAGGATCGCCGCTTTTTCATTAAGGGCCAGGGTTGGTGAAGCATGAATTGAACGTGCAATTTGACTGATACTCATATCTCACCCTGAAGTTAATTATCATAAATTAGTGAAAGTAAGTAATATAACACTTTTTACATTCACAAAAAAAATTTCATATGATTTTATTGGTGTTCGGCGGGATAATAAGTATAAAAATGAAATGACCGGATTCTCCTTGTTCCAACACAGAGCATCGGAACGAGATGTACTCATTTCAAAGGCGGCGTTTTAAAAATTTTCCCCTTATTGATCACTACCACACTTCTTCCGGTTAAAGGATGATTTGTAAACGGCGTATTCCGGGACTTTGAAAAAGAAATACTGTCATTATATGTCCAGTTTTCCTTCTGACTAAAAAGAGTTAAATTGGCATTTTCTCCGGTTTTTATTTTTGGTACATCCAGATTTAATATTTTCCGCGGATTTTGGACACAGCGGTCATAGATATCTTTTAATGTGAGAATTTTTGTGTCAAGAAGTTCTGATGTAATCAATCCAAGGGCGGTTTCCAAGCCGGTAATTCCAAAGGGAGCATTAATATACTCGGCCTCTTTCTCTTCGATGGAATGAGGGGCATGATCGGTGGCAATCGCATCAATTGTGCCATCCTTTAAACCGTCGATTAGAGCCTGGCGATCTTCATCACTACGTAAGGGTGGATTCATTTTTGTATTGGTGTCATAACTCTCCACTACCTGATCGGTGAGGGTAAAATGGTGGGGGGTAACTTCACAGGTAACCTTTAAGCCCTTTGCCTTGGCCTGTCTGATCAATTCGACACTCCCTTTGCTACTGATATGGCAAACGTGAAATCTTCCACCTGTGAACTCCGTCAGCATGATATCCCGGGCTACTATGATCTCTTCAGATAGTGCCGGGATACCCTGTATTCCCAGTTTAGTCGAATAAAATCCTTCATGCATATGCCTGTTTTTACTCAGGTTGGTATCCTCTTCATGTCCAAGTATGGGGATATCAAACATTTTACTGTATTCCAGTGCCCGCCGCATTAATTCCGCATTCATTACCGGTGAACCGTCATCAGAGATGGCCACCGCTCCGGCTTCAACCATTTCCGCAATCGGTGCTAATTCTTTTCCTTCACGTGCCTTGGTAATTGCGGAAACAGGGTGTACGTCAACTAAATAATCTCTGGTCTCTTCCCGGATAAAATTGACCACTTCCTGTGTGTCGATAGCCGGATCAGTATTCGGCATACAGGCCACGCCGGTAAATCCACCATTTGCCGCCGTAAAGCTACCCGTTTCCAATGTCTCTTCATCTTCCCGCCCCGGTTCACGGAAATGGACATGCATATCAAAAAGTCCCGGCATTAAAACAAAATTTTTATCCTCCCATGTTTCCCCATCAAACGATGCCGGCGGTTTGTCCAGTATATCGGCAATTTTATCATTTCGTATAACGACGCTCTTCACTGCATTCAGTTTTTCTGCATTATCAATTACACGTATATTTTTTAATAGTACCTTTTTAGGAAGAATTTCAAAAGTCCCCTTATTGACGCGCGATTTTTTAAGCATTGATATTTTCCCCTCCGGCTAATAAATAAAGTACAGCCATACGGATTGCCACTCCATTGGTTACCTGGTTTAAAATTAATGAATGTTCACTATCTGCAACATCGGATGAAATTTCCACACCGCGGTTAATCGGACCGGGATGCATGATCGTGATCGGTTTTGAAAGCTTATCCAACCGGGCTCTGGTTATTCCAAAATAATTGTGATATTCACGAAGACTGGGGAACAAACCACCTTCCTGACGTTCCAGCTGGATACGGAGAATATTTATCACGTCTACTTTCCCTAACACATCATCAACATGATAACAAACATCTACACCCAGCTTTTCAATCTCGCGGGGAATCATGGTAGCCGGTCCGCAAAGGGTGACATTTGCTCCCATCTTCAATAAACCATGAATATTTGAAAGTGCTACCCGGCTATGTGAAATGTCACCGATTATAGCCACATTCAGACCTTCAATCGATTCATGTTTCTCAAGAATAGTCATCATGTCAAGTAAGGCCTGGGTAGGATGTTCATGTGCCCCATCACCGGCATTGATGATATTAGCGCCAAGATTGCCGGCAAGAAAGTTTGCTGCACCCGGTGATTGATGCCTGATTACAACCATATCGATTTTCATCGCCTCAATATTTCTTGCCGTATCAAGTAATGTCTCTCCTTTCTTAACGCTACTGTTTGTCGAAGAAAAATTTATCGAATCGGCAGAAAGCCTCTTTTCGGCTAATTCAAATGAAATCCGGGTACGGGTGGAAGGCTCAAAAAACAAATTAACTACTGTCTTCCCTTGCAGAGTGGGAACCTTTTTTATCGGCCTCTCCAGAACTTCTCTAAAAGAAGTTGCCGTTTTTAGAATGAGTTCAATGTCCTCTTTATCAGCGTATTCCAAACCCAACAAATGTCCGTCTTTAAATCTCATGCTTTCTCGCCTCCTGAAACTTGCTCCACCAGGTTTACACAATCCTCTTTATCAACTTCAGTCAATTTTACC
>JAGLYF010000141.1 GCA_023132435.1 Calditrichia bacterium | reverse complement strand
TGTTCGGGGAATTATAACTCAATACTATTGGGGGTAAGGAGAAAGATCAAATGGATGATGAATACGTAGTTAATCTGCATAAAGAGGTCCAATACGATCTGTTTAATTGGGATAAAGTGGCTTATTTGGGAGAAATCCTTTCAAAGTGTAAAAACAGTATGGATAATGGTGCATATGATAATTGGATTGAGACCAAACTGTTTATAGCACCCAAATTTGCAGATTTCTATGAATACATTTATAAAAACAAAGACATGGTCAATCAGTTCAGATTTAAAAATACCATACCGGGAAATCTTCCGGAGATAAAAGAAATTTTAATCCATGCTAACGAGGATTTTAAGTCAGGTAAACTTGAGCAGTCGCAGCTGAATAAAATATCCGGTGTTTCCGGAAAAATTATAGATTATATTAATTGGATTATAGAAGATCGAGGACTTTAGAGAATTTTTAACTTTGGATGAAATAAGATTGCTGTTTGATACCCCCTGCCTAACGAATAAACAAAACGTGCATTTCTATTCAGCTGTTTTACCGGTTTAAGATTTTCAGGGTTAAAAACATAAGAAAGTGTATATTCAGTTTCATTCAATCCATAAAAAAGAGCCAAAAAACTATTGCCGTTAGTATTATTATATTTATAAAGATATTTTGCCATTCTGACAAATTCAACTTATATTTAATTTAACCATTGTACAAGAGCAATAGCTATTCTTAATTAAAAGAAAGTGTGCAGATTGCATAAGCCTAATCCTTCAGATGGTTGTGGGTTATTCCTACCTTCCTCTCACCATAAAAAGGAATCTGGTATACGGGATATAAAAAAGAAGATCTAATGAATGAAATAAAAGAGTTTGTGGAATATCTTGTTAAATTGATTGTTGATAAACCCGAAGAGATTGAGATAGCCGAGAAGAGGGGCGAACAAGTGATTATATTTGAGGTCCGCGCCAATAAACAGGATTTTGGGAAAATACTTGGAAAACATGGGAAGAATATACAAGCAATTAGAACGCTTGTAAACTCTGTTTCTGCTAAAGCGGGAAAAAGATCAATAATCGAAATAATTGAGTAGAATATTTTTAGAATACAAAAAAACGAGAGTTAAAAGAATTAATTCTATTCACAGCAAACTGTATCATTTAGGATGCAAAACCGTACGACGCCAGACGTTTTCGGATGCGAACAATAACTCATACATTTCGGACAGAATCCAGACTAAAAATAAATCTATTGAAGAGGTATCCGAAAATCTTTATATTAATTTATGGCAAATGTCGGCGTTGAACACATACATTATTTTTGTCCTCGAAAAAAAACCTCATGCAGTCTTGTATTGTATTTTAACACCGAAGGGAAAGGTAAAACATATAATCTGATCGAATGTGATAAGCAAATGGAATGTGTTGTTTATAAGCCTAACCAAGAAAGTGTATTTGATTGGGAATATTGTCCCGCGTATAAACAATACGATGTGGTCTAACAAGAAATGTGTTTACTTCATAAAATTTAAATGTGTATATTTCCGATGTAATTAATAAAATGACAAACTAAATTTTCAATAGTCCGATTCTTATAAATTTTCCCAAATTGATATATAGCTCACAATTTTTAAAATGAAATATGTTTATACTATCGTTAGTTCAAATAATAATTATGTCGAACTTTAATTATTAACATAAAAAATTAAAATCATTTATGACAATAGCAATTTCATTAAAGGTGAATGATGGTATTGTTTTAGCCTCTGATAGCGCTTCAACAATTATGGGGCGCGATGAAGGCGGAAACCTTTTTGTAATAAATATATACGAAAAGGCAAATAAAATCTTTAATCTAAAAAAAGGACTTCCCATTGGAGCTATATCTTGGGGGGCGGGCAGTATCGGACAAGCCTCCATTTCTACACTGGCAAAAGACTTTAGAGCTTTGCTGGATAATTCTGGTAAG
Organism: Calditrichia bacterium; assembly: GCA_023132435.1. Taxonomy (GTDB): domain Bacteria; phylum Calditrichota; class Calditrichia; order JAJRVZ01; family JAJRVZ01; genus JAGLYF01. The sequence goes on along the minus strand of JAGLYF010000141.1, from coordinate 10,913 downwards.
TATAAAATTGATCCAGACAAATACACCGTAGAAGAAATAGCACAAAAATTTAAGGATTTTATTTATACTGAGAATTATGTAAAAGAATTTAAGGACTGGAAAGAAAAGCCAACGCTCGGTTTTATGATTGTAGGTTATTCTTCAAATCAACCTATGGCTGAAGAATGGAAAATTGATATTAGAGCTGGGGAATGTGACGGTCCATATAATATTCGTAAGCAAAATCAGATTGGAATTACTTGGAACGGTGAACCAGAAGCGATAAACAGGATTTTCTTGGGCTATAGTTCACACTTAGGAAAAGTACTTGAATCAGTAGGATTAGAACCAAAAAAAATAAAAGAAACATTAAAGATTGCCAAGGAACAATTGACAGTACCGATGGTTACCGCGGCGATGCCTATTCAAGATAGTATCGACCTGGTATCTTTTTTAGTTGAATCTACTATAAACTTTTCAAAGTTTGCTCCTGGTGCTGCAACAGTTGGTGGACCGATGGAAATAGTAGCAATTACTAAATATGAAGGTTTTAGATGGGTACAAAGAAAGCATTATTTTAAAAGTAAATTAAATCCCAGCAATGAGGATTAAAATTATGAGAAAAATTAATAACGTAAATCAGGATGAATTACAGCCCATCCCTAATTTTAAAATTTGGCAAAAGTTAAATTATAACTACAGCGCTCCTGCTATTCACTCAAATACTATTGATTTCCCTGTGGCAATGATCTTCAATCGAAAACCATTTGATAATCAGCCCAAGGTTGACTATGGAAAAATTAGTGAAAATGAATGGCACAGGGCAATGGCAAGTAATCCTCTTCTAGAATCAATATATGATCCCGCTGAAGATATATATACTTTAGATGATGGAGTACCATTCAACGATGAAGGGTAAAATCGTATTGGTACGATTCCCATATGATGACTCCTCCGATTCAAAAGTTCGCCCAGCCCTTTGTTTAAGTGATCCAATTGGTATGCATAGACATGTTGTCTTGGCACATATCAGTAGTCAAGCTGCTGCTGATTCAATGGAAACAGATATATTGATACACCAAAATCAAAAAGAATTTGATAAAACCGGATTAAAGATCTCCTCCACGATACACTTGCATCAATTGGTAACAATTAAAACTTCTATAATACAAAGCGAATTGGGTAGTCTGCCAACATACAAAAAAAGGGAATTAAACAAAAAAATAAAAAAAATCTTTAATATTAATTAATCGACAAGGATTTAATAGATATAGTATTTCTAATTGCTACTTCATCATCCCACTGAAAGTATATATAGCTAAAAAAATAAGAAAATATAAAAAATTGATACAAAATCATACCATTTTCTCAATATCCGTCCCAGGCGAAGAGGGTCCTGAAGATTTTATGTTAATAAAAACAATGAGTTATAGCTGATTTGGTGGGACAGAAGGGAGTTGAACCCCTGACCTCTACGATGTGAGCGTAGCGCTCTAACCAACTGAGCTACTGTCCCTTTTTGAATGAGGTTATGAGTCAAAAATTGTAATCTATTAACCTGATTTATTCACCACGGAAGCATACAGGATGACACAGAATATTGAAAACAAAATGTTTGGGTAAAATATAAATGTTTTATAAAATATAATTTTGTAATAGGAAAGCAATCTCTAAAATTGAATACATCCGTGTATTTTTTTCCGTGTTACTCCGTGGTTAATAATTAATAAATTTCTTAATAGAACGTTTTATAATACTACAATCCGGACAGATGATCCTGGGCCCGGCTTACATAATTACTTTCAGGATAAACATCGATCAAACGCTGAAACTCTTCTCCCGCCTTAGCACTATCCCCAAGACGGACATAACAGAGACCCAGTTTGAATTGGGCATCAGGATTTTTATTCGATCTTGGAAAGGTGAAAACCTTTTCAAAATCTATAACCGCTTTTTTGTATTGTCCGAGAGCATAGTGACTTTCACCGATCCAGTATTGCGCGTTATCGGACAAACTGTTGTTGCCATCAGAAGCGATCAGGCTTTCAAATACTTCAACCGCTTGTTTGTAATTACGACCATGGAACAGGTCCAGGCCTTCCTGATAACGCATTTGGTATTCACCCGGTGGTACATCTCCAACCGTTCCCGCATAAACCGGCATAGCCGTCGCTTTCTGTGATTCCAGCTGACTGATCTGAATATTTTGATTTCTAACCTGTTGTTTCAGATCAGAAATTTGCGCGTCTTTTTGGGTCAGTTGATTCTTTAAACGATTAACTTCCTGCTGTGAAGCTGGTTTTTCCTGAGGCTTTTTTGCCGCCGTTCGTTGACCCTTTACCGGGACTTCTTCTGAACTGAGCAGACCGAGCGTGTCCTCTTCCTTGGCGGATTTTTTCTTTTTATCCTTATCGGATGGCGGCCGCTGAACACCAAGCAAAGCCTCTATTTCATCCAATTCCTTCTGTCTGGCATCCTCTTCACTCACCGCCCCGCCACTTTCATCAGACTTTGTGGTCGCGCATGAGACAAAGAATAAAAAACTTAGTAGAAAAATCGAGATAATTCTTAACATAGAACCTCCAAGAACCTCCAAATTGAGGAGAGATTTATTAAAAAATTTAGATATGAACAGTCTTTAAGTCAAGTAATTTCTGAGTTTACGTTAATTCTGCTTTAACCGCAAAGACTCTAAGTTTTTTAACCACAAAGTTCCCAAAGGAGACACAAAGTTCACAAAGTAATTAATTATTTATTTTCTTTGTGTGCTTTGTGCTTACTTGGTGTCCTTTGTGGTTACAAAATTTTTTATTAATGAATAAACTTATTTCTGGAAATATTGAGCACGACACCAACCATCATCATGTTGACCACTAGCGATGAGCCGCCATAACTTAAAAATGGTAACGGCAGACCGGTTACCGGTGCCATACCAATCGTCATTCCGATATTAATTACCGTATGAAAGAAAATAACGGTCAGGATACCAATAATGGTTAAACTCTCGAATTGCCCCCGAATCACCGCGGCAATATGTATAAACCTCAATATCAACAATAAAAATACCAACAATATAAGACTGGCGCCAATAAACCCGAATTCCTCACCTATTACCGAAAAAATAAAATCGGTGTGTTGGGCCGGTAAAAAGCGCAGATGGGTCTGTGATCCCTGTAAATAACCTTTTCCCCAGATACCACCGGAGCCGATAGCGACCTGAGATTGAATGATCTGGTACCCGGCTCCCTTTGGATCTTTTTCCGGATTGACAAAAGTCAGGATACGCTGCTGCTGATAGGGCCGTAATTGATCCCAGAGATAGGGTGTGGCGATCCCAACACCAATATTTAGTAAAAATACAGCGACCAATACAATCGGTTTTCTCCTTGAATAAGCCAGAACAAGTGCAATGGAAATCATCAAAATCATAAAAGCCCAGAAATTAAAGGAAAGTATCATGATCAACAAAGGCGTCAGGATTGTAAAAATGTGAAACCAGTTCAACCCGGCCCAGTAAAGCAAGGGTATAATCAGAGCCAGAAATATCAGAGCGGTTCCCAAATCAGGTTGGCGGGCAATCAGGATAAAGGGTAATAATATCAGACCGACGGCAATTGCAAAGTATTTAAACTTATTAACATCGGCATATTTGTCCGATAAATATTTACTTACAGCAAGGATTGTTGCCAGTTTTGCCAACTCCGAAGGCTGTACGTGAACCGGACCTACTATAAGCCATCTTTCTGCCCCCTGACCTACTTTGCCAACAAACAGAACAAGAAACAATAAAAATAAAGTAAAGACATAGAACCAGTACACCAGCCGGTTTATTAGTTTTAGAGAGATCAAACTCACACCTATCATAACCAGGACGCCCAGAATACACCACATCAACTGTCGGGCAAAAAAGCCATTTTCCTCCGAAGTGGCTGAAGAGGTTGCACTAAAAATGGTAAAACAGCCGATCGTGATTAATACGAGGGTTAATCCAAGTGTAATGTAGTCATACTTTGGCATATTGTACTATTCCGATCTTCCTATCCGTAACCGGTCAACTTCTTCGATATCGATTGGTGGTAAATTTTCCAGACTATCCAACCTTATTGTGTCTTTTATAGCATAGGTACGGGGAAGAAGCCGGTCATAAAAAAACTTTTCCATACATTTTCTGGCAATCGGAGCAGCTACAACACCACCACCGCCGCCGTTCTCAACGATCACCGCCAAGGCAATGACCGGATCATCATACGGAGCAAAGGCTATAAACCAGGCATGATCTTCACCATGAGGATTCTGGGCTGTTCCCGTCTTACCAGCAACTTCGATACCTGGAATTGAACCGAGCCAGCCCGTTCCTTTTGCCACCACCTGCTTCATACCTTCTCTAATAAAATCATACACATCATCCGAAATACCCTGGATGTAATTTGTCTCAGTCGGAAAAAACAGACGTTTCTGAGTATCCTTATTGTACAGGTAGTGGGCAAGATGCGGACGGTGAACCACCCCTTTATTGGCAATAAACATTGCGAACTGGGCCATTTGAAGGGGTGTTGTTAACAATTCTCCCTGACCAATAGCCAGATTGGCCAGATTTCCCCTGGTCCATCCATTAGGTCCATATTTTTTTATATAATAATCATAAGTGGGAACCAATCCCCGGCTTTCGTTGGGTAAATCGATTCCTGTTGGTTGTCCAAAGAGGAACATCATTGAGTATTTCGCCCAGGTTTCTATCCCAATTTTTAAACCCAGCTGATAAAAAAATACATTACAAGATTTTATTATCGCTTCCCTTAATTGAATATTGCCGTGTCCCTTGGCGTTCCAGCAATGAATTGTTTTCCTGCCCAGTTTAAAATATCCCGGACAGTAAGCTGTCCATTTAGGCGTGATAATTCCCTCCTGCAGAGCAGCAATTACCGCTACTAATTTATAGGTAGATCCCGGTGGATAGACACTCTGTATACCACGACTATAGAGTGGATGGGTTGTGTCACTTTGCAGTTTTGACCAGACCTCCTTTGAGATTTTTCCTGAAAGCAGTCTTGGGTCATAATCAGGTTTTGACACAAAGGCAATTACCCTTCCATTTCGGGGATCCAGGGCAACAATAGCACCCCTTTTGTCAACCATCAAAGATTCCGCGAATTGCTGAAAACTATAATCGAGGGTCAGATACAAATCCATCCCCGATATCGCTTCAATATTGCGATCCGGATTGATAATACCCAGATCCCGGCCTTCCGCATCCACTCTGACAAAATAGACGCCTTTAGTACCACGCAAACTGGTGTCGTATTTCTTCTCAAGTCCTTTTTTCCCGATCAATTCGCCGGCTTCTATATCACTGTTTTTTTCTGCTTCGCTTTTATCAACTTCACCAATATATCCAAAAATATGAGGTGAATAAACTCCCTCGGGATAAAATCTTTTACTTTCCACCTCTACCAGAACCCCTGGTAAATCAAGTCGCCTTTCTTCTAATTCTGCAATAACGGCATATTTCAGATCTTTTTTTATATATACAGGACGATAGGTACGTCTCCCTCTGATTTTTTCCCGAATTAATTCCGGATCTACTGAAATGATCCGGGCAAGTGTATCGATGGTTTTATAAGTTAACTGACGGGGGATTACCGCCACAAAAAAGGAAGGTCGGTCATCTACAAGGATTTGTCCGTTAATATCCCTTATCGTACCACGAACAGGATATTGAACCAGCTGCCTGACACTGTTATCCAGAGATATTTCATAATACTTCTCCCCACCGGCAACCTGGATCCTGAAAAAACCAATATATAATATGACAAAAACGAAAACAACTGAAATATTAAATACCAGTCGTCTTGCCTTACGCTGTTGTCTGCTAAGCTCATTCATGGTTTATATCTTTTCCGTTTTTGAACTGATAAAAAATGAAATGAGCAAACCGATAAGAAAGGTATATATTGTGTTTGGAAATACACGGGTCAATAACAAATATCCGTAGGTTGCTTCCGCCCGCAATTGATAAAAGAAATAGAATATACAACCTTGTATCAGGATAAGAATAACACTGGCCAGAATTCTTGCATTGTAGGCCAGTTTGAATTGCCGAATTTGTCCTGCCGCAAACCCTATCACACTGTTCGCCAGCGATGTTATGCCAAGTGGTAAGGGACTCATCGAATCCTGAAAGATCCCTAATATAAATCCCGATAATATTCCGGCGATGACACCATAACGGTATCCGATATATAAAACCCCCAGTAAAACAATGTCGGGGCGCCAGACTCCAATCTCAATTATCGGTACAAAAAATGCCTGCAGAAGTAAAGCAACAAGCCCAATGATAACGATATAGATGATATTTGTTTTTCGATCATGGGTCATCGTCTACACCTTCAATTTGAATCTGTACCTCTTCCAATCTGTTAAAGTTTACCGAAGGTTGTACGAGTATGTCCTGAAACATACCTTTACTCTCAATTGAAACATCTATAACGACACCGATTTTTATATGTTCCGGGAAAATCTGACTCATTCCAGAGGTGATAATCACATCACCTACATGAACTTTGATGGTTTTAGCAATATAGAGTAATTTTAACTGGTTACCACCATCCCAGGCAATAACGCCAAATTCACGATTTCTCTGAATTTTTGCGCTGACACGACTATTGGGATCAAACAAGATCTGACAGACAGAAAAATTATTGTCCGAATTTATAATCTTTCCAACCAGCCCATCCGCCGTCAGCACAGCTGCTGATTTTTGGATGCCTCTTTCCCTCCCTGCATTCAAAAGCAAACCATTAACAATATCATGGGGATTTTGACCAATAACTTCAGCGGCAGTTAATTGTAGTTGTGATTTTTCTCTAAATCCTAGTAGTTTTCTCAGACGCAGGTTTTCAAGAAGTGCGTCCTGGAGCTGCATATTTTGATAGGCAAGATCAGTATTTTGCCTGCGCAGCACTTTGTTCTCTTCAGTCAAATCAAAATAAGATTGGACCCGGTAGATGACCTGACCGAAATAACCAACACTATTCATTGCAATACTACGAAATGGTCCTCCGGTATCTTTATCAGTGGTTATCATCAAGAGGAAGGAGAGGAGGATGCAAATTACCAAAACGAAGGCATCGCGAATTTCTATGATAAAATTTAATAACCGTATCATTAATCTTTAATAATTATTTTAGGTTAAACGATACTCGATGCTCGTAGCTCGCTTCTCGTTCCTCGTCTTTCATTTCAATTAACTGAATACAATAAGCTGAGCATTTCGAATTCACATATCTAACATCAAATATCCAACATCAAATAAAAAACAACCCCCTTAATCCCCCTTTGATAAGGGGAAACATATCTTTATCATTCTGATTCCCATATCCAATTACGAGAAACGAGTAACGAGCTACGAGAGACGAGATGCGAGCAACGAGAATCGAGGATCACATCCTCCGCGCCTTGAGAAGTACCTTTTCGTAACGCTCAAATTCATCTAAAATTATACCGCAACCTCTTACCACGCAGGTAAGCGGATCTTCGGCTATATGAATCGGCAGAGAAGTATCTTCCCGCATTCTTTCATCAAAGTTTTTAAGCAAGGCGCCGCCACCGGTCAGGACAATACCCCGATCAAGAATATCAGAGGCTAATTCAGGTGGTGTTCTTTCCAAAGCAACTTTTACGGCTTCAATAATTGTTTCAATCGCTTCATCCAAGGCCTCCCGAACTTCAACAGAACTGATGTCAATCGTTTTAGGAATACCATCGACCAGATCGCGACCCTTTACCTCCGTGCGGATTTCTTCTGCCAACGGTGTTGCCGATCCAATCGTACATTTTATATGTTCTGCGGATTTTTCACCTATCAGCAGATTATAATTTTTCTTAAAATACTGCATAATCGACTGGTCCATTTCAGCCCCACCTACACGGATTGAGGAGTGATGAACAATACCATTGAGAGAGATGACTGCGATTTCTGAGGTACCGCCTCCAATATCGACAATCATATTTCCCACCGGCTGGCTAATATCCAGACCGACACCGATAGCTGCCGCCATCGCTTCTGCCACGAGATGCACTTCCCGGGCACCGGCTCTTTCCGCAGAATCCCTCACCGCCCGTTTTTCAACTTCTGTTATACCAGAAGGAACATCTACGATAATTTTACCAATCAATATCCTGTTAATATTGGCTTTACGGATCAATTCCCTTATCATGATTTCTGTCGCTTCAAAATCGGCGATCACCCCATCCTTTAACGGACGAATGGTGATGATATCTCTATGAGTACGGCCTAACATTTCCCGCGCTTCGTTTCCAATCGCCACAACTTTATCTGATTCATCGTCGAGAGCAATTATTGACGGCTCATTGACTACAATTCCTTTTCCTCTGACATGAATAAGAGAATTTGCTGTTCCCAGGTCAATACCAATATCTGTAGACAGTACGTTTAAAAACTTAAAAGCCATGTTCAATCTCCAATACTTTTCCGTTTTAATGTTTAAAATGTCTCATTTCTGTCAAAACCATTGCCAGATTATGCTCATCTGCTGCTTCAATGACTTCCGCATCGCGAATCGAGCCTCCCGGCTGAACAACAGCAGTAATCCCTGCTTCTGCCAGGGCTTCTACACCATCCCTAAAAGGGAAAAATGCATCGGAGGCACAGACCGTATTCTTCGTTGAATGTTTTGCCTGTTCCGCTTTCTTTACGGCCAGTTCTGCTGCATCAACTCGTGACATCTGGCCGGCACCAACACCAATTACCTGATTATCGGTCGTATATATGATCGCATTAGAACGAACATGTTTTACCAGTTTCCAGGCAAAACTGAGCGCCTTCCATTCTTTTTCTGTCGGTGACCTTTTTGTCGCTATTTTTGCCTGCCGGAGATCTATCTGCGCCTGATCCTTGCTCTGGACAAGAAACCCGTCGTTGATCGTACGCACCTGATAGTCAAAAAGATCCTTTTTTTGCGGGGTAAAGGTTAAAAGTCGCAGATTTTTTTTCTTTTGAAGGATGGCCAGGGCATCATCATTAAAACCTGGTGCTATGATACACTCAAAAAAATGACCGGAGATTTCCTCCGCGAGTTGAGCATCCGCCTCACCGGTTAAACCAACAATACCGCCAAAAGCGGAAAGTGAATCGCTATCCAGGGCCCTTTTATAAGCATCGAGAAGTGAATCACCGACTGCTGCTCCGCACGGATTCGTATGTTTTATTATCACCACAAAATTTTCATCAAACTCTTTAACGATCGAGAGTGCAGAATCGAGATCAAGCAGATTATTATAGGATAGTTCTTTTCCGTGTAATTGTTTAAAATCATTCAGAGGATTACGCTCCGAAAAACTATAATAGGCCGCTTTTTGATGAGGATTTTCTCCATAGCGAAGATCATTGATTTTTGTACCAGCCAGAGTAATTTCCTCAGCAAATGTCTCCTCTTCCTCAAATGCACTTTTCAGATAATCGGAGATCAGGGCATTATATCGTGCGGTATGCTGAAAAACACGGACCGCACACCGTTGACGAAATTCTATTGATGTCCGATTCCCATTATTATCCATTTCGCTCATCAGTCCGTCATAGTGATCAGGTGAGACAATGACGGTGGTATATTGATAATTTTTAGCCGCTGCACGAATCAAAGAAGGGCCGCCAATATCGACATTTTCCACTGCCTCCTCAAGTGTGGTCTCCTCTTTAGCGATTATTTGCTCAAAAGGATATAAATTAACAATAATCAAATCAATTGGATCAATATCCTGCTCATCTAACTGATGCAAATGGTTCTCATTGCGTTGGGCCAGGATCCCGGAAAAAATGATCGGATGCAGTGTTTTCACCCTACCATCCAGGATCTCCGGGAAACCAGTTACATCTGAGACCTGTGTAACCGGTATGCCCGCTTTTTTGAGGAATTTATGTGTTCCACCAGAAGATATAATCTGTACACCTCTATCCGAAAGAAATTTCGCCAGTTGTTCGACACCTGTTTTATCAGAAACACTGATAATAGCCTTTTTAATCGTCTCCAACTATCTGTTCTCCCTTTATAGTTACCCGTAACCCGTTCACTTCCAACCGATTTTCAACAAGTAATTTAACTGCCTGTGGAAAAATCTCATGTTCAATTTTAAGAACCCGTTTTGCAATCTCTTCATCTGATATAGCATCTTCGATAGATACCGACTTCTGTAAAACAATCGGACCAGCATCATATTTATTGTTCACCAGATGCACGGTCGCCCCACTGAGTTTGACACCTCTGTTAAACACAGCCTCATGCACATGATGTCCGTACATCCCCTTTCCCCCAAAGGAAGGCAATAGTGCCGGATGGATATTGATGATTTTATTACTATACCGATCGACAATCTGACGCCCTATAAGTTTGAGATAACCGGCCAGTATGATATAATCAATTTCGGCCTCGATCAGGGCAGCCAGAATTGCTTGATTAAAGGCATGACTGTCAGAGTAATCTTTAGGAGGGCAGATTTTTACCGGAATCCCGTTTGCTTCAGCGATTTCGATAACCCCTGCTTCAGGATTGTTGGTAATACACAATCCGATGGATGCCGGAATAAATCCTTTTTTGATTTGTTCCAGGATTGCCTGAAAATTACTCCCATGCCCCGATGCAAATACTGCAATTCGTTTCAATCTATTCTGTTTCCATTGTTTAAGCTTTTAATTTAATTAAATTTATAGAGTCTTTCAACTTGCCTACTCTACATTTATATTTCATTATATTTAAGAGTATAAGTGACATATAATCAAGGATTTAATTCCCCCTTAGCAAAGGGGGTTAGGGGTTGTTTTAAACGTAATCTTTTGAAATATGTCAATGCTTTACAACCCCTTAGTCCCCTTTTTTAAGGGGAAACTTTACTGTCGCTATTTGATAAATATAAAATTCATG
>JAGLYF010000140.1 GCA_023132435.1 Calditrichia bacterium | reverse complement strand
CAACACCCTGTTTTAAGGGGGAATATATCTCCACCATCCCCTATCAAGAATCGAGCATCCAGCATCGAGTATCAAGTTTTACTTTGCGTCTTTGCGGTTAGATTTTTTTTCCTATATAAGGTTAAACTTCCGTATTCCCTGATATAATTCACTGGAGGTAACTTTTATAATGCCGGCTGCCGGCACTGCCAGAAGCATCCCCAGAAGGCCAAAAAACTGGCCACCAATCAATACGGCAAAAACAATAATTAAAGGATGTAGATTTACACTTTTTGATAAGACCATAGGTTGTAGAACAACATTATCAATCAGCTGAACCAGGGCAAACGCCACAACAATATACAAGATTTTAACAGGTTCACTACCATTCACCAGGGTTACAACTATCGCCGGTATGGCACCGGCTACAGGACCGACATAAGGGATTAAATTTGCCAAACCGGCAAAAATTCCGATGATTATAAAATATTGAACATCTAACAGCCAAAGGGCAATAACCGAGAGTAAACCAACGACAAATGCTTCTGTAAATTGTCCACGTAAATACCAGCCAAGTTGTTGATCAATTTTATGAAGAACATTTAAAGTCATTTCAAAATAGCGATTTGGAACAAAGTGTACAAACGCTTTTTTCATTTTTCGGCCGTCTTTAAGGAGGAAAAATACGACGAATGGGATAATTACGACAAAGGAAATAATGGATAAAAGATTAGCCAGAATCGTCAGAAGTTCATCTGTGAGTAAAGAAAAGGCATTTCTGATTTTTTCTTCGATTTCCAAGTTTTCAACATTTATAAAACCCAGGTTAGTGCCGATGAAGGTTTCTACCTTTTTTGATAGAGAGGAGGTATCCTCAAGACTCAGGCCTTGTTGAAGCGTGTTTAATTCACCGAGCAAACCGGGTAGAAGTGTCCAGCTGGTAATACCAATAGTTACAAAAAACAGCAGGAATATGATAATTGTGGCATATACGCGGGACATACCTTTTGCTTCAAGATAACTGGCAACCGGATCCAGAATGTAGGCGATCAAAGCAGATAACAGCAGGATGGTAATAATTGTACTGAGACTGTATATGAGCCAGCTAATTACAACCAGAACAATAATCGCAATTAAAAAGCGTAAAAATCTTCCTATCGTTAAATCCATTACGAAACTCTTTTCCGTGTGGTTTTTTCTTCCAGTTTTGAGATTTTCAATTTGAGTTGCTGATTTTCTAAATTAGAAAACCGTAATCTATCAGCGATCATCTGGGCCAATCTTAGCAAAATCTTATTTCCCATTCGTGGATTGGTTTCCAGCAGATCAAACAGATCAGGTTGAAAAAACCCAAGAATGCTGCTGTTTGTGACAGACGTAGCGGTTGCTGTTCTTGGTGTTTCAGACAGCAAAGCAATTTCACCAAAGAATTCTTTATCTGAAAGTACTGCTAATAGTTTTTCTGCTTTCCCGAGGGTAATATTAACCCGTCCTTTTTCGATAATATACATGCCGGCACCGGGGTCATCTTCGTGAAACAGAACTTCATCTTCTTTATAGGTGCGCTTATGCAAAATTCTTTCGATCGATCGCAATTCTTTTCTGCTCAGATCTTTAAAAATAGGAATACCGGCCAGAACCTGATAAATATTTTCATCAGTTCTTATTTCTTTATGAAAAATGTTGCCCCATAGGGTATCATCGGGTAGTGACTTCTCGGCCATGCTGTGATCCTTTTTATAAATGGTAAATTTACGGTTAACTTGATCCATAATTTAAACATACAAGGGGAACGAAGTGTATTAATTTTAAGTAGGAAGTGAGAAGTAAGAAGTAAGAAAAAAACTTCCCACTTACTACTTCCTACTTCTTACTTGTTACTTCCGGTTTAATTTCCCCAGTTTTTCCGGTTTAAAACGCCCCACTTATTTTCTTTGATTTTCTTTAAAAACTTTTGGAAAAAGTGTATTTTCTTCATTTTCTTTTGCATTTTCGTTTATTATTAAATATTCTATTGTTTGAGTGACAATCTTCTGGAAAAGGCTATATTTGCTGTTTTGGTTTTGCTGATAATCCAATTATCTAACCTATTTGACCTTGGCTCAAATACACTAAGATGGGTTTATCATTATTGTAATAATCATTGTAAATACGGCTTATAAGAGCCGTCAGAAACGTTTTTAATGTCACTTGAACATTTTTTATATAACTATGAGGAGAATTGTTTTGTAAGTTTCATTTTATTTCTGGCCTCTTAAAATTTCGATGAACTTTAATTTAACTCCGCATAAAATCTATTCGGTTTTACACCGGGTATTTATTTTTAATTTATTCCGGGGTGGGGCGTTTTAAACCGGATAAAGTGGGGAATTATTTTCGGTCGCTACACTTACTTTTTACTTCATGTCCTTCGTATTGAAAAACACAAGTCAGTTAATTGATATTAAAAACTCAATTTAAAAGTAAAGATTAGATCAGGCAAGAAATACTCGTAATTCTGACCGGAATATAGTCTTCTTTATCCGAAATACTTGTGACTACATCTAAATAAACCGTTGAATCATTTTACTATATTTTTGTGACTGAGTTTTTGTGAGGTTTTGATTTTAAATAGGATTATCAGAAAAAATCTATTGCAATTGGAATAAAAATACCCCCTTCAGAGCACTTTTCTGGAGGGGGTATGATTAACTTTTTGAATATTATTTAATCACTAACATTCTTTTTACATCAGTAAATTTCCCGGCTGAAATTCTATAAAAATAAACTCCACTCGGTAGCTGATCAGCATTAAAATCCATCGTATATCTTCCTGCTCCTAAATGGTCATTTAATAAGGTTGCTACTACTTGTCCCATACTATTATAAACCAGCAAATTAACTTGAGATTCTTCGGGAAGATCAAATTTAATTTTTGTTACTGGATTAAATGGGTTGGGATAATTTTGCTTTAGCTCGAATTTTGTCGGGATACTATTTTCATCTCTCGTGCCAGCATGTTTAGGAAATCCATCATGATATTCATTAAAGCTCCTTACATTTGAATAACTACTTTCATTGCCAGCATAATCTACAACTTTGACTTTATAATATATCTTATCATCATTACTTTTTTTCCGAACTTTTATATTATCAGTGAAAGTTGTGCCACTTACAGTCGCATGAAGAACATATCCCCCACCAACAGAATTCCTATAACGCCATACTTCATACTCTTCAATGTCATAAACTCCACTGGGATGAGACCATTCAATTTTTGGATAATCATTAACAATTTTTCCCGATATTGTCACCGCTGGGGGAGGGGTGACATCATCATAAAAAATATAGTTTGTCCCATTAGCACTCGGCCCAAAAGCGATGAAATCTTCATCATTATCACGATACGCTACTACATAATCTGGTTGAAAATCTGCGGTGTATTCATTTGTCCAAGATTCATCCCATCCCACATCAGGATCATACTCAATATTATAGATGATATCATCATTATCCTCAGTATTGGTTTTATAAACATTCCATAAATCATCATTCTCGACATACACAGGGTAGGGCCCATATCCACTACCTAAATCTTCGACGTCTGTGTAATTTTCATTACCATCTGGTCGAAAAGTAACACCAGTCATGTTACTCATAAAACCGTCCTTATTATGTTTTAAAGTAGCAAGACACATTTCACTTCCTGGACTGGGAGCCATATCTACTTCAAATCCCCAGGGGCTAGCTGTCACTGTCTCGTAAATAGCTGTTCTGGGGGTTAATGGATCAACCGAAAAGCTTGAACCATCATTTATACTATACGCGTGGTGTACTCGTAACCATAAGTCAGGGTGTACATAAACATGAATCGCCCCCCATAAAATATGTAGATATTCTCCCCAGCTTGTGCTATGTTCTATCACCTCCACGTCAATGCCATGCCATTGTGGGTTTTGAATTGCAGTGTGTATAGTGCTAACACTCCAACTGCTTCCCGCGAATCCCATTTTACCAAAACGTATGTTTTCTCTTTGGTCTCCATCGGTTTGATTTTCAATATAAGCAAGATAAAGTGTATTATCATAAATACAAACATTTATTGCTTCAATTTGATAAGTAGCTTTTTTATCAGTCTTTGTTGACCAATTACTACCACCATCTGATGATGTCTTAGTTACGATATTTTTCCAATCATTTTCTACATAAACACATACGATTTTATCACCATCGACATCCATAGATCTCAAGGATCTATATATTGAGCTAAATGTCGTGCCGAATTGAGTGCTTCTTACGAGTGTTCCCTCTAGATCATATACTTTAAAATGCGCTTTGTCAGAATTATCGATACCAAAAACGTAAAATTCATAATCGCTCACATGTAAATTTTCTAATCTAATATTAGATCCGATGCTGTGGTCATAAATTTCGCTAAAAGCGTAATTTAATAGTACAAAAGTAAGGGTATATATTATTAAGCATAATTTTTTCATGATATATTTCCCTTCGTAATTTGAATTTGGAATTTTATTGATGCCTAAATATAGCGCCTTTTTAAAAATATATAGGAATTGAAAGTCCTACCATCCAAGCCTCCTCAAGATTTATTCTAAACCAGAAAATTCCCGCCTGAACAAAAATTCCGAATACGATTCCATCATAGGCTTTTCCGTTTGTAATATTGTATTTAAATTGAGGGACTGTTCCCCATCTTGTCTCAGAAGGAATATATTTATTCCAATCTTGATCATCTATCTGATAATATTGAATAGTAATGCCTAATTCAAAAGACCAATTTCCAAATCCGCTAGCATGTGTTAAACCATACATAGCGTTTAGGTACAAAATGGAATTTTTTTGACTATCATGAAATTCATACCAAAATCTAGGTGGAGGTTCAGAACTTGTTTGGCTGTGCACATACCGATCATAATTGAATTTAGTGAAGCCAGCACCAATAGAGATGAAATCACCAATTTTTTGAAACGCCTTTATTTTCAAGAAATTAGTATAATATGTAAACCATAATTCATAACCACTTCCTGAACCAACACTTATAAATCCCCTCAATTTGGATTTTATTATTTGATCATCTCTAATATCATTCTGATTTTTCTCAGAGGTGTATATAATCTTTTTTACAAAAGTATCGAAATTAGTAAAATTTTGTGGCTGGAACTCACTGTAGAATGTGTCATTTACGCCTTTTACGATAACCATAACAGATTTTGCCTGACTAATTTCTATAAGATCTAACACTTGAATTTCATAATATGCCGTGACTTCATTATGACCTAAATTTACATAGTAAGATTCGAGATTTATTATTCTTCCGTCAACTGTGATCAAGATGCTATCGCCTTCATTAATAATGAAAGTATCTACATAACTGCTATAGAAAAATCTTAGTATGTAATATGTGTCATTTTCATTTTCTGAAATTATCTTACCTGGGTTGAGAGTACATTCCCGAGTTTTAAAAATATCATCTATTCTTGTTGATAGATAATTACTCTCCATCAAATAATATATATTATCCAAATCAGAATCTCGAAACATGTCAATAGAAGCACGTTGTCTAGAAGTATGGACACAGTGAAGCTGCGACATTATGACAAGAAGGAAGAGTATTAAGTTTAAAAGACGATTTATCATGAGTGTAATATCTATCCAGAATATTTGTACAAACATTAATGATGAAGCGCTATATTAATCACTTAAAATCTATAAGATTGTTTCAGTAGAATAACTTCCTTTAGCCAAACCAATCACTCCAAGATGGAATCTGAATTATCAAAAAAGGTGTCTTGGTAAATATATAAAACTCAGACACCAAAATAATAATAAATTGTTGATTTTTTAGAATCATGGCTAATTAACGTTATGATCCTGTGAAAATTGTACGCTTGGGCTTACAACATTGAATCAACATTATTTAAAGTGAAACATTTATCAAAGCAATGTCCTTAATTGGCATGATCCTTATCATTCAGACATAAAAAACATTCTTTCTGAAATAAGTAACTCAAATATCATGCCAATTTTGTAAATATAATACTAAGTGTAGAGAATATAATTAGTTAGGCTAATAAAAGTATTATGATCCATGAAGCTCGGTGTAAACGATCATTCACACTTTAGACCAAATTTTACCCTTTTTCTGCCTTGAAATATCATTTTTGGTTATTACATAACACTATTTTTTCCTTAAAAAGGTGATATTGTACTATTATTTTGTATAAAATCGCAATTTTTTTACTAAAGTGGGAAATTTATCCGATTGCCGGCAGGAATTGCTCCAACATAGTTCCAAAACAGGTGGGCGTTAGTATACCAGTTGTGAACAATCGTTCACACTCTATATAAAAACTAAAATTTAAAAACATGATTGTGTTATAAAAAAAGAGTCCCAAAAATTTCATCGGTACTTTCATGGAAGTATGGACTACCCTTTGATTTGACAGTCGATTAAAAGGTGCTAACCCAACCAATAAAAATTAAATTTATCTTTATAAGCTCCCTTAATCCTTAATCTAATAAATCGTCGCGTCGTTGCGGCGCTGCGAGAGGCATTAATCATGTGGAATAGTGTCAAACGGAAAATGAATTTCCCCAAAACGGGCTTGCGTAAAAACTGGTAAATAATTAACCTTAAGGTCATTTGAAAGGGATTCTTTCATGCAGATCGGTATTGCCGATTTACTCATTATACTTATCTATTTTTTGTTTGTTCTGATCATCGGGTTGCAATTTTCTGGTCGGGCCGGCAAAAGTATTGAAGAGTATTTTGTCTCGGGAAGAAGTTTACCATGGTGGCTGGCCGGTACATCGATGGTAGCCACCACTTTTGCCGCGGATACGCCTCTGGCTGTTACCGGACTTATTGCTGATCACGGTGTTGCCGGCAACTGGCTGTGGTGGAATATGGTGATGAGTGGACTATTGACCGTATTTTTCTATTCCCGTCTCTGGCATCGATCCGGTGTGCTTACCGATGTGGAATTCGCAGAGATTCGTATGGAGGAAAACCAGCGGCCATTTTGAGAGGATTCCGGGCCCTGTATCTCGCTCTGCCGATTAACTCAATAATAATGGGTTGGGTGACGCTGGCAATGGCAAAAATTGTCGGGACTGCAACCGGCCTGGACAAATGGACAGCTGTTTTGATCTGCGTAGCAGTTACCCTCTTTTATTCTCTTCTTTCCGGGTTGTGGGGGGGCATAACAGATTTTTTTCAATTTTTTATCGCCATCAATTGGAGCGGTTATTCTCGCGGTTTTTGCTATCAATTATGTTGGAGGATTTGATGCCTTAATGACAAAACTGGACATTTTTAAGCGATTATTCGGCTTATTAGCAGGGTAAAATCATCTGTGAGGGGAACGGCGCCGATATGATCATGTACCCGGTCGATTATTTTCTCCTTTAACTGATCACTATTCATGGAAAGACTTTCTTTGATCGTATTTTTAAGACCGGTCATTTGAAATTCTTCTTCTTCACTATCCATCGCTTCAACCAAACCATCCGTATACATGACCAGTGTATCACCTTTATTAAATGATATTTCTTCGATCTCATACTCCCAGGGCATAAAACCGATAAAAATTCCTCCCGTTTTCAGTTCCTGCATCTCACCTTTTTTGTTGACCAACAATGGAGGATTATGCCCCGCATTAATATATGTCAAACTCGATTTTTTATGGTCGTATATTCCGATAAAGAAAGTGATAAATCGGTCCGCGGTTGTTTGACGGATTATCGTTTCATTCAGTTTTGAAACGACTGGCAGGAGATCATCGCTATATTCAAGAAATGCACGCAGAGTTGCCTGCATATTGGAGACGACAAGGGCGCCGGGAATTCCTTTTCCGGAAACATCCGCGACGACAAATATAAACCGATCATCTTCCAGCTTTATTATGTCATAAAAATCTCCCCCAACTTCTTTACAGGGGATATATTCTGCGGCAATTTCCAGGAAGGAAGACTGTGGAATGGTTTGCGGTATTAATAATTTTTGTATCTCCGCAGCGACCTGAAGTTCTTTGTCCAACCGTTCTTTTTCAATAGCAGCAAATAACAAACGGGCATTTTCAATTGACAATGCTGCCTGAGAAGCAAAAATAGTAAAAAGATTCTGATCATTTTCGTTAAACGGTTTTCCATCCAACTTGTTGATTAAAGTCATTACACCAACAACTTTTGATTGGTGAATCATGGGGACACAGAGCATCGAATCGGTCTTGAATCCACTTCTTTTATCAAAAGAAGGATCAAAACGGGGATCTGAATAGGCATCCGGAATAAGTACCGCTTCCCCGGTCTGGGCCACCCAACCAGATATTCCCTGACCGAGAGGTAACCGGAATGGTTTCACTTCCACCGCTTTTGGTCCAAGAGTTACCTTAAATTCCAACTCATTTGATTCTTCTATTACAAGCATCAGAGAAGCAGCTTCGGCTGTCATGACGTTTTGGCTTTTTTGCATGATATACTCAAGGAGGGAATCAAGATTATCTGACGACTCCAATGCATGTGTAATTTCATGCAGTGTAACCATTTCCTTAAGCATTTTCTGCATACGTTCAGAAGAACCTTCCAGGTCCTGGACTAAATTTTCGTTATTAATCAAATTTGCGATATAGCTACAGGAAAAAGTCGCCATTTCGATTTGTCGATCTGTAAAGACAGGTACGGGAGAATTTATTGCCAGACATGCCACACATTTGTTTTGAAGATAAGACGGTAATATTACCGGATACAATGTATGAACATCATAAAATTCACATAAACTATGAAGATCGGAATCAGCTGCTAATTCACTTTTAAGAAACCTTTCCTGAGATTTTAAATCTTCCACTGAATTAAGACTATATGATTCATATGTTTTAGATGTTTTATCATCTGAATATACAATCGGTATGCAGGTGCCATCTTCAGCGATGCTTATAAGCATTATCTTTTCATAATGAAAGATGTCCAACTGAATTTTTAATACTTCTAATACTTTCTGCCGTAGTTCTTCAATCAGGTTTATACAGTTATCCATATAGCTCTCTTTGAATAGTTTTTTATTAGTCTGATTTATTCATCAACCACAGATTTCACAGATTATTTGGGTTAGTAAATGATGGTAATCACAACTGAATATTAGTTATATTAAGGATTATTGTTTTATTATTTAAATTTTTTTTGCAAAATTACTCATATTTTTTTCCAAAACAAAAATATGGATTGTTTTTAACCGCAAAGACGCCAAGGCTTTAAATAACAAATTACAAGTTCCAAATCTCAAATAATTTTCAAATATCAATGACCAAATTGTAAAACGGCTGAGAAAAATCATTTCGGTAATTTGAAGTTGGGATTTATTTATCATTTGGTCCCGCATCTGCGGGATGTAATTTTATTTCCTCAGTCTTTATGTCATTACAGTTTAAATATACATGGTTGTTAATGGGCGAGCACATCAGTATATTTCTAATCATTGGCTTGATACTTATATTTGTCGGAATTTCCGTTGTCAGAAAGTAACATCTGGAGGAATAGTGAAAAAGAAATATTTATATTTGCTTTGTCTGTTTTTATTATCTTCAACCTATGGCCAGGACACAAATTCCAAATCCGTATCATTAACAAATCATATAACAACAGAAAATAAAAATTATCCGTCAAATCCGTGGAACGATATTATCGGATCAAGTGAACTTGATATCAAAAGATCCGGAATGGGCGAATCATTAATGAGTAATCTTGTATGTGATGCTATGCTGACAAGAACAGAAACGGATTTTGCTTTTATAAGCTATGGAGAATTATACGCAGATTTGTATAACGGAAATATTACCCGGCTGGATATGTTCCGCCTTTTTCCCTTTAACAGAACATTGGTTGTATTGGAGATCGATGGTCAATTTCTAAAACAAATAATCGAGAAAAACATTGGCGTTGTTCAGTCCGGACTGGCGATTGCCGGTGGAAAAGTCGAATATGATCCTGGCCGTCCAACCCAAAATCGTCTAACCTATTTTCAGGTGGGTGATTATTCATTATATCCTAAAAAAGATTATCGGGTGGTAACCATCGATTATCTTGCCGATGGTTTTGCTGGTTTTGATATGCTCAGAGAAATTGATCAAACCCACGTATTTAGAACCGGGATTTTATTGCGCGAAACTTTGTCTGAATATATTCAGCAGAACTCACCTCTGAATCAATACAAAGTCAGGCTGGATAACAGATGGATTAAAAAATAAGTCCACTAATTGACCCATTACATATCTGTAAGTTCTAAGGCGTGTTTAAGATTAAACCGACCCACCGATTCTTCAATTTTGGAGCATAAATTCTGGCGTGTTGATTCCGATGCGACCCTGATAGCATTAGCTATTGCTTTCGCATTTGAGCGTCCATGGGCTTTAATTGCCAGTTTTTTAAAGCCGAGGATTGGTGCTCCACCGTATTCGCTATAGTCTGTACGACGTCTTATCTTTTTTAAACCCGGCGCAAGCAGCATAAGAGCAATTTTCCAACTTAATTTTTTCTTAAAGGCATACTTACCGGTTTCTTTTACAACTTCTGCAACTCCCTCAAGCATTTTAAGAACGACATTCCCTATAAATCCTTCCGTCACGACAACATCGGCTACACCTTTCGGAATATCTTTACCTTCAATATTACCGATAAAATTTAACTCTTCCGCTTTATTCAACAGACGGTAGGTGTTTTTTAATACATCACCACCTTTTGTTTCTTCTTCTCCGATGTTTAGTAGACCGATTCTCGGCTTTTCTATCCCAAATACATCCGAGAGATAAAAATTGCCCATAAAAGCAAAATGAACCAGCTGCTTTGCTGTACATTTCAGAGTTGCTCCCACATCCAGCATCAGGGCAAAACCGCTTTTTGTCCGGTCAAATTTAGCTGTCGGATAAACCGTTGCTAATGCTGTCCGTTCAATACCATCTATAACCGGTATATGCTTAGCAGCAGCAAGAATGGTAGCCCCGGTATTCCCGGCACTGACCAAACCGTCAACCATCCCGTTATTGACCATTTGTGCACCAATGCTAACGCTGGCTTTCTCCTTAGTCTTAATCGCCTGTTTAGGATCCTCATCCATTCTGATCCATTCGTCCGTATGTACAATTTCAAATTTTAAATTGGAATTTGCTTCTCGTAGCTCGTTTTCGATGGCTATCTGATCACCTATCAATGTAATCGCGATATCAGCCAATTGTTCAGCAGCTCTTATTGCACCCCGAACGACTTCTCCGGGCGCATGATCTCCTCCCATTGCATCCAATGCAATTCTGGCAATCATAGTATTTCCTCACCTGTTTTTAAACGAAAGATTTCTAAAATAACAAATTCTGTTTGCCTTTCGCAAGCTATTTAGAAAAAAGGTTGAGGTGGGTTAATTTTTCTCGGTTGAAAATAATTTGTACAAAACAGGCACAACTAATAACGTTAAAACGGTGGAAACAATCAACCCGCCAATTATCGTCCACCCCATCGGCGCCCATAGTGTCCCACCACCCAACGTGAGTGGAAGCAATCCTCCCACTGTTGTAGCTGTCGTAAGAATTATTGGAATAAAGCGTGTTTCCCCAGCTTCTTTTAGGGCGCTGACAATATCTTTACCCTCGCGCCGCAACAGATTGGTATAGTCCACAAGAATAATCGAATTGTTTACCACAATTCCAACAAGACTCGTAAGCCCAATAAAGGCCGTAAACGAGAAGGAATTACCGGTGATCAGAAGAGCAAATAATGAACCGATGATAGCCAGGGGAATCGCTGAGAAGACAATTAACGGTTGTACATAAGACCTGAATTGTAATACCAGAACAGCAAATATGCCGATAATTGCTACAATACCCGCCTTTGCCATTCCTCCGAATGATTCCTCTCTACTCTCAAGCTCACCTCCCATACTATATCGATAGCCTTTGGGCCAATTATATGATTCCAGTTGACTGATTATCTCTTTTGTCACCTGATCAACTGAGAGGTCACTTTCCACATCAGAAGTAATCGTGACGTTCCGTTCAAGATTATAGTGATTAATCAGCATAGAAGACGCCGTAAACTGAATGTTGGCTACCTGTTTCAGGGGTATCTGTGCACCGGTTACAGAGGAAACATATATTTTGTCCAGATCTTTATAATCTATCTTTCCTGTAAACGGAAGACGAATAACCATATCATATTCTTTTCCCTCCAGATCCCTGAACTTTGAAATGGTTAAACCGGCAACCGCAGCGCGCACAGTTTTATCGATGTCAACAAGAGGGACGCCGAGAAAACCTGCTTTATCGAAATTAATTTTTACATGAATATCTGTTTTTGAGGTGCTCAGGGGATTATTTATATTAACCGTTCCCCATGTTGAAGTGATTATCTTTTCAACATCCCGGGAGATTTCTTTAAGTATGTTCAAATTGTCCCCAAGAACACGAACAGCAACCGGAGCTTCCACAGGTGGTCCCTGCTCAAATTCTTTTACCTCAATTTTAGCACCGGGAACTCCTTTCAACTGACCTCTCAGATCACTTATCAACCGGTTAAAAATATCCAGATTCCTTTCTTTCAGGGTAATAAAAAATTGAGCATGTGTACTCGCATTTCGCCGCGGGATTACATTATAATAAATGCGCGGATTTCCGTGTCCCACATTTATTGCATAATGTTGAATTTCTGATCTGTTTATTAAGAGAGAATCCACATACTGGGTAATCTGATCTGTTCTATCCAGATTAGTTCCGTCCGGTGTATTAATATTGATAATAAACTGG
This sequence comes from Calditrichia bacterium, assembly GCA_023132435.1. Taxonomy (GTDB): domain Bacteria; phylum Calditrichota; class Calditrichia; order JAJRVZ01; family JAJRVZ01; genus JAGLYF01. The sequence continues at coordinate 5,199 of JAGLYF010000140.1, read as the reverse complement.
GGTTTTTCAGCCTTTGGGAAAAAGCTAACTCCGACCAAAGGAAACAGGGTCAGACTTCCCGTAAACACAATCAGAGCAATCAAAATAATTATTTTGGGTTTTTCTAAACCAAAATTCAGTGTTTTTCGATAACGGTTTTCTATTTCGTGATTTAAAAATTTGCGCATTTTTCTTTCTTTTTGAACATCTGTGATCTTTAAAAACTTAGTGGAAAGATACGGGGTCAGAATCAAAGAGATAAGCAAAGAAGCAGATAGTGTATATACAACCGTTACCGGCATGCTTCGGATAAAATCTCCGGTAATATTCTGCATCATCATTATCGGAATAAAGGCTAAAACTGTTGTGGTGGTGGAACTGACCACCGCCCAGGCGATTTGACTGGTTCCTTTTACCGCTGCTTCTTTTTTGGAATACCCCATTTTCATAAAGCGTGAAATGTTCTCAATGACAACAATGGCGTTATCAACCAGCAAACCAAGAGCGATCACGAGTCCGGCAATAGACATTTGCTCTAATCCATAACCACTCAGATCCACAAATCCAATTCCAATCATTATCGAAACCGGGATTGCCAGAATTACAATTCCCGATGCCCTTAAGCCCACAGCCATCAATACAACCAGACCGACCAGAATCAATCCCTGAAAAAGGTTCAGAAAAAAGCCATTTAACCGATACCCAACACTTTCAGACTGATCAAACACTGTCTCCAATTCTATCTTAGCCGGCAAGTTAATTTGAAATGTTGTTATCTTATCTTCCAGGGCATCTCTGATTGTAAATACATTTGTGCCTATTTTCTGACTAACTGTTACAAAAACCGCTTTTTTACTTTTAAATCGGGCAAAATATGTATTATCCTCATAGTCATAGGAGATTTCCGCCAGATCTTTTAAATAAAGAAGATTGTTCTCGGCACTATTAACCACTGTGGTTTTAATTTCTTCAATCGATTCATAGGAACCACTGGTTTGAACATTAAATCGTCTGGCCCCGATGTCTATATAACCACCCGGGATGTTCTGATTTGCACTCTGAATTGCTCCAATTACACGATTTAAACTAAGACGATTTTGAGCCATTTTCTGCAAGTCTATTGAGATGCGTATTTCCTGCTTCGGAAAAGCCCACATCTTAACTTTTTTAACTCCGGCTGTTGTTTCTAATGACTTTTTGAGTCTTTCCGCCTCCCTTTCAAGTTCACGATAGCTGGCAGAATCAGACATTAGCGCCAGTTGTAAAATTTGCACATCAGAGACCGACCATTTTTGTATTTCAAGATTAACGATATTCACTGGTAAAGCACTTCGTATGCTGTTTACCTTCTGGACCACATCAGAGTATTTATCATCCGGATCATTCCCGGATAAAAATTCAATGTTGACTAGAGCCAGCCCATCTTCTGCTCTTGATTTAATATGTTTTATGTCCTCCAGCTCATTGAGTACCTCTTCGATAGGATCAAGAACCAGCTCTTCCATATCCTCCGGCGTCGCTCCCGGATATATAACGATTACGGTGCTTGCCGCCGGAGAAACCTGTGGATCCTCAGAACGTGGCATGGTTAAAAACGAGACCAGTCCAAAAAGAACGAGTAATAATACTAATATGATCGTAAACTGATGATTCTCAATCGCCAATTTTGGTAAACGCATCTATAACCTCTCTGTTAAAAAATCCAAATAACAAAATCCAAAAGATAATTAATATCCAAATTCCAATGATTCAATCGATTACTACTAATCAGAATTTGGAACTTGGAATTTGGAATTTATTTATTATTTGGAGTTTGTAATTTGTTATTTTCATTAAACGATCCTGCTACAATATTAATCGAACTACTGGTTGTCAGATAAGGTGTACCATAGGTGACAACTTCATGGACATTTTCAAGTCCTGAATATACCAGCATTTGATTTTCAACGATCTTACCAATCTTAATTTTGTATTTCGTAACTGTATTACTGCTTCGATCTGCTCCATAGACATAACCCTCATTTTCATTACCTTCTATAAGTGACTCTATGGGTACAATTGAGTATTTTTGAGTGATACTTGGTATGATCGTCACCTTACCGACAAATCCGGAATATAGGTGAATATCACTGTGATCAAGTTTAAGCTCAACTTCAAAGGTACCGGTATAGGGATTGGCAACCGCTTCGATTTCTGAGATTTTTGCTGAAAATTTCATATCAGGATAAGCATCAAAGGTTATATTTGCCAGATCTCCAACCTGTAACTGGATTATTTGCTGGTCAGTGACACCAGCCCGTAGAACCCAACCTTCCTTGCTTGACCCATACAGAAAAACCGGATTACCGGATCCAATTAATTCCCCTTCTTCAGCAAATTTTTTTAGAATTTTTCCACTTTCCGGGGCATATATAGCTGAATATCTCAAATTAAATTCTGCCACTTTTACATTAGAGGCTGCGATATCCAATGCGGTATTTGCATTTTGTAATTGTTCCAAAGTGACAACACTATCTGCGTACAGACGTTGTGCTCTCTCAAGATCCCTTTGCGCTTTTTGCTGAGCGCTATTGGCCTGATTAACTTTTGCCTTCATTTCAATGAGATCCAACGCCGCCAGAAGGGTGCCTTTCTTTACGGACTGTCCCTCATCAGCACAAATGTGCGCGATGATACCAGGTATTTTAAAGGAAAGTTTCGATTCCACTGATGTATAGAGTTTTCCGCTGGTATTAATTGGCAGCACCATCGATTTTTGCACTACCGGGGCAACCTGAACATTTATTCTTGTCCCATTCTCTTGTGTTTCTGTCTTGGAACCACAAGCTGAGAGATAGAATACAGATAGCGTAATGATAGATAGAAGTAATACATATGTTGTTGTTTTCATTTGATCCTCCCTTTATTAACACCCCCCCTCTTTCCCCCTCCCTAATCATATTAGGGAGGGGGGATTATAAAGGGGGAGGGTTAGTTTTTGCGTTTAGAATTCATATAAGGCCACAATTCGCTCGAAATTAGCATAGGTAATATAATAGTCATATTCTGAAATCACTTCGTTAATTGCCGCATTGGTTAGGGTCGTCTGGGCATCAAGATACGCTACCTGGGCGGCAACACCCTCTTCATATTTTTTTCGGATTATCTTAAATGAAGCCCGGGCACTTTCAACCTGTTGTCTGGCCACATCGATAGTTTTTCTGGTAACGGTCAAATTGTCATAAATCCGTTCCACCTCCAGTTCAATTAGGTTTCTAATTTCCTCCTCTTTGGTTGACAATTTTTTTCGTTCAAGATAAACCTGCTCCAGCTTTGCTTTGTCCTGAAAACCTCTGAACAAATTCCACTCCAGGACAAGAGAAGCCATCCAAAAGTCATCATCTTTGGAAAAGCTATATTCCACGCCCTGAAACCCGTAATCAAGAACGGCATTTATACCGGGATAATATTTACTCCGCACAATTTTTGCATTTTTACCGGTGGCTGAGATGGCCTGTTTAATTTGTTCAATCTCTTCCCGGGTTGAAAAAGCATGATGTAGCGCCGATTCGTAATTAAGGGTAGCAGGATCCTGAACCGTATGACGATCAATTTTTATAATCTCGGTTTCCAGCGGCCTGTTAAGAATAAAGTTTAAGTACGATCTGCCCTGGCGTTGCAGGTTTTCAACATGCATTTGTTCCTGTTCAGTTTGACTGAGCTCAGCTCTGGCCCGAAAAACAACATCCTGGGTAGCCTTACCCGCAGAGAATAATTTTTCACTTACCCGCAAATTTTCAGTCTGTAAATCCTTGATCCGTGTATAGAGATCGACCACCTGTGTTGCTTTTAAATAATTGTAATAGGCGCGTTTTATTTCGTTGACCAGACGACGTTTATACATACGTATTCGCAACTGTTCGATCTCATTCAAGTCCGATTTCAAACCATAATTACTCCAAATCGCCGGTTGGAAGAGGGGTTGTACAAGACGAATGCGGGTTTCATGCTCTTTTTCTCTTATGAAAGGGATGGATTCATTGGGCACATCTTCCGGGAAGGTTGGTGGAAGTCCCTCGGCTATCAGTAGCTGATTAAGAGTTTTGTAGACTGGATTAACCAAATCTCCAATCGGTATGATTATTTCTCTGCCCCCTCCCGCTCGTGTATAACGGGCGCCGATATCGATCGATGGAAAATATTTACCCCGTGCTTCGTTAAGCATTTCTATACTCTGTTCCAGAGAAAACTCCTGTTGCTTCAGGGCCAGGTTAGATTCCAATCCTATTTGGATATACCGCTCAAGTGGGTCTTCCTGTGCAAAAATCACTTGTAAAAAAATCAGCAAAAGTATGACTGTTTTAAATTGTATCATAAAATCACTCCTTAACGTGTATCAAATAACTGACTCTCCGTCATTTTATGGTTAAAAAAAATCAAGATTTTAATGCATGATAGATCAGGTCAAAGTTGTAATCAATCACATCCTGGGCACTTATTGAAAAATATTGGGACAGTATAATCTTTTCTTTAAGAGATGCGATTTGCAATATTCCGGTTGTTTGACCCCATAGACTTATAGCCGTTTTAACCGGATCGATATTCGATCTGATCGATCCGTCTTTAATTCCAATTACAATTGACTCAATCAATAGCTCCAGGGTTGCTTTTCCTTCGATCAGACATTCAGCGGCGACAGAATCCTGGTCGGCAAAATCAATATCATGTGATTCATAGTAGAGCATGGCATTAAAGTAATTTGGATATTTTTTAAAAAACTCGACGTAGGCCTTGCCGACCGACCGTGTTTTTTCGATACCCGTTTTTTTATTTTTGACCGCCTTTTGAAATAAGGAATGTAGTATTTTGTTGCCTCGCAAATGGATGGCCAGATACAAATCTTCTTTATTTTTAAAATAAAGGTAGAGTGTCCCCTTACTCAACTCCGCTTCATTGGCCACATCATCCATGGTAGCATTTTCGTGTCCTTTTTCGAAAAAGACCCGTTCGGCTGCGTCAATGATGTCGTTTTTTCTTTTTTCTTTTTCTCTTTCTCTTCGTTCCGCGATACCCAACTAAACCTCCATATTAACATCTTAAAGATTTGTACCGTTATAAAATTAATGACCGTTGGTCATATTTTGTGCAACAATATAATTTATTATGTTAGAGAAAGCAAGCTTTACTTAGAAAATTCCTAGACAGGTGCAACGCTTAAAAGAGAAGAGTCCACGAATTTCA
>JAGLYF010000014.1 GCA_023132435.1 Calditrichia bacterium | reverse complement strand
GGCACAGTAACACTGTGGCTTGGTCTGGAACGTCTTGATGATATGACCGATATGTGGAAAATCTCCATGTCTTATTTCGCACCTGAGTTAGTGAAATCCCCGTCCCCTGTGTCCAGAAACCCTAGATATGGGTAAAGATTAGCTCTTGAGAAGGGGGTGGGGATGAGTTCATAGATTTGAATCAAATTATTTTAAACCGGACCTTATTAAGGTTAATTAATTGATTTGCAATTTTGAAATATTTATATTTTTTATGATTAGATGAATGAAATTATTATGCTTACAACTTGATTCTACCATTGATTTAATTAAGGACTAACTATGAGTAAGGTTAAAATAGCGCTGGCCGGAGTCGGTGGTATCTCACAAATTGTTCGTATACCGACATTAAAAAAAATGGAAGATGTAGAACTTGTGGCGATTTGCGATCTGGATGAAGCTAAAGTCAGTTTCATTGCTGATAAATACGAGATACCGCGGGTATACTTCGATTATCAGAATCTTCTTAGACGAGAAGAATTAGATGGAATATTTGTTTGTACACCAAATAACTTCCATTATCCTATGGCCCTTGCTTCACTAGATAAAGGTATACCTACCCTTGTAGAAAAACCAGTGGCTTTGAATTCAGAGCAAGCTCAGAGATTACATGAAAAGGCGAAGAGCAAAGATACACTGCTGGTTGTAGGGATGAATTACCGGTTTAGAGATGACGCAATGATATTAAAAGAATTTATGCGAAAAGGTGAGATAGGTGAGCCATTTTATGTGAAAACAGGATGGTTAAGACACTGGAGCAGGCCAAAATTACAGAACTGGCTGACCGATTCAAAGATTTCCGGTGGTGGTGTTCTCATGGACATGGGTATTCAGTTAATCGATCTGTCTCTGTGGTTGCTTGGTACCCCAAAAGTGAAAAATGTTCGTGCCTATAGTTTCAATTTGTTTATGGAAGGTGATGTTGAAGATTCCGCCATGGCAATAATCCAGACTGAGAATGATGAAGTGATAACTGTCGAAGTATCATGGCGAATACATCTGGAAAAAGATATGAATTACACACATGTCTTCGGTAAGGAGGGCAGTGCATTTATGAATCCTTTACGATTGTACAAGGAATTGCATGGTAATCTTGTAAATGTAACTCCAGTCGAGTCTGAGCCAAATGTTGATGTATTTAAAAAATCATTTTTCAATGAGATAAGAAATTTTATCAATGTTATAAAGGATGAAGAAGAACCTGTAACCCCGATCGAAGACGGTGTTTATTTAATGAAAATTTTAGATGCAATTTATCAGTCAGCGAAAAATGGCCAGCAAATTGATCTCACCGGCTAAATTACATCGCAAGGACATTCGGGATATTATTTTATCATCGGTTTTTTTTATTCTATCATATGCACCAAGTCCTTTTGGCTTTTTAATATATATTGCTTTTGTCCCCCAATTATATCTTTATCAGAGAAACAAACCCTTAAAAGCAGCAGTTTACGGATATTTGATCGGGCTGATCGTGAATTCGTGTGTTCTGTACTGGTTATTATTTTATGCCGGAACCGGATTTTCAATTATAGTTATGTTAAACGCTTTACAATTCGCAATATTGGGAGGGATTCTATCCGTTATCTTTAATAAAAGTAATAAGATAGCCCTTTTAATTTTTCCATTTCTCTGGACTTTTTTGGAGTATATTCGACAATTAGGAGATTTAGCCTTTAACTGGCTAAACGTTGCATTTACCCAAACCTATTTTTTGTATCTAATCCAATTTCTTGATATTACCGGTCAATCAGGCGTTGTATTCTGGATATGTTTAATCAATATTTTCCTTTATTTAATATTGACCAATCGATTAAATATTTCCTCTATGATTAAATTGGGGGGTACAATTCTTTTATTATTCCTGTTGCCTTTATTGTATGGATTCTACAGGATGGCTGAAAAGCCGACGGCTGAGGGTATATCGATAGCATATATTCAGCCAAATATTAATCTCGATCAAAAATGGGATAGTAAATCACAGCATAAAAATCTCCAAATTCTTGCCTCTATGACAGATAGTGTGATAATCACCCAACCGGATCTGGTAATCTGGCCGGAAACAGCTATTCCTTATTATCTGGGGGATACTGAGGAAGATTTAGTCTTCATAAAATCACATGTTGAATTCAATAATTATCATCTGCTCACCGGGACGATTGATTTTTCAACTGACAATGGTAAAAGGCTGAAACACAATGCCGCCTATTTTTTTACTCCGGGGGACTCAGTATTTAATATTTATCGTAAATTATTACTTGTACCAGGGGAGGAAACTTTTCCTCTAAATAACATTCTCCCAGACTGGATGACCGCTTCAGATAAAAGTCATTTAAGTCCCGGTGAAAAACCTGTGATATTTAATCTGAGTCTGATACCCTATCAATTGAAATATAATGGGAGTGACTGGCAGATCACTGGAAGATCAGATACAATGCAATCTATTAATATTTCTAGTGTTATATGCTATGAATCTGTCTTCCCAAATATTGTTCAACGATTTTATGATCAAGGGTGTGATCTTCTGATTGTTATCACAAATGATGCCTGGTTTGACTATACTTCTCAACCTTATCAACATTTACAGGCAGCCGTTCTTCGGGCAATCGAACAACGTAGTTCAGTGATTCGATGTGCAAATACGGGTATTTCTTCCTTTATTGACCCTTACGGCAGACGATATTTTGACTCATCTATATTTCATAAAACGTCCGCCCAAAAAATAATGCCTGTCTATAAAAATCCAACCTTTTATTCCCGGTATGGAGATTTTGTCGGTATTATTAGTGGTATCTTAGTGTTTTCTTTTTTATCTTTATTTGCTTTAAACTTAAGATGGAAGGTTCTGTAAAATTGATTTTCGTGAATAATTCAGGTTTATTATGAAAATATTATTAATTGTTTTTCTTGTCTTTCAGGTTATAGTTGATGGGAAGAGCTATTCCCGGGAAATAAATAATATAAGTGTTATAGATAGTCTGGTGGTTTCCAGTATCCTGGAGGAATTTGAGACTATCCATAGCGAAGATGCTGATTCGCTCGCTATTGATGTATCTGAACTGGAATGGGAAAGAAGTAATTACCTGAAAATTTTGGTTGGAAATCTTGCTACTGAAAAATCTTTTAAGGTCTTCCGAAACTATAATCCGACTTCGTCGTTTCAAGGTTTGGTACTGACTATTAATCAGTTTACAACCAGTATCAAGTATTCAAAACCGTTTGAGAAATCATTTTTGGGTAAAAATTTTATAACCAGACGAATTGAAACTGAATTGAGAGGACAATTTTATTCAGCACGAACCGAGGAAGTTAAAAAAGCTATTGACAAGAAAGCACAATATACAGATGAGATACCGTATAGGAGTATAGCCGAAATTGAAAACTCAAATTATGGTTTTACCAGAGGTAAAAGAGAAGACTATTCATTCTGGGAGAAAATTTACGAACCAGCGTTAGTCATCGCATCGGTAGCGGTCGTTGTATATTTGTTTTTTACACAAAGAACATGAGATTAGGAAGAGGAATTCAAGTGACTAAATATTTTTTTGTTCTTCTACTTACTACACTGATATGGTTTGGATGCTCGGGAAGAAACCCGGAGCCAGGCTGGACAGCGGAAGGGTATTTCAAGTATGCACAAGAATTATATGATGACGAAGATTATTACGAGTGTGCCAACGAATTTACAATTATCATATTACGTTATGCCGGTAGTTCTGTAGCAGATAGTGCCCAATTTTTTCTGGGAATGTCGCATTATCAACTTGAAGAATTCATCATCTCCGCAGCAGAATTCTCAAAACTGATAAATAATATGCCGCAAAGTCCCCTGGTTCCGGATGCGCAGTATATGTTGGGAATGAGCTATTATGAGATGTCCCCGCGAGCGGCTCTTGATCAGGAATATACCAAAAAAGCGCTACGGGCTTTTCAGCTTTTTATTGAAGATTTCCCACGTCATACCAGGAGGGAAGATGTCGAAAAACAATTACTGGAACTTCGTGAAAAACTGGCCCAGAAAGAATTCTTGAATGCAGAGCTTTATCGGAAAATGTTCAGACTTCGATCCAGTCTGATATATTATGATATTGTTTTAGAGCGGTATTATGATACTTCATGGGTCGATGATGCATTGTTAGGAAAAGCACTTGTATATATTGATCTGGAAGATTGGGCAAATGCCCGAGAGCAGTTACTGATTTTTAAAGATAAATTTCCTGATTCGGATTTGAATTACGCTGTTGAAAGAAGTTTACGAAAAGTATCATCTAATATTGATGATTAAGAAGAATAGTGAATATCGAAAAAGAATTTATCCCGTCCCGTATATGAGGGTGTTGTAGTATCGAGAAAATCATCTGTAAATGTCATGCCTGCCCCTTGTCATTCCTGCGAAAGCAGGAATCCAAATGGGTAAACTCCAGCAGGTATCCAAAATCTTAGTTTCGTAAGAGGCTGTTTTTTAATGGATTCCTCCCGCAGGTGCGGGACGGGAATGACAATCTGTGAGAAAGCCATAATAATATTGTTGAGAATTGTGTATTCTGCAACACACTTATATGAGGGAGGAGGGATTAAGGGGATTATTATAAAATGCGGATAGGATTGTATGGAGGTACATTCGATCCACCACATAATGCTCATCTTAAACTTGCTGATTGGGTACAAAAAGAATTACAATTAGCATATATCTATTTCATTCCTACTGCCATTCATGCTTTAAAAAACAATTCTGATCTCTCTCCGACCTTTATCAGACTAAAATTAGTGGAAGCAGCAATAGAGGGTTACGAGGAATTTAAGGCCAGTCGTATTGAAATTGATCGGAAAGACATATCTTATACAATTCATACGCTTCAGGAATTCAAAAAGTATGAAAAACTACCTGAATCTGAAATGTATTATATTATTGGAATAGATAATTTGGCCGATTTTCATATGTGGAAAGAACCTGACAAGATCATGGAACTGGCCAGAATTGTTGTGATCCGTCGATCAGGAACCGATGATCAAAAGATAAACAGTAAATATATTCAAAAAGTGACATTTTTAGAATCACCAATTATTGATATATCTGCAACTGAGATACGAAATAAAATTAATTTGGGTATCGATGTTTCTGATCTCCTCCCGCCATCAGTATTAAAAGTCATCAATGATTACGGATTATATCGCGATTAAGGCACCATCTGTTCCCCTTCTCTTCCCAAAAGAAGGGGATAGGGTGTGAGTTTAGTTCCCTTTTAGCAACAAGTCGATACGTTTGTTTTTAATAAGGAGAAACAGTAAATTTAGCCTTTATTGATTATACAATCAAAATCATTAAGGTCCGGTTAAAGGAATAATTCTTGCAGTGAAAATATATCATATTCTTCTCCCCTTCTCTTACCAAGAGAAGGGGCCGGGGGATGAGTTCTTGAAGCATTACCTAAATTAGACGATTTTTAACCAGACAATTATGAACTAAAACGATGAAAGAAAAAAACAAATTAAAAATTGCTCCGGCTCAGATCAGCTCAAAATTGGCAAACGGGTCGTAAAAGCTCCTTATTTTGAAGAAGATCTGATTATCGCGGAAATTGACTGGCTAAAGCTTAAACATACCAGAATACATACAACGTATTTAAGTGATGAGCACCTGGATATTGTAACTGAAGAATTACAACGTATTGCAAAAGCAGCAAAAGAGTATTAATATTCCTGAAATCCTGGTATTAAGGAATCGGTAACTATGTTATTTATATTGAGTGCACCCGATAAAGATGTCACAGGTCTTCAGAATCAGTTAAAGACCAATGAATTTACAATTTCTACATTTGATAATGTGTTTGAATGTAAGAAAAGGGCAGTAAAAGAAGTTCCGGCCCTGCTTTTAGTAGCGGATAATTTTAAAGAAAAAAGTAATTCCGATTTGATGGGTTCCGTGCAAAAAAATGAAGAATTGAGACAAGTCCCAATTATTGCCTTAATTCTCAACGATAACGATGATTCCGTAATGGATTTTTTTAACAATGGTGTGGTTGATGTTATTCGCCGGCCATTCCATATAAAAGAAGTTGTGGCCAGAATAAATCTAAGAATTAATGAATCCCGACTGCAGTATCACTTCACCGCAAATGAATTTTTCTGGAATGAGGCCCAGGAGAAGGATCAGGGAAAACGGACCGGAATATTCAAATTCTACGACGTTAACAATACTGAAATTGGTAATATCATGGTAAAAAACGGTCGCTTCGTTTCCGCAACTTATGGATCACTTATAAAGGAAGATGCATTTTTACAATTGGCATGTAACGAGGAATTGAGGTTTGTTTTTGAAGATACAGAAGACGTGCCTATCGCAAATGTGAATGAGAGTATCACCAATCTTTTGTTGGAAGCTGCGAAGCTGAAAGATGAGATCAAAAAACAGGAAGGTGTGGAACTGGAAGAAGTAAAGGTCCTTATTATAGATGATAACAGAATAGCGCGAATTATGGCTAGCCGTACAGTTAAAAAAATGGGGTATGACTGTAAAGTTACGGGTCCACAAGAGATGACAGTTCGATTTATGGGAAATTTTGCACCGCAATTGATAATCCTCGATTATGAGGATGCTGATAAAATCCTGAGTATGTTGTGGCCCAAACCGAGAACAGAGGATGATGTTCCTGTAATTATTTATTGCGACGAAGATGTTAAAGATATAAATTTCACCAATATTGGCAAACATCACATCAGTGCCTCATCCTACAAGAATAAATTTCATGAAGAGGCCAAGGATTTGTTTGAGAAAGTAAAATTAATTTAGTCATTATGTTAGGAGGCTTGATGGAGATCAAAGAGATCCGCCAGCTTATTAAACTTGTTGAAAGCGCAGATATCACTGAAATTGAAATTGTAGAAGAAGGTAAAAAACTGAGAATATCTAAGAATAGTAAATATTCGGCTGAGGCCGTTGTCATGAATCCTGCCTATCAACCACAACCTCCTGTGATGGCACCGCCATCGCTACCGGTTCAAGGTCTGCCAGAGCCCACATCGGCTGATACTGCGACTGTGCCAGCTGAAACTGCCGCAAGTGAATACCATGAAGTTCGGTCACCAATGGTCGGAACGTTTTACCGTGCTCCCGCCCCGGATGCAGATCCCTATGTGGACATCGGACAAAATGTTACCGTTGGACAAACTTTGTGTATCATTGAAGCGATGAAGCTAATGAATGAAATAGAATCTGAATATGCAGGAAAGATTGTAAAAATTTTAGTAGAAAACGCACAACCAGTTGAATATAATCAGGTTCTCTTCCTTATTGAAAAATAATGAATGAAGTTGAAATATAAATTATTCTTCAGTTATCTTGTCCTCATTATATTTATTTCAATCGCTCTATTTCTTCTTATCCTGCAGCTAAAAGGCATTGATCATTTTGTAAGATCTCGCATCGAAAAGGATGCTCAAAATTTTCTCGAAAATTATCCAAATAGTCGCTATATTATTGCTTACAAAAATTGGTTAAATCTCCTGAATAGTGTACCAATTAGTAGTGAAGAACCGGCGGTAACACCGTTTAGAGACCAGTCAGATTCTTTTGAAATAAATCAATTGAGAATTGAATTAAATCGTGTACAAGCATAAAATACCAGATTAAAGCAAACACCGGAAGAGCTGCAAAAGGCCATTGAAAGATAAAGGGGAATTAGTTTGTTCAATAAAATATTAATAGCTAATCGGGGTGAGATCGCCCTTCGAATTCTCAGGGCGTGTCAGGAGTTGGGTATAAAGACTGTCGCTATTTATTCTGAAGCGGATGTAGATTCGCTGCATGTACGCTTTGCTGATGAAGTTGTATGTATTGGTCCACCTCCCAGTAATGAGAGTTATTTAAACATGGTGCGAATTATCTCGGCAGCAGAAGTAACCGGCGCTGATGCGGTGCATCCCGGGTATGGTTTTTTAGCAGAAAATCCGGAATTTGCTGAAATATGTGAAGAATGTAATATCCAATTTATCGGCGCAAACGCAGATGTCATCCGGAAGATGGGAAACAAATCAGAAGCGAAGAAAACAATGACAAAAGCCGGTGTTCCCGTCGTGCCCGGCAGTGAAGGTGTGATTAAAGATTTAAATCATGCAAAATCCCTGGTCAAAGATGTAAAATACCCGGTAATGTTAAAAGCTGTTGCCGGGGGGGGCGGTAGAGGGATGCGTATCGTAAACTCCGAAGATGAGTTGGAAATGAACTTTATGATGGCCAGTGCAGAAGCAGAAGGCGCGTTTGGGAATGCAGATTTGTATATGGAAAAGTTTATTGTCAATCCACGTCATATTGAAATACAGGTAATGGCAGATGCTCATGGTAATGTGGTGCATTATGGTGAAAGGGAGTGTTCCATACAACGGAGACATCAAAAGTTGTTGGAAGAAGCGCCATCTGTTGCACTTGATGACGATTTGAGAAATAAAATGGGTGAGTTGGCGGTAAAGGGTTGTAAGGGTGTGGATTATGTTGGCGCCGGTACAATCGAATATTTGTTGGATGATCAAAAAAATTTCTATTTTATGGAAATGAATACGAGAATCCAGGTTGAACATCCGGTAACTGAAATGATTTATAGCCGCGATCTAGTAAAAGATCAGATACGGGTGGCTGCGGGTGAACCTTTGAATTACGAACAGAAAGACATTAATATGGCGGGACACGCTATTGAATGTCGTATAAATGCCGAGGATTGGGAGCGCAATTTTATGCCCAATCCGGGTCATATAGAAAATGTTCATTTTCCGGGGGGGCCTGGTATTAGAGTGGATACACATACGTATTCCGGATATGATATTCCCCCATTTTATGATTCATTGGTTGCCAAGTTAATTGCTCATGGGAAAGACAGGGAAGAGGCAATTACCCGGCTGCGAAGATCATTGGATGAATTTGTCATCGAAGGTGTCAAAACGACAATCCCTTTCCATAGAAAACTAATTGATCATGATGATTTTAAGAATGGAAATTTTGATACAGGATTTTTAGAAAGAATAAATCTTTTAGAATAGTGGAGGCACGATGAGTATTCCAGAAGAATTAAAGTATAGTGAAGACCATGAATGGGTACGTAAAGAAGGTGATGTTCTAGTTGTTGGGATCACCGATTATGCTCAGGGTGAGCTGGGTGATGTCGTTTATCTTGATCTTCCCGCAGTCGGTGATACTTTTAATCAGAAAGACCCGTTTGGTAGTATAGAGGCTGTGAAGGCTGCTGCTGACCTGTATATGCCATTAACTGGGGAAATCGTCGAAGCAAACAATGCCCTTCCAGATACTCCGGAAACGATCAATAAAGATCCTTACGGTGAGGGTTGGATGATAAAGATAAAGATTGAGAGTACGGAAGAATATGATAGTCTGATGGATGCTACGGCATACCAGGAACATATTGGGTAAGGATGTGATAACCACGGAGTTATTAACTATTATTGCAGCTGTCATTCCCGCCCCGCATCAAGTGCGGGATAAACTCCAGCGGGAATGTCGGTGAGAAAGAAATGAACAATATGTGCATTGTCATCCCCGCGCAAGCGGGGATCCATGATGATATGCCTATTTTCTGGATTCCTGCCGGAGTTTACCCCTTTGAGATTCCCGCTTTCGCGGGAATGACAATGAAAAAAATATTTGTAATTTGTTATTTTTTTAAACTTTACGCTTACTACTATTTTAGGATAGAGAATGGCTTTTTTAACGAACTCGGATGAAGATATTAGGGAAATGCTCTCCGAAATAGGAGTCGGTAATTTTAATGATTTAATTTCAAATATACCTGAAGATCTAAGATTCAAAGGAAAACTCGATATTCCTGAAGCGATATCTGAAGCAGAAGTTAACGGATTGATTGAATCACTCGCTGCGAAAAATGAGCTGGGGATATCATTTATGGGTGGTGGCGCCTATGATCACTACGTACCGGCGATTGTTGGATCATTAATCAGCCGGTCTGAATTTTACACCGCATATACGCCCTATCAACCTGAGGTGAGTCAGGGAACACTCCAATCCATCTATGAATTCCAGTCTATGGTTTGCGAGTTGACCCGAATGGATGTGACAAACGCTTCAATGTATGAAGGTGGCTCTGCTCTTGCGGAAGCAATACTTCTTGCCTATGCTCATACAGGAAAAAACAAGGTACTTGTAGCCGGTACATTGAACCGGCGCTACAGAGAAGTATTGGATAGTTATGTCTCACACAATGATATTGAAATAACAGAAATCCCTGTTTCTGGTTATACACTCGATTTAGATTCCTTTGAAGACATGTTAAACGACGAATTTGCTGCGGTTATCATTCAACACTCAAATTTCTTTGGGTATTTAGAAGAGATGCAAACCGTTGGAACATTACTGAGGGATAAAAATACGCTTTTTATAGCCTTTTATGATCCAATTTCTCTCGGATTACTTTCACCCCCGGGCCAGTATGGTGCGGATATCGCCGTCGCCGAAGGGCAGGTATTGGGAAATCATCAGAATTACGGGGGACCTTTTATCGGTTTGTTTTCCACTACGCAGAAGCTGGTACGCAAGATCCCCGGTCGGATTGCCGGCTTAACCCAGGATATAGATGGAAAACCGGGTTATGTCCTTACCTTACAAACTCGGGAACAACACATCCGTCGTGAAAAAGCAACGTCAAATATTTGTACGAACTCGGGATTGCTGGCCCTTGCTGCGACAATCTATTTAGCAGCGCTGGGCAAATATGGCATCCGGGAAGTGGCAAATTTATGTCTGCAAAAATCCCACTACATGGCTGAAGAATTGCGGAAAATAAATGGTGTGGAAGTCATAAGCGATAAACCATTTTTTAAAGAATTTCTGGTAAAATTACCAAAAGATACAGGTAAGGTATTAAAAGAATTAAAAAAACAGGGAATTCTTGGTGGAATTGATCTTAAAAAATGGGGAATGGAAGGGCATCTGCTAGTTACAGTAACAGAAAAGCGCACGAAGGATGAGATTGACATGTATGTGTCGGCGTTGAAAAAGATTTTGACGAACTGATACTCGATACTGGATCCTCGATACTCGATAATTAATATCTGACATAGAATTATGATTGATATATAATTGGCATATTTATTGTTCCTAATATTAGTTAAACTAAATTAGGAGGGATAGGTATGAGTTATCGGGATTTAGAAATTTTTGAAATAGCACACAAGCTTGTAATTGACATTCATATTACATCCTTGAACAAATTACCTCGATTTGAGATGTATGAAGAAGGACGTCAAATTCGACGATCGAGCAAGTCGGTAAAATCAAATATTGTCGAAGGTTATGGAAGGCGAAGGTATAAACAAGAGTTTATTAAATTTCTTACATATGCAATTGCCTCAAATGATGAAACCATTGATCATCTGGTAAATTTATTTGAGACTAAATCATTATCTGACAGAGATCTATATATGGATTACAATGAAAGACTTGATAAATTAGGAAAGAAGTTAAATCTATTTATTCAATCCGTAGAAAAAAACCATTTGTCAGCCAAATAGATTGGTAATTTTAAATTTTAAAATCGAGCATCGAGCATCGAGCATCGAGCATCGAGCATCGAGCAACGAGGAAAATGTCTAAAATTTTATTATTAGAACACGACAAAGAATTGACTGAATCACTAGAGAGTCTGTTTGCTACTGATCAGACGGAAATGATTATTGCTGAAAATGCAAAATCGGTTGTAAAAAGAGCGAATGAAGACAATCCCGATCTAATACTTCTTGATACAGACCCCTCCGCTGAGGATGCTTATACTGCTTGTAAAAAAATTAAAGACAGAAAAAAGACGAAAAATATTCCGGTTGTATTTTTGATTAGTGAAAAAGATGAAGGTGATATCCGGGCAAAGTGTTTAGAGGTTGGGGGAGTTGATTGTCTGGAAAAACCTTTAAACGCAAGAAAAATGCTGACAACTGTCCATGCTGTGATTAAGAGAGCTCAGTTGCTAAAGAAACTGAATTCTAAAAAAAATGGCGAAATAAAAATCCGCGATGAATTATCACAGGAGATTGAGAAGTTACATCAGATCAACAGAAGGTTAGAAGAAACCGCATTAATTGACAGATTAACCGGATTGTATGATAAATCATATTTTTTCAATAAGCTAAAAGAAGAATTCCACCATGCCCAAAAACACAAAATACCTATCTCTGTCGTCATATTGGATATTGACTCATTTGGACGGGTGAATGACACTTTTGGACATGATGTTGGTGATTATGTACTTACGAAAATTGCCAATGTTCTTCTGATAAATTCCCGGGTGGCTGATGTGGTTGGCCGACTGGAGGGCGCAAATTTTGCAGTCATCTTACCGGGCATAGATATGCAAAGTGGGGTATTTGAAGCGGAAAGATTGCGCGTGGCGATTAATCAAACTGAATATGTAGATGATTCCAAGATTGAGAGAAAAGGGGCGGGAAGCAGAAGAAAAAAAATGGAGAAGACGATTACGGCGAGTATAGGTGTGGCGACTTTCCCATTTAGTGAGCCGGTTAAGAATGAGATGGAATTTTTTGCTCTGGCCAAGAAAGCATTAGACAGGGCTAAGACAACCGGTAAGAATAAAACGATTTCCGCTACTGATTTGTTAACAGAAAAATAACCCGCAAAGACACAAAGGTAACTAATATTATTTTTGTCATGCTGTAAGCATCTTTGCAGTTGTCGTTACTAATTGACGTTTTTTGTATGAATATCGGCAAGCAACCGCAAAGATCCTTTCAGGATGACATTATAAGTTGATACAATATTTTAATTCTTTGCATCTTTGTGGTTAGATTTTAAATCAGAGGAGTAAATGTACCGAAAATTATTGTTCGAGTTAGGTCGGGAGGGAAGAAAGGGACACATCCTGCCCAGGTGTGACGTACCGGAAAAACCCATTGGAGAGGTAATCCCTGTACAGCATCTACGTGAAAATCCAGCTGATCTCCCACAAGTGGCGGAAAATGAAGTGGTCAGACACTACACAGCTTTATCAACCATGAATCATCATGTAGATAAGTCTTTTTATCCTCTGGGCAGCTGTACGATGAAGTATAATCCCAAAATCAATGAAAAATTAGCCGGTATACCGGCATTTTCACAATTGCATCCTGATCAGAATTTATCACAGGTACAGGGTGCTCTTCAGATACTTTATGAATTGCAGGAATATTTAAAAAGTATTACGGGAATGGATGCGGTCACACTTCAACCTGCTGCCGGTTCGCAGGGTGAACTTGTTGGTTTACTGCTCATGCAACGATACCATAAGGCAAAAAGGGAAAACAGGAGTATTATTCTGATTCCTGATTCTGCCCACGGTACAAACCCTGCCAGTGCGGCAATAAGCGGCTATAAAATTGAGACTCTAAAATCTAATAACCGGGGTGTTGTTGATCTAAATGACTTAAAGGCTAAAATTTCCCGGGATGTTGCCGGTCTGATGCTGACAAATCCAAACACCCTGGGAATTTTTGATCATCAGGTAAAAGAAATTAAAGATATTCTGGAAAGTGTCGATGCTTTGTTTTACATGGATGGAGCAAATATGAACGCGCTCTTCGGTATTGTACGACCGGGCGATATGGGTTTTGATGTCATGCATTTGAATCTTCATAAAAGCTTCTCAACCCCACATGGCGGAGGCGGGCCAGGGAGCGGTCCGGTTGCCGTTAATAAAAAACTTATGGATTATTTGCCCAGGCCCACAGTAAAATTTGATGGAAATAAGTATTATTTTGATGATATGGATGATCAATCCATTGGGAGAGTTCACAGTTTTTTTGGTAATTTTTCCTTATTACTACGCGCCTACATATATATCCGTATGGTCGGTGCTTATGGATTCAGTAAAATATCTGAACATGCTATCGTAAATGCAAATTACTTGTATGAAAAGTTAAAAAACAGGTATCGTCTGGGTTTTGAATCCCGAACCATGCACGAATTTGTCTTATCGGCGGAAAAACAGAAAGAAAAAGGCGGAAAGGCGATGGATATTGCCAAACGCCTGTTAGATTTTGGAATTCATCCGCCTACTGTTTATTTTCCAATTATTGTCAAGGAAGCGATGATGATTGAACCGACAGAAACAGAAAGTAAGGAAATGCTCGATTATTTCGCCGATGCGATGATACAAATAGACGATGAAATTAACGAAGATGCAGAAAAACTGCATCAGGCCCCTTACACGACGCCTGTTCGTCGTCTGGATGAGGTGGCAGCAGCCCGAAACCTGAATATAAATTATTTTTATTCAAATAAATAATTTTCATACTTCACCCTGAATTTGTAAATTAAGTAAATTTACTGACCGCGGGGAGCATTGCATGAGTCATAAAATTTTAATCGTTGATGATAACCCAAATGTGCTAAAATTACTTAATATCAGCCTTTCCAAGGCTGGTTATGAGATTGTTGAAGCCGAAAACGGTGAGGTTGCCTTTCAGGTTGCCAATAAGGAAATACCCGAGCTGATAATATCAGATATTATGATGCCTCAGATGGATGGCATCGAACTATGCTGGATGATTCGTGAAAATTCAAAGGTTCCATTAGTACCTTTTATCTTTCTTACTTCATTTGATGATTCTGAAATGGAAATCAGAGGATTTCGGGCCGGGGCAGATGAGTATCTGAACAAACCTATTGACCGGAAAGAATTGTTGGAGAGAGTTGAAGAACTTCTTGACAGGACACAAAAGTTAAAAACTATTGAGGATAAAACAGAGTCTAAAAAGGCGTTTGCCGGGGAGTTGAAAGACCTGAGCATTGTAGAATTGGTTCAGATGCTTAATTTAAATAAAAAATCCGGTGTACTAAAAATTGATGGTGAAGGAAAAGGTGAAATTTATTTAAAGGATGGCCAGTTAACCGGTGCAAAAACCGAGAGTGTTGAAGGCGAAGAGGCTTTCTATGAATTAGTATCCTATGAAAAAGGAACGTTTAATTTCGAAGTTTCTGACAAAGAATTTCCCAATAATGTCAAAAATGGAACGATGAATGTGATCATGGAAGCCTGCCGGATTATGGACGAGCGGCGGTCGGGTGAATGAACCGTGGTGCGTAGGGCGTTGAGCGTATTAATCTCTACGCTTCACGCCCCACGCACTACGCCCTACGGTAATCGTCTTAGCGGTTAAGTTCTAAAAAGATATCAAAAGGAAATTTGAAAAGAGAGTTTTTTATTTATAAATTTAGCGACTGTATTTGACATACGGGCCAGTAGCTCAGTTGGTAGAGCAGCGGCCTTTTAAGCCGTTGGTCGTAGGTTCGAATCCTACCTGGCTCACACATCTAAGCCTCGTAAAATCAAATAGTTACGAGGCTTTGTTATTTTGTGGGGAAGAACTACTTTCTTCATTTTTGGCAAATATTTGGCAAACCGAAAACTTACCAGTGAGATTATTAATCATTTTTCGCTTATAATCTGAAGATAGATGAGAATACCTCTCAACCATTTTTAAATTTTTTTATAAAAAAATATCCCTTAAAGAGATTAGATCACCACCATTTATGACATAATGCGAGGCGAAAGTGTAATGATACTTGAAATTGCCTTTTAATTATGTTAATTTCCAATTCGCGAATCGCGAATTATGCATTGGAGTGTATCGTATGAAAGAACATAAAGGTATGCGGCCACATGATATTATAATTCTTTTAAAAATTGCTGCACTAAAAGATAAACCTTGGATGGCCAAAGATTTAGCTCTATCCTTAAATATTAGTGCAAGCGAAGTGAGTGAATCACTAAACCGATCAAAACTGGCCTCACTCCTTTCTAATGACAAAAAGCGGTTAATGAAAAATAATTTACTTGATTTCCTGGAACACGGTCTTGGCTATGTATATCCAACCGAACCGGGGGGTATTCAACGTGGCATGCCAACTGCACATAGCGCACCTCCACTTAATTATTATTTTTCAGCTGATGAATCGTATGTTTGGCCATGGGCAGAGGGTGAGGTGCGCGGTCAGGCCATTGAACCTTTGCATCCCGGTGTGCCGGACGCATGTGCGAAAGATCCCACCCTGTATGAATTGATTTCCATGGTTGATGCCATTCGCTTCGGGCGTGCACGTGAAAAACAAAAGGCTGTAGAGGAATTCCGCAAACGAATTTTTTAAATAGAATACATTCTTGTTGTACAGACTACTAAGCATATTAATAAATGTTAAAGAACAGAACACAAATTATCAAGGCTATAAAATCGGTAGCTAATGTTTTTGGGGAATTAAACGAAAAAATTGTTTTTGTGGGTGGTGCCGTAGTGGTACTTTATATTGACGATCCTGGTGCTCCGGAGATCCGTCCGACGGAGGACATTGATATTATACTTGAAATAACATCACTATCAGAATTAGAAAAACTCAGGGAAAAATTTGCTGAGAGAGGCATCCACTTTGCGAAAGATGAAAAGGTAATATGCCGTTTCACTTACAAGAATATTCTCTTAGATGTGATGTCCACTAAAGAGGTTGGGTGGGCGCCGTCAAATCCCTGGTTTGATGCAGGATTTAATCATCTACAAAATTATAATCTGGATGAAGTCAACATTAATATTATGCCGCTATCTTATTATTTGGCGTCAAAATTTATCGCCTATAAAGCGAGGGGGACAGATCCCAGAACCAGCCATGATTTTGAAGATATAATTTATGTTTTGGATAATCGAAAAAAACTGGTAAAGGATATTTTGGAATCAGATACAGATGTTAAATCTTTTTTAATGGCTGAATTAAGAGTCGTGAAAGATGATGTGTCTTTGCATGAGGCAGTATTGGCGCATCTCGAGCCGGCTACGCAGACCCAGCGCTTTGAGATGTTAATTCAAAAATTAAAAGAGATTGTTGGATGACTCTTAGCGAAATACCTCTCAACCATTTTTAAATTACTATATCTCAAAATATTCCTGAAATACATCAATTTACCACCATCCATAACATAGAAAATCTGCCATTTTTGCAGATTGTCAATATATAGCCAAATATAGTTGGACGCTGAAATTTAGATATACTTTGTCGTTGATGTAAATTTAATAAATATAATTATTTCCAATAGGCATAAAAAAGGAAAATTCGCAGAGGCACACGGCTGTTTAGGCCGTGTGTTCAAATTTATCCATCTTAAGTATCCCGACGGACTTAAAGTCCCTTGCTTATTTTTAGGTGTGTAGGTTCAAATATCCATCGGTACAATAAAATAAATGCTGGTTGGATTCGAGATATAATTGGGTTTGGATCCCGTTTTTCGGGATTCAAGTCTGGTCCTCGGTACTTACATACCAATAAGTTGGTGATGATTGATTATAGCTTCCACAATATTATATTGGTATTATGAATGGAAATTAGACTTCCTAGAGCTTCACACAGCAGTGACTTCCTTTTGCTATGCCCACCAAATATAACTACAATAAAAACAAAACTTGTTCGTGTTTCTGAAAATATGATTCAGAATCTGATTGATTGCACTGAACAGGCATAGTTTTCACACATTGTGTATAACATAGTGTAGCAATAATGTGGCAATGAATTTTAAAACCATATAAGAAGAAATCAGAAAAGAATAGAATGATTATCAGATATTGGGAAATTTATCGTACAGATGACCTTGAATTGGTTTGTAATAGTAAAAAGAGTCTCATACTCATTCATGAATTTGGCTGAAAGATTCTTGTGACCATTAGAACTATATCAAAAATGCTTTCCGAATATTAGTCTCTTAATATGAATCCCGCTGGAATTTCATAATAATGTTTAACATCAATAACTAGCGCAGTCTCATCATAACCACTGATTTCAAGAACCGCCTCAAAATATTCCGGCATAATCCCGTCAGTTACATTAACTGTGAATTTTTTTTCAATCTCTTTATATAACTCTTTAGCGGTAAGAATTCTAATGATCTCCAGCCGACCAATGTGGTGAAATGAGATGATAAAAAAGATAACATTATTCAGTGGACCTGGAGCCTTTGACAAAATCACATAATCTCTCACAAATTTTTTTCGGGTGAGTTCAGGATCAATAAATGTATAAACACTATCTAAATTATCGTGGGCAATATGAATTTTTCTTTCTATTCCTTTAATATCCATATTAAATTCTGCAAAAACTTCAAAATAAATTGCCGGGAATGCCTTCTCTAATATATCCAGGGTCTCAATATGTCCGAGATAAATAATGTTAGATCTTCTCACATCCGCCCAGGTAATTTGATCTGATGTTTTTATATTTACAGTTTTCATATGAGATGAAAATATGGGCTGAATTTTTAAGATGTTAATTAAACTCGATTTGGCTACAACTTCCCATGAAGCTAAAAAGTAATTTTCGGGACTTAGAGCATTTTGATTAAGGAAATTTTCAAATTCCGCCTGATTATGTACATTTTCATCATGGACAATTCGCAGACTCTTTATATCTTCACAAAATTCTGTAAATATAAACGTATTACCGATAACTATTGTAGTTGGTAATTCACTATTTAGAAAAGTATCCCAGATTGTATTTTTTAAGTCAAATGATTTAGAAGATTGATACTGGTGCTTAAGAGATGTATTGTGAAACCATTGTACAATAATTATTATAAATAAAATAAGTATTGAAGTAACGAAGATGATCAGTCTTTTACTCTGTAATATGTTTGTAATTGTATCTTTCTTTTTATCCTTTTTTGATAGAAACTCTACTTTGTAATGCCCTTTTGGAATTCGAATTTGAACCTTTTCAGATTTTCCCTCGTTCTTATAATATTCATCCAATTTCTTTCTTAATTTATAAATATAAACCCGAACCATTGTATCTTCTGAGGGATCAAAATTTTTCCTCCCGAATACATCCTCAGCGATATTTATCTCATTGGGGATGTAACCTTTGATTGAACAGTTTACAATATATTTTAAAAGATTTATATAGTGTTCCCCTTTGAGGATATTTTCATCTTTTGTGATTTTATCAACTAAGATTTTTTTTGTGGTATTATTTACCATACTTTGGATGAATTAATTTAAGTCTGTAACAGTTTCATTAACGTTAATTAACGTTTTTTCACTTCTTAAAAAAACTGTATTGGCGTATACTTTGTTTCATAATTCTTTACTGTTAGATTTCTAACTTAACATTAAACCATAGGATGATAATTATCTTTTCTATGAATATGTGTAGTTCTGATAACTGATTCAAAGTCAAAAAGTACAATAATTCAAATAATATGTCAATCAATTGTTTTGTTAACAATTATAATTGGTACTTCTGTTTACAATTAAAAGAAAGAAAATTATAGCAGAAAATCATAAGGTGAAAGAATTGTTATGATGGGAGATCGGCTGGTCATACTGGCTGGTGGCATATCTTCAAGAATGAAACAGCCACAAAATGATTTGAATAAAATTGATCGTCGTCTTGTGAATGAGGCGGACATGAGGTCCAAGTCGATGATCGGTGTGGGTAACAATTACAGACCTTTTCTGGATTACCTGCTTTATAATGCACGGGAAGCAGGTTATGGGGATATTGTTATTGTTATCGGTGAAAAAGATTTTTCCACTGAAGAATATTATGGCAATAAGGATAGAGATAATCAATTTCATGGGATGAAAATATCATATGCGACTCAAACGATTCCAGCGGGACGAACGAAACCGTTGGGTACGGCCGATGCTTTGTTACAAGCCCTCAGGTATAAAATAGATTGGAGAGGTAAAAAATTTACGGTCTGCAATAGTGATAATCTCTATTCCGTAAAAGCACTGAAGCAGCTGTCAGACACCCCCTATGAAAATGCTTGCATTGAATACGATCGCTCAGCATTGGAATTTCCTCAGGAACGAATCGAAGGATTTTCTGTCACAAAAAAAGATGAGGAGAACTTTCTTTTCAATATTATTGAGAAACCATCACCTCAGGAAATTAAAAGAGTAAAAACCAAAAATGGTAAAATTGGTGTTAGTATGAATTTATTCAGGTTGGGATATGATATGATTTTCCCTTATCTGGAAAAAGTTCCTGTGGATAATAAAAGGGGAGAAAAAGAATTACCTATTGCGGTGAGAATGATGATCAATGACCATACCCAATCAATGTATACCTATTGGTTTTCTGAACATGTACCGGATTTAACATACAAGAATGATATAAGTATCGTTCAGAAGTATCTCGAAAACGGGTATGGCAATAATATTTTTAAATAAAAAAGGTGGTATAAATGTTTCATTTGATTGATTGGCTTATTCTGATCATTTTCTTCATAATTGTTCTATCAATTGGCTTTATTACCTCTAAAAGAGCTGGAAAAAATACAGCTGAATTTTTTCTCTCCGGTAGGAATATGCCCTGGTGGCTTTTGGGTGTGTCGATGGTAGCCTGCACGTTTTCGGCAGATACACCGAATTTAGTCACGGATATTGTCCGTACGAATGGAGTTGCAGGAAACTGGGCATGGTGGGCTTTTCTGTTTACCGGAATGCTCACGGTCTTTGTGTATTCAAAACTATGGCGCCGTTCAAAAGTCATGACCGATCTTGAATTTTATGAGATACGTTATAGTGGAAAATTAGCTGCCTTTTTACGTGGCTTTCGTTCTATTTATCTTGGTTTATTTTTTAATGTAATGATTATGGGTACAGTCTCCTTAGCCGCCATCAAAATTGGCGAGGTTATGTTTGGTCTGGATAAATATACAACTATTATATTGGCATCATTTGCGGTGGTTATATATGCTACCTTAGGGGGATTACGCGGTATTATTTTTGCGGACTTTTTTCAGTTCGGTATTGCGATGGTCGGAGCAGTGGCAGCAGCGGTTGTTGCAGTAAAACAACCTGAAATAGGCAGCCTTAGTAACTTAATAAATCACAATTCACTTCAGGGTAAGTTAAATCTAATTCCGGATTTCAATAATATGGAAATACTCATTCCTCTATTTGTTATCCCGGTCGCTGTGCAATGGTGGAGTGTGTGGTACCCTGGAGCAGAACCAGGTGGGGGTGGATATATTGCCCAACGAATGCTTTCTGCTAAAAATGAAAAAAATGCAATTAGTGCCACCTTGCTATTCAATATAGCTCATTATGCTCTCAGACCCTGGCCCTGGATTATTGTTGCTCTCAGTTCCATAATTATTTTTCCCGAATTAGCTGATATTAAAGCCCGTTTTCCAAATATAAGTGATCAGTATCTGAAACATGATATTGCTTATCCGGTTATGATGACATTACTTCCAAAAGGGCTGTTTGGTTTGGTGGTCGCCTCACTGGTCGCTGCCTACATGTCTACAATTGGTACACATCTTAATTGGGGGGCTTCTTATATCGTAAATGATTTCTATAAACGGTTTGTAAATCCTGAGGCAACCGAAAAACAGCTGGTCAAAATGGGACGATTATTAACTGTCCTATTAATGGTGGCAACGGCTGTTGTAGCCTTATGGTTGGAAAATGCCAAACAGGCCTTTGATATTCTTTTGCAGATTGGAGCCGGTACAGGCCTGATCTTTATATTGCGCTGGTTCTGGTGGAGAATAAATGCCTACACCGAAATTTCGGCAATGATAGTTTCTTTTCTGATTGCTGTATTCTTTAAATTAATCATACCTACACCCGAGCCTGGTGTGGTACCGAATTGGTATCAGCATTCACACTGGCAACTTTTACTAGGCATAGGGTTGACTACAACAACATGGCTGTTGATCACATATCTGACAAAACCTGTCGACGATAAGACTTTGATCGAATTCGTAAAACTTACAAGACCTGGAGGCCCGGGCTGGGCAAGGATTCATAAATTACTCATAAAGGAAGGTGCTTCTCCCATTGAGCATCAGCTGCCTCTTGAAATTTTATGTATGTTTACTGGTATTATTACTGTCTATGCGATACTCTTTTCGACGGGATTTTGGTTATATAGTCAGATATTCCTTGCTATTATCTTCTCTTTCATTTCTGTCATAGGTACGATCATTCTGTTTAGGGTATTTGGCAAACTCAAGGTAAACTGAATAATTTACCACAATGCATATTCTGGGGATGAGATTTAAATATTTTATATTGTAATTCAAGGCCTGTAGAAAAAAGAATGCTTAGAAAATTGAGTGAAATTAATAATACATTTATTCAAAACCATCCGGTTTTATTAAAACATATTTCATTGCAAAATCTTATTAAACAAAATTTTCAAGAAAATGATAAGATTTGGTTTATAAAAGCACCTGGCCGGGTAAACCTGATTGGTGAACATGTAGATTATAATATGGGAACTGTTTTGCCCTGTGCAATAGATAGGGAGATTATTCTCTGTTTTAAAGATGATCAATCCGGGAAAATTCATGTTTCCAATGTCAATCCCGACTTTAAAAATATTCAATTTTCGATTCGAGATCCAATCAAACCATACTCAAAGGGTCATTGGGGTAACTATATCAAAGCCGGGATCAAGGGAATTCTTGACTATATTGGTCAATCAACGGATTTGAATCTGCAAAATCTAAATGGATTTAATGCAATAATATCCAGCACCCTACCTCCTGCCGCCGGGCTTTCAAGTTCCTCGGCTTTAGTTGTAGCTGCCGCCCTGGCTATTTTGACTGTCAACCAAATCCCTCTGGACAACACAAAATTAGCAGAAATATGTGCCAAGGCAGAACATTTTGTCGGAACTTCCGGCGGTGGCATGGATCATGCTGCTTGTCTGCTTGGGAAAAAGGATGCTTTTTTAAAAATTGAATTTAATCCCCTGCATGTAACACCTATTTCTTCACCTGGTGATATCGAAGTTATCCTTTTTCATTCACTTATCGAGGCTGAGAAAAGCAGTAATGTAAGGGAGGAGTACAATCGACGAGTTTTAGAATGTCAATTTGCTGTTGACCTATTTAATCTATTTATTTCAGATCGGTACACTTTAAATGTAAAACCACTCAAATTTATTGGTGAAATCACACCACAATATTTCGACATACCCTACGCTGAAATGGAAAGTCTGATTTTAGAATTTATTGATTCATTGCCTGATTCTTATTCATTATTGGAACTATTATCAATCTTCAATATCTCCGGGGATGATCTGGCCCATAAATACAGCCATATTTTAAGAGGCTCTGATTTAACCGAATTGCCTGGTGGTTATAAAGTCAGAGGGAGATTCAGACATGTTTATACAGAATGTCAGCGAGTAGAACAGGCAGTTCAATGTCTGCAGAACAAAGAAAAAATCCAATTGGGGAAATTATTGGATGCTTCTCATGAAAGTCTTGCAAATGATTACGAGGTCTCTACACCTGAGGTGGATTCTATCGTAAAATTGTTGCGGCAGTTTGGTGCTTATGGAACCAGATTAGTGGGTGCCGGATTCGGGGGTATGATCCTGACCCTAAGCGACCAGTCTCATGCTAATGAGCTGATTGAAAAAATGAAGGATTTTTTCTATTCTGAAAAACCACATCAAAAACTGAATGATACTATCATACGGTGCAGGACTTCTGACGGTGCGGGAATACTATAAAATTCGCACAAGCTAGTTCTAAGAGACAAATAAGATATAGCATAATACTTCTGAACAGGTTATCCATTTTCTTGTTTGTCTACTATTTCTTGTAAATAAAATATCCGATTCCTGTGAAAATGAGGTCTATATAATATATGAAATTACTTATAACCGGTGGAGCTGGATATATCGGCAGTCATACGACACTTGAATTGCTCAATGCAGGTTATGAGATTGTAGTTGTGGACAATTTGTGTAATAGTAAGGAAGAATCGTTAAGACGGATCCAGCAATTAACCGGAAAATCACTTGTTTTTTATAATGTGGATTTATTGGATAGGAAAAATCTGGACACCGTATTCGCAAGGGAATCTATAGAATCTGTCATCCATTTTGCCGGACTAAAAGCCGTTGGTGAATCTGTTAAAATGCCACTTGATTATTATTATAATAATATCACCGGCACACTCAATCTTTGCAGCATAATGTCAAATTATGATATCCGTACACTTATATTTAGTTCATCTGCTACGGTGTATGGTGATCCACACACCGTCCCAATAAAGGAAGATTTTCCACTCAATCCAACCAATCCATACGGCAGGACTAAATTTATGATTGAGGAAATCTTAAAAGACCTGTATAATTCTGACAATCGATGGAATATCGCTTTGCTCCGTTATTTTAATCCGGTTGGTGCCCATGGTAGTGGACGCATCGGAGAAGATCCCAATTCTACCCCTAATAATCTTATGCCGCTTATCGCTCAGGTTGCGGTTGGAAGAGGATCGATACTTACAGTTTATGGCAACGATTACCCGACACCTGATGGTACGGGAATCAGGGATTATATCCATGTTGTTGATCTGGCAACAGGTCACCTGAAAACTTTAAATAAAATAGTAAAGGATCCGGGCTTTTATATATACAATCTCGGGACAGGAAGGGGATTTAGTGTTCTTGAAGTAATTTCCGCATTTGAAGAGATTTCCGGTAAGAAAATTAAGTATACAATCGGTGAGCGAAGATCGGGGGATATTGCCATATGTTATGCAGATCCGGCAAGGGCAAATCGAGAATTAAGCTGGAAAACATATTTCGGTATTAATGACATGTGTGTTGATATGTGGCGCTGGCAGTCCCTAAATCCAAATGGGTACGAGTAAGGATCTAACAACAGAATGATCAATACCTCGGTTAACAAGAATATTTGAGCAACCATAAACTCAAAAACTTTTAACTACAAATCCAAACGGTTGGTTATGTATAGAGAATTTGATAATGATGAAACTAAAGTAAAGACTTATCTGGTAAACAGTGTCTATAATAAAAACATTTCAATAGAGGATTTAGATAGTCGACATATTTTGGCTCTGGCAAACGTCGAAACTCGATTTGTTCAACCCTGGAATAAAACAGATGTTCCTTACACGGAATTTAGGGCAATATGTAACAAGAAGAATTTCTATTTCGATTTTAGAGTTGATGATAATGATCTTATTATAAAAGATAAGTGTCACAATAAGATGGATATTATTCAAGAAGATAGAGTGGAACTTTTTTTTGCTTTAGATGATCAGTTAAACAACTACTATTGTTTGGAGATTGATCCCAGAGGCCGTGTTTTTAGTTGTGCTGCCTCCTATTACAGGAAGTTTGATTTATCCTGGGAATGTCCCGGGCTTCATACCGTTGGTTGTATAAACAAATCGGGTTATACAGTTAAGGGATTAATTCCGTTAGAGACTCTAAAATCTTTAGGTTTATTTTTTTTGGAAAAAGGAGATTCTATTAAAGTAGGAATCTTCCGGGCTGATTTTTACCGTGGTGTAAATAATCGAATAGAAGAACGTTGGATTAGCTGGATAAATCCAAAGACGGAGAATCCGGATTTTCATGTTCCTGCCGCGTTTGGTTTGTTTCACCGAAAATAATGCTTATGGAATTTAGTAGAACAGATTCGTAAACGTATTAACAGTTAAGAGTAACTGTGATCTTAACGTGAATTAACTGTATCTTTAGTGTAAAAATGAATTATTATCTCCCTGTGGTCTCCCACTAGTTATAATATTGCTATCCGGACATTGAGTGCTATACAAATGGTTTGTTCCAATATATTCCAGGCAACTATTTAGCAATGTAAAACGGTTTAGGAAATAATCATGACCGAAAAAGAGTGGCCCAATAATTCAGGTGGTAAATCAATCGGTGTTATTGTTCCTGAATTAAAACATCCTTTTTTTGCTGGTATACTAGATGGAATTGAAGATCTTTGTTTTCAAAAAGGCTATTCTTTAAAAATCGGCCAATCGAAAGAAGATCCGGAAAGAGAGGCAGCTGAGATAAAAGCACTCCTGGCCAGTGGTGTTCAGGGTCTACTCGTCTCTATCTCACAAAAAACAAAATGCAGTTCCCATTTTCAACCTATAATAGATCAGTCTGTTCCACTGATATTTTTCGACCGGGTTTGTCCGGATCTGAATGTCAGCCATGTTGTAGTCGATGATTTCGAAGGAGGATTTAATGCAACAGAATATCTCATTCTTCTTGGTTATGAACGAATAGCGCACTTGGCCGGTCCTCAATATATTGTTGGCTGTAAAAACAGATATGACGGATATCGAGCAGCATTAGAAAAATATGATTTGTCATATAATGAACAATTTGTTGAATATGATGAATTAAATGAAGAAGCCGGAAGGAGGGGCATGCGTAAACTTCTTCAGCTCGATAAGAGGCCCGAAGCGGTATTTACAATAAATGATCCGGTTGCAATTGGAGCGTTTTTTGAGATAAAAAAAGTCGGATTAAAGATTTATGATGATATCGCACTCATTGGATTTAATGATAATCCGGTAGCAGCACTAATTGATCCTCCCTTAACAACGATAGCTGAACCTCGATATGAAATAGGTAAAACTGCAGCTGAAGAACTTATCGATCTAATAAATAAAAATGGAAAATCTGTAGAACCGGTTGAAAGGGTTTTGAAAACGAAGTTAGTCGTACGACAATCTACACGCATAAAAAGGAGTAAATAACAATATTTTTAGGAGGTAACCATGGTAAAAACATTACAATTTTTATCCATCTTACTTTTTTTAGGATTTTGTTTTTCCAGTGTCCTGGCTGATGATGGTAAAATAGTTGGGAATGTCACCGATGCTCAGACTGGTGAGCCTTTGCCTGGTACAAATGTCTACATTGAGGGTACGACTCTAGGAGCAGCGGTTGATATGGATGGATTCTTCCTTATTCTAAATGTTTCACCGGGTGTATACACCGTTATTGCAAATATTATTGGTTACAAAGAAGTGAGAATGACAGGTGTGGATATAGCTGCGGATGCGACCACTCAGCTTAATTTCGCTCTAGAGGCAACAACATTAGAATCTGCAGAGACAATAGTCATTGAAGCTGAAAGACCAATCATACGAAAGGATATTTCTGCTACACAAATTGAGCTCTCTGCCGATTATATTCAAACTAATCCCACCGGTAGCGTAACAGAATTGCTCCAATTACAAGCTGGATTTGAAATCACTCAGGATGTTGACAAAGGAGCGGGTCTGTCAATTAGAGGTGGAGAAATAAGGGAATCTGATTTTCGCGTAGATAATATTTCTATGAAAAGTAACCTGACAGACGTTTCTTTTATGACAGTTCCTAAAACATCCATCAAAGATATTCAACTGCTCACCGGTGGATTTAATGCGGAGTATGGGCAGGTTCGTTCCGGACTGTTGAATGTCACGACTGATCAGGGATCCGATAAGTATCATTTGGCTATTGATTATCGGCATGCTTATCCTCAATACAAACATTTTGGACCGGACGTTTATGCGAATAATGGTATTATATGGCAAATGTTTGCCGGTTCTCAGGCGTTTACGGGTATCACTACAGAAGATGTAGCACTTTACTATGAAACAAATGGGGCGCAAGGGTATCCTTTAACATTCGAGGGATGGAATTCTGTTTCTGAAAGATATCTTCAGGATAATAACCCGGATAATGACCTGACACCTCAGGAGGCTCTTGAACTTTGGAAGTGGAGACACCGGGGCAGAGATTATGCTGATGACCCGGATTATGATTTTGATGTTACGTTTAGCGGCCCGCTACCATTTGTAAAAGATACTTACTTTTCAACTTCCTACCGAAGAGAACAAAGACTCTATGCTTATCCTTTATCAAAGAAAAAAGCGGTTACAAACATGTTTTCTCTCAAGTTAAACTCACAAATTACAAATAAATTAAAATTAGGTTTTACCGGTATGTACGGCGATCTAGATGGAACAGCACCAGATAGAAGAGGAGGTAATTTGTCTTCAATAGGTGTAGCCTTTCCGGGAAGTTATGGCGCTCTTGCCGGATTGATTTCCGGAGATTACTATTCGAGCCAGTGGACGGCAGATGCCTTTGGTACGTATGAGATGTACGGAAATTGGTGGCTGTCGCTCGGAGAGGAAGATCTACTTCGGCTCAGTCTTGATGGCACATATGTCATTAATCCCACAACATTTCTTGAAGTACGATATACCTTTGCCAAAACACATCGGTTTACCTGGCGTGCCTTGCCAAGGGATCTGACTTCGATCCACGAGATTAATGGCAGATGGTATGATGAAACACCCATTAATACGTATGGTGTAAATACACCGGATCAGACCGGCTATTTTGGTATCAACGGACATGCCCGTCGTTTTGAAGATACATTCGATTATCTTCATCAGATAAAGTTCGATTTGGTCTCTCAGGTTGATAGGTATAATCAGGTTAAAATAGGTATACAAATTGATATACCCATCTTTGAGGTGAGGAGTATGCGGCAGGTCAAGGAATCAGCCTGGGCAGCATTAGGTGACACCGTCATGGGTGACTGGTACCTTTTGGATAATCCAGATCAAATGTATAAAGATATGGATGTGATGTATGCACTCGAACCGAAGAACTGGCAATGGTGGGATGAAAGTCCCCTGCTGGCTGCTTTTTATATTCAGGATAAACTTGAATTTCAGGGTATGATTGCCAATCTCGGATTACGTTTTGATTATCATAATCCCCGCACAAAAGGATATAAATTGGAAACACCGTGGGATCTTGCCTACCAGGAGACAAACTGGGATGCTGGAGGTGAATACTGGTGGGGGACACAACGTACAGAGGAGGTAAAATCGAAAATTTACATCCAACCTCGTGTAGGTCTTTCATTCCCTGCATCGGAGACTACTAAATTATATTTTAATTATGGACATTTTTATCAAACGCCATATCCGTATTACTGGTATTCATATGCTGGTCCATTGACAGGGCCGGGTTTTGTAATGCCCACACCGGATCTGGAAGCACCAAGAACAGTGGCCTATGAACTTGGTGTTGAACAAACGATAGCGGACATGTTCCTTATTCATGTGGCTGGCTACTATAAGGATGTCACAGGTGAAGATCAGTTATTA
Organism: Calditrichia bacterium; assembly: GCA_023132435.1. Classification (GTDB taxonomy): domain Bacteria; phylum Calditrichota; class Calditrichia; order JAJRVZ01; family JAJRVZ01; genus JAGLYF01. The sequence continues at coordinate 25,756 of JAGLYF010000014.1, read as the reverse complement.
TCCGGTGTTGATTGGGATCATACAGTGGAAAACCAGTTGTGGTCAAATAATCTATATCGGGATATCAGAGGTATTGAGATTCGGGTTGAAAAACCCTGGGGCCGTTATACTAAGTTCTGGGCTAACTATGACTACAGGTTACTTTCGGGTGGACACACTGTTTTGCCTTTTATTTATGAAAATCCTCTGGAAAATGAGGCTCAGGAAACAAATGCAGCGCAAACTAAATTGCGCGCACAACCCCGGTTTAGGACTGGTCTGACCGTAATGACTCCCCTTGATTTTGGGCAGCTGTGGGGCGGCTGGAGTGCCACTTTTCTTTACAGATGGGATGATGGCGGAGAATTTATCTGGGATCCACAAGTGCCGACACCACAACAACATTGGATCCAGAGAGTGGATCACTCTAATACAGATCTGAGAGTGGAAAAAATTATATCTGCATATGGGATGAACGCAACTTTATACCTCGATGTTAAAAATCTGTGGAACCAAAAATTTCTTAACACAGGTCATTTTAATCAGGCAGAAGCGCTCGCGTACAGAGAAGCCCTTCGCTTACCATGGGAAGAAGGAGATAAAAAAGGTGATGATAAATGGGGTACATGGGACAAAGATTATATACAGCTGGGGTGGATGAATTGGAAACAATTTTTAAATCCCCGCCAGATTTTCTTTGGTATCCGGTTCGAAATGTAAACTCAAAGGATTTGGAGGTATGATGAGAATATTAAAATCTATGATTTATCTAATAATTTTCAGCCTTTTGACAGGTATTCTCCATGTTTCTGTACTGGCACAACAAAAAACGATCAATATTGGAAATCTTCATATGACGATCAATCAAAAATTCGATCACATTCCCTGGACAGAGGCTGACTGGACGGCGACTTATCCGGGTGGTTGGTATCATAGGGAGCTGCTGGTAGGTACCGAGTACAGAGGAGCGATGGATGAAATCGAATATTACACCGATAGGACAACCGGTGAAACAGATTTTTATCCCCGCTCGGGAGGAATTTGGACAACAGAATATACAGGATATTCCTATACGGTGAAAGAGATGGTTGAATATCGTAAATATCCTCCTCCAGAGGTGGTTGTCGATGGTATCCCCCAGAGGCCCTATTTAGGTGAAGTGGATCCAAATCTGCCTTGTGACCAAATGTTATCCTGGGTTAATCAAACCGGGAGATTTGTTTGGGGTGGTGCCCAGCATAAGATCAAGGCATATGCCTTTGCACATCCTGATTATGATGATATAATTATTTTCGATTATACGGTCATTAATAATCTGGATTGGGATATTACACAGGAAGGCCCCGACGGTCCACCCCAGACCATTAGAATCTGGTTTACTAAATCTTTAACACCGGAACCCAGCCGACGTGCTTATGGTGGAGATGGTTTATATCCTTACAGTTATTCTAATGGTACTGCTTATGGTTATGATACCTGGGTCAGTTACATGATTCGAGAATCAGAAACTGTTCCCCCGGCTTCCACACCTCGAGACTCTTTGCTGATTCAATATGGCGTTGATGCCGATGCACCAATCGTATGGGATCCCGCAGCCCTGATTACCGCTGGCAAAGATAATGATTTTGGAGATCCATATCCTGTAGCTGATCACCCTGATGCAGGAAAATTGCTATCTCCTGCATATATTGGTTTCTGTACTTACCATTTAACAGATCTGAATAATAACAGGCAGGATGATCCGACACAACCTTTCTTTTCCGGAAGTAATGACATTGTTACAGAACTCTGGTCCGGTCCACTTTGGCCTCATGGGGAGCCTTATATCGATGATGGCTACCCGTTTTACACCAATCCGATTCCCCCTCTGCGCTATGATGCGTCAGATCCAAATGAACTGCTCTATGCAGGGGAAAATCCCTGGACTCTTGATCCTGACGTAGATCACAGAAATGTTTTGGGTAGAACTATGTTACAAAACCATGGTCCGATTGAGATTGCCTATGGCGATAGTATCCGCTGGGTCTGGGCGATCGGAGTTGGTTCTATGAATCCAGTGGAAGCGGTTGAACTGGGTAAGAGATGGTGGAATGATGAAGTTACAGATGAAGAGAAGAATCTGACATTATCAGTTGGTTACGATTCTCTTTTTTATAATCTGGACAGGGGATACGGCGCCTGGATCAACTTCCTGAATACAGGAAGCTTTGGCATCCTGCCTGCTCCTCCTTCACCAGATTTGACTACAACATCAGGCCCAGGATATATTCAACTCGATTGGGGTTATTCAGATGATGATCTTTTTCCGGATAATTTTAGTGATTGGCGTATTTATCGCAAAGAGGGTCATGTACAGGTTGACCATCCGGACGACATCGTATTTAAAAATTATGAATTAATTTGGTCAACAACAGATGGGAATACGAATTCTTATCAAGACACAACAACGGTCCGCGGTCAATCTTATCACTACTTCGTAACATGTATGGCAGGTGGTGCGGAGAGTAGTAAATATGACAATAGATCGCTTTATGGAGCCTCATCATTTTTAAGCGGAGAACTTGCAACCTTGGATGAGATACGTGTCGTTCCGAATCCTTTTCGTGTTGATGCTGGAACATTAAATTTCTCAAACCAGGATGAAATTAAAATTTTTGGCTTACCGCAGATCTGTACGCTGAAAATATACACTGAAAGTGGCGATTTGATTAAGGTAATCGAACATACCGACGGATCCGCTGATGAGTCATGGGATCAGATTACTGAAACGAATCAGTATATTGCTTCGGGAGTTTATATACTGTTTATCGAAAATGCTCAATCCCTCGATGGCACACCGATAACGGATGGTCAGAAATTTCAGAAATTTGTTATTATCAGATAGAATGGAGGGGATAAAAATGAAAAAAACACTAAATATAATATTTGCTCTTGTATTACTTGTCTGCTTCCATGATTTAACCGAGGCTCAGGTGAATGTCAAAAAAACAGCACAGACATCGATGAAATTTTTATCAATTCCTATCGGTGCCAGGGGATCGGCTATGGGAGAAGCTTTTTCTGCTGTTGCTGGTCATTCCGAAGCCATGTATTGGAATCCGGCTGGTATAAGAGATGTTGATCATGTGGATATCTCCGCTCACTATAATAAGTGGATTGCTGACATTAGTTATCAAAATATTGCAGCGGTATATAATGCAGAAAGTATAGGATTCTTCGGTTTGAACGTATCCTCGGTTAATTATGGAACATTTTATGGTACAAGGAGGAGTGAAGTATCTCCCGATGGTTATGTCGAGACGGGTGAGTTTTCTCCGGATGCTTTTTACGCAGGTTTAACCTATGCTCGGACTATATCCGATAATTTTTCTTTTGGTGTGAATTTGAAGTATATCTATCAGAATTTGGGATCAGCCTATGTAGGTGCCGAAGGAGGGACGACAACAGAAGAAAATAAGACTGTTGAGACTAAAAACAGCCTATTGGCATTTGACCTCGGCGTTCTATATTATACCGGATATAAAGATCTTAGATTGGCGGTAGTTGCGCAACATCTGTCAAAGGAGGTTAACTATGTCGAGAGCTACGGAGAAAGATATCCTTTACCCTATGTCGTTAAGGCAGGTCTTGCCATGGATATTTTGCCATTCTTTTTACCTGAAAATAGTGAACATGTATTAACCGTTGCTTTTGATGTATTACATCCCCGTGATTATTCTGAGAGAGTTCATTTCGGATTTGAATATGTATTTAACGAAATATTAGCTGTAAGGGGTGGATATAAATTTAATTACGATGAAGATAATCTCTCAATCGGAATCGGTGTTATGCCAATAGTTTCAAATGTATCTTTGAGATTTGATTATGCCTATAATCCATTTGGTGTCTTTGACGGTGTTCACAGAATATCATTTGGGACCGCCTTCTAAAAAGACCGATAGACTATTTCGTTCATAATGCAATGCCAAGTCTCAAAAACGAAAGGAGCAATCCATGAAAATAAAAAGATTGATATTTTTATTCTTTGCCTTTCTACTGATTGTATCAATTACAAGTTGTGAAAAAAGTGTGACAGAAGTGCCAGATCCTTATCCACCCACTGCAGCCACACCTGAACTTACCAGTCTTACCCCTGATACGGCTTATGGTGGAGCACCAATCACAATATTTGGACAAAATTTTAATCCGAATCCGGCGAAGAATAATGTTGTTTTTGACCAGTCTTCATTTATACCGGATTCAGCTACTGAAACAATTTTAGTTTTGGATGTGCCAAAATTGGCCTATATGGAATATACAACCACAAAAGTAAAAGTATCTGTAGTTGGAGGCCTAAATTGGAGTAATGAGCTGGATTTTACTTATCCTCCCGTACTTGAGGTGATTAATGATAATACAAGCTGGCCGAAGGGGGCCGCATTAGATGATGACGGTAACATTTACTTTGGTTCAGCAGGTGATGGTGCCATATACAGAGTTCCTGCCCCAGGAGCGGAGAAAGAATTATTTGCTAGTGTGGCTGTTAATGGTGCCATTGAGTTTGGCCCTGATAATTATCTCTATGTATGTACCGGTGATAGAATTGTTCGAATTTCTCCCGATGGGAATACGATTGAGGATGTTGTTTCTGTTCCATCCCCCATAGATTTCGATTGGGATGCAAATGATAATATGTATATCGTGTCGAATTGGTATGGTGTGTACCGCTATGATACGCAAGGGGATACTTCCACCGTGGCTGTAATCCCTGCCAGCCCCAAGTCTTGCAGGGTTTTTGGAAATTATCTTTATGTCGGTGATGTTTGGGGAAATAATAAAGTGGATCCGCCAATCCCAAATCGACTTTTAAGGTATGATATTACAGCAAGCGGTCTTGAAAATGAAGCCGTATTGTTAGAGGGAGTATCACCGCTGGGCTTGGATATTGATGCAGAAGGAACCATTTATTACTCAAGTGGAAATGGAGGAGATGTAATATATACACTCGCTCAGGATGGTACAGAAGGATCGATTTTTGAGGGACAGCTTATGTGGATTCGCTTCATGACATTTCATGGACAAAAAATATATATGGTTTATCCGGGCTGGGGCGGCACAGGTAAAGTCATGAGTGCATATCTTGGGGTGGATCAAGCTCCTAACTATGGTAGAGATTAAAAAATATTCTAAAGGCTATTAGTAAAAATAAATAAGATTTACACATCTTGTCACCTCCAAAATAGGCTCAGCATTCTGGTACGATGTTATGTTGAGCTTATTTTTTTACTGATAAAAATAAGCAAAAAGGTAGATTTCTATGAAAAGGTTAAATACGGTCAGGGAAAAATTTATCCTGATGAATATCACGATTCTGTTGATATCTGGATTAGGAATATGTCAAAGCCCGATTATATTATATGCTGACAGAGATAATACACTCTATGAGGATTCCAACGGTTCACTAAGTAATGGTTCAGGATCCTATTTTTTCACAGGTAAGGATAATAAAGAAGTGGTTAAACGCGGTCTACTTTATTTTGATATCTCCTTAGATATTCCTGCAGGATCCCTGATAGACTCTGTTTTTCTAATATTATACATGTCTAATACAAAAGCCGGACCGGAACCGGTGACCATCCATCGTGTTCTGACTGATTGGGGAGAGGGTGCTTCCGATGCTTCCGGAAATGAAGGAGCTGGTGATTCTTCCGCCACAGATGACGCAACCTGGATCCATCGGTTCTATGATAGTGATTTATGGATAAAACCAGGTGGTGATTTTGATTCTACTCTTAGTACAGATCAAACAGTTGACACAGTTGGGTTTTACACCTGGGGTTCTCCGGAAAAAATGGTGGGCGATATGCAAGATTGGCTGGACAATCCTGATGAGAATTTCGGTTGGATACTTATCGGAAATGAGGATTCGACTGGCTCCATCAAACGATTTGACTCCAGGGAAAACTCAACAGAAGCGAATCGGCCGCAATTACTTGTGTATTATTCCAATTCCACGAGTATATCGGTCGACTTAGACAATTCACCTACTCAATATACTTTAGCACAAAATTTTCCGAATTCTTTTAATCCTTCCACAATGATCAAATATCGTTTACCCATCACTAGTGAAGTAGAGTTAACTATCTACAATACTCTCGGACAGAAAGTGACGACACTTGTTTCAGAAAAACAGCAGGCAGGTTATTACGAATATAATTGGGATGCAGGCGATATGACAAGTGGGGTATACTATTATCAGTTTAGAGCTGGTAAATTTCAGAATGTAAAAAAAATGATTTTAGTTAGATAGTATCAAATGACTAGAGGATCTAAAAAATTTGACAGGATTAACGGGATAAACAGGATAAAAAGAAATTAAAAATAAGATATAAAGTATTTAATAATTAACTCTAACTGACTGGATATTAACATTTTATTGATAATTCAAATCCAGTAAATCCTGTTATCCTGTCAAAAATTATTGGTTTGGAATATATGATATCATCATTAAATGAAGGAAAAAAAGATGAAAAATTTGCAAAAAAAATATACTTATCTTTTTCTTCCTATTTTGTTATTATATAACATGGCTGCCTTTGCAGATAATGACTGGGAAAACCAAAAGGTAATAGGAGAGAATAAAGAACCTGCTCACTGCACTTTAACCGTTTATCCTGATGAAGCGTCTTCATTAACGGGGGAAAAAACAGCTTCTCCGTATTTTAAATCCCTCAATGGCCAGTGGAAATTCCACTGGGTAAATAAACCTGCGGACCGCCCGAAACAGTTTTTTCAGTCAGATTTTGACGATAGTTGCTGGGATGAAATTGCCGTCCCCGGTAACTGGCAATTGCAAGGATATGGAATACCCATATATCTGAACATACCCTATCCGTTCAAGAAAAATCCACCTTATATCCAAAATGATTATAATCCGATTGGATCTTATCGCACCAAGTTTGAGATTCCTGAAAATTGGAAGAACCGTCAGATATTCATTCACTTTGATGGTGTTGAATCGGCCTTTTATATCTGGATTAACGGAAAAAAAGTAGGTTATAGCCAGGGAAGTAGAACACCGGCCGAATTTAATATCACAGAATATGTGAATAGAGAAAAAATCACTCTGGCAGTAGAAGTATATCGCTGGTCTGATGGTTCGTATCTGGAATGTCAGGACTTCTGGCGGTTAAGTGGCATTTTCCGCGATGTTTATCTGTTTTCAACACCAAAAGTTCACGTCCGCGATTTTGAGATTAATGCAGATTTAGATGATCAATATCATGACGGAATTCTAAAATTAACGGCCCGGATTCGAAACTACTCTGAAAAGTCAGTTAATGATCATATACTTGAAGTTAAACTGCTCAATACTGAAGGAAAGGATGCAGGTCCAAATCCAATTTTAACAAAGAATATAGATGAAATTTCCTCCGGGGAAGAAATATCGATCATGTTGCAGAAAGATATTCCCCGGCCTGATCAATGGTCGGCTGAAAGCCCATACCTCTATACACTATTATTAACCTTAAAAGATGAAGAAGGCCGGATCATTGAGGTGGAATCTAGTCGAATTGGCTTCAGAAATGTTAAAATTCAAGATGGTCAGCTCCTTATCAATGGCATACCTGTCCTTCTAAAGGGTGTAAACCGTCATGAGCATGATCCGCTTACCGGTCATTATCTTTCAGAAGAATCAATGGTTAATGATATAAAAATTATGAAACAGCATAATATTAATGCGGTTCGCACCAGCCATTATCCGAACACACCCAGGTGGTATGAGTTATGTGATCAGTTTGGTATCTATCTTATTGATGAAGCGAATATCGAATCACATGGTATGGGCTATCATCCTGATGTTACTTTAGGTAACAATCCGGAATGGAAAGACGCACATTTAGACCGCATCATTCGGATGGTAGAAAGAGATAAGAATCACCCGTCGGTAATTATCTGGTCGATGGGGAATGAGGCGGGGGATGGATGTAATTTTGAAGCGGCCTCAGCATGGATTCACGAACGGGATCCTTCCCGTCCGGTGCATTATGAACGAGCATTAAATAGAGCTCATGTAGATATTTACAGCCCGATGTACACGCATATCAAGGGTCTGAGAGAATATGTCAGCAGTCCTCAAAAAAGACCTTTGATCCTGTGCGAATACGCCCATGCCATGGGTAACAGCGTTGGAAATCTGCAGGACTATTGGGATGTCATCGAAAGTGAGAAACAACTACAGGGTGGTTTTATCTGGGACTGGGTTGATCAGGGTATACATAAAACCACATCAGATGGCCGGGAATTTTTTGCCTACGGTGGAGATTATGGAGATAATTTTAACGACGGTAATTTTCTCATAAACGGGCTTGTCCAACCTGATCGGCGACCTAATCCCTCTCTATATGAAGTAAAAAAGGTTTATCAGTATATCACCGTTGAAGAGATTGATCCTTTAAACGGAAAATTCCGGATCCGGAATAAATACGATTTTATCTCATTGGATTTTCTGGATATTTCATGGGAATTGGCGGCAGATGGTGTCGTGATACAGAGCGGAGAAATATCCCCGATTGATTTGCTCCCGCGAAAGACCCAGGAAATAACAGTTCCATTCTCAAAGACCGGTATTATCCTCGAAAAAGAATATCTGTTAAAGATTAATTTTTCTATTTCGAAAGACTTATCCTGGGCAAATAAAGGATATGTATTAGCATGGGACCAATTTGAACTAAATTTTGAAAAACCTCTTCCTTCAAAAACAGACTTCTCTAAAATGCCACCACTTAAACTGGAAGAAACAAATGAAGAGATTACTATAACCGGAAATAATTTTACAATTAAAGTAGGAAAATTGAGCGGTGTTATCCAATCATTCATGATTGGGGAAAAAGAGGTTTTAACAAAACCACTTATTCCAAATTATTGGCGTGTACCGATTGATAATGACATTGGTAATGGAATGCCGATTCGACAATCCGTATGGCGTTTAGCCGGAAAGGATAGAATAGTAGATAAAGTAGATATAGCACAACCAGAATCATTTATGGTAAGTATTGAAATACAAACACTCTTGCCGGCCGGCCGGTCTAAGCAAAAATTAAAATATACCATATACGGTAGTGGTGATGTAATTATTGAAAATTCATTTACACCCGGCATGACATTATCCAACTTACCCCGTTTTGGAATGCAAGTGGAAATTGATGGTGAGTATGATAAGATGACCTGGTATGGACGTGGACCTCATGAATCTTACATTGACCGGAAAACAGGCGCCGCGATCGGTCGTTATTCAGGATCGGTGGAAGACCAGATTCATCCATACATCCGACCCCAGGAGTGTGGAAACAAAACTGATGTGCGTTGGGCAACTCTGACTAACAAGGAAGGATCAGGGATTTTAGTGTTGGGAATGCCTTCTCTGAATATAAGTGCCTGGCCATTCACGATGGAGGATCTGGAAAGAGCCAAGCATACATTTGAGCTTCGTAAACGTAAAAATTTAACGGTAAATATAGATTATAAACAAATGGGTCTTGGAGGTGACAACAGCTGGGGTGCAAGACCGCATCCGGAATATACTTTACCGGTTCAAAATTACAGTTATGTGTTTCGGCTCTCTCCGCTATCGGGTGAAGAAGAGTCTTTAGAGTTATTACTGAAACGTATTTTTTAATGTAATGCATTGTATGTAATCAGGTGTAAATCTATACAACTATCAATTTGAAAGGGGTATGCAATGGATCGTCGTGAATTTATTACGACAAGTATTTTAGGAAGTGCTGCATTATCTCTAGGTTCAGTGATCAGCTGTGGTAACAACGGATATTTGTTACCAAAACGCAAACTCGGTCAAACATCCGAGATTTTATCAACCATTGGATTTGGTGGGGTGTTAGTAGATAATGAAGAACAGATGACCGCTAATAATATGATTGCCAAGGCTTTTGATCGGGGTATTAATTACTTTGACGTGGCACCTACATATGGTAATGCGGAGGAGAAATTAGGACCTGCGCTAAAACCTTATAGAAATCAGTGCTTTTTAGCATGTAAGACAACCGAGAGGGAAAAAGACGGCGCGGAGAAAGAATTGCATGCATCACTGAAAAATCTTCAAACAGATCATTTTGACTTGTATCAGTTACATGCCATTACTACAGAAGAGGATGTGGAAAAAACATTTGCTCCTAACGGGGCGATGGAAGTGTTTTTAAAAGCTAAACAAGATGGTAAAGTACGTTATCTTGGGTTTTCTGCTCATTCTGAAAAGGCAGCGCTTTTGGCTATGAAGAAATTTGATTTTGACACAATTCTTTTCCCAATTAATTTCGTCTGCTGGTTTCAGGGCGATTTCGGACCTCGTGTCATATCGAAAGCAATAGAGAAAAAAATGGGAATTCTGGCATTAAAATCCCTGGCATTAACGAAAATTCCGGAAGGAACCGGAAGACCCTTTAAAAAGCTGTGGTATATTCCTGTGGAGGAAGATGAAACGGCTGATCTGGCTCTTCGGTTTACTTTGGGTCAGGGAACAACAGCTGCAATCCCGCCGGGAGATGCCCGCTTTTTCTGGAAAGCAGTGGAAATTGCAGAAAAATATTCGACCCTAACTTCAGAAGAATTCGAACTACTTCGACAGAAATCAAAAGGTGTGGAACCCTTATTCAAAGTGACCTGATATCTAGTTTAATCTGTGACGTCTTGACAAAAATATAAACGCAAGGTAAAAATTATTATTACATGACAATATGCTAAAAAGGGATTTAAATGGTCATAGATAAAACCTGGATCAACCCCCAAAATCTCCCAAAACTTATATTTAGTTGTATTTTGTATTTTGCACTAATGGGTACAGATTCATTTGGACAGAAACCTTTGAATCTTAAAGATTCACAGAATGAACCATCTGAAAAACTCTATATAAGTGAAGTTTTTACCCCACTCAATGGTTTTACTTCAGGTATCGAAGGTCCGGCAACGGATAAGTCTGGAAATATATATGCCGTTAATTATATTAAACAATCCACTATCGGCAAAGTGACTCCAGAGGGTAAATGCAGCATTTTCATAGAACTTCCTCAAAATAGTATTGGAAACGGTATTCGGTTTAACAGTAAAGGATTCATGCTAATTGCTGACTATGCCGGACATAATATATTAAAAGTAGATACACTGAAAGATGATATCAGTGTATACGCACATGATGCGAGAATGAATCAACCGAATGATCTTGCCATTGGAGATAACGATATCCTTTATGCCAGTGATCCCAACTGGGAAGACTCAACCGGGAATATTTGGCGAATAGATACGAGTGGAACAGCAACTCCCCTTGAAACGAATATGGGAACAACAAATGGAATTGAGGTTGCCCCTGGAGGAAAAGTCCTCTATGTTAACGAATCAATTCAAGGCAATGTCTGGGCATATGATCTGTCTAATGAGGGTGAAATTAGCAATAAACGCAGGCTTATAAAATTTCATGATTTTGGATTGGACGGTATGCGTTGCGATATTGAAGGCAATATCTATATTACACGCTATGGTAAGGGTACTATTGTTAAAATTTCGCCAGATAGTGAGATATTAAGAGAGATAAATCTTATTGGTAAAAAACCCAGCAATATTGCGTTTGGTGGTCCGGATGGTCGTACCTGTTATGTCACACTTCAAGATATCGGAAATATCGAATCATTTCGTGTGGATCTGCCGGGTAGGAGTTGGGCTTTACTTTTTGGTCACTCTGGTAAGATCGTCAATCAAAAGTAATAATTAATAATAATCCCGAATGAGATAATGCAGGGGATATTGATATGATAAGTTCTTCAAATTTTCATTTAGGTGGTCACACTGACTTTTCATTATTTAACATATTCTCATTTATTGTTTTTCTCGTAATCTTGATCATATATCAAAATTCAACTGTATGTGCACAAAAGGTCAGTGCAAGGGTCTCTTATGAGCCTGAAGATCCAGGGACTATTACTTTAGGAAAGCCTTTGCAAAAATGGGAACAAGCCCCTACTGGTCTTCAGGGTTCTTTTGGTTCCATTAACCAGCGGTATTTGCGTAATCAGGTTCCTGATGTTGATCGCACAAACATCTGGTCCGGTGTAGCCTGGCGTGGTGAACGAATTAATGCTCAGATTGTACTTTGGAGTGCAACAGGCGTACGAAATGTCAATGTAGAGGTTCTTCCTTTAAAAAATCAAACCGGGGACATAATAAATTCATCTAATATTCATCCAAGATTTGTTCGTTATGTAATAGCCGACAATGGACAGCAAAAATGTGGTCCAATATCACCTGATTCTCCGAAAAAGTTGATTCCAGATATATTGGATAAGGCAGAAAAATTAGATCTGGCGGAATATTCTGTTCGTCCTATATGGGTGATCATTGACGTGCCCAACGATGCTAAGCCCGGTACATATAAAGGTAAATTATTTGTCACAGCAGGTGGACTCAAAACACTCCAGTTCGAGATGAATCTTGAAATATTAAATAGAACACTACCTGAACCTTCCAATTGGTCCTTTCATCTTGATCTTTGGCAGAATCCATATGCTGTAGCACGTTATCATCGCATACGTCCCTGGTCAGAGGAACACTGGTTATTATTAAAGTCTTTACTCAGAATGCTGGCCGATGCTGGTCAGAAGTGTATCACTACCAGCATCGTTTATAAACCGTGGGCAGGTCAGACATATGATCACTTCGAAAGCATGATAAAATGGATCCGCAAAAAAAATGGTGAATGGCAATTCGATTATGAAATTTTTGACAAGTGGGTCGCATTTTGCGAAAGCTGTGGTATTAAAAAACAGATAAACTGTTATTCTATGGTAGCCTGGTCTAACAGCTTCCGCTATTTTGATGAGGCGACCGGGGATTACAAATATGTTATTGCTGAACCAGGCACGGATAACTATGAGAAACACTGGCGTCAGTTTTTAAAAGATTTTAGTAAACATCTCGAAGATAAAGGTTGGCTGGAAAAAACAACTGTTGCCATGGATGAACGTCCTTTAAAGGCCATGCAGAATGTGATTGATTTTGTGAAAAAAACAGCACCGGGGCTTAAAGTCACTCTGGCTGGAAATTATCATTCAGAAATAAAATATGATATCCATGATCTCTGTGTTTTTATACAAACACCTGTAAAACCTGAATTAATCAAAGAACGGGTTGATCGATCTCTGCCTACAACATTTTATGTTTGTTGCGGGCCTGAATGGCCAAATATATTCACCTATTCTCCTCCTGCCGAATCAACCTGGCAAGGCTGGTATGCAGCTGCCCAGGGCTATAGCGGATTTCTTCGCTGGGCCTATAACAGCTGGGTGGAAGATCCATTACAAGATACCCGATTTGTCTCCTGGCCTGCCGGAGATTGCTTTCTGGTATATCCTGGAGCGCGAAGTTCAATCAGGTTCGAAAGACTTCGTGAAGGTATCCAGGATTATGAAAAAATTCAGATACTGAAACATTATTTTACCGAATCAAATAAGAAAGATAAACTGGACAAGCTAAATACAATGCTTGATAAATTTGTTTATGATCCAAATGATCAAAAATCTCATGAGAATGCAGTTAGAGAGGGGAAGAAACTTTTGCTCGAGCTATCACTATAAACCGTCATAATCCTTAAAGTATCAGTGCGGGAGATTGTTTAATTGAGGTACAAAAATGAATTGGATTTGATGGTTTATTCGAAGTTTAGAATGAATGGAATATTCAGCGTTTTTAGATATTACATTGGTCTTCTCATCCTGGGACTTTTGTTACAATGTTCCGATTCACAAACAACGAATAGTGATAACTCATACGGTCCGGATATAATCTACTTGGAAGACTTTAATAATCCTGGTAAACCCTCAGGGCCGCCTGAAACATATTGGTATTATGTTGATGACATGTTGCCGGTAACAGGTTGGAATGATATTGTACCGGGTGATGGGCATGCTCACATCACGATAGATGCGAATCCTGGTAATGATACTGATCCTACTTTTCCGTTCCAATTCATTGCGTTGGGTCTTATCGGACCGGGTCATCGTCTGGAGATGCGGGCCAAGGGCGCAGCAATATCGGGGGTTGGTGGTTTTATTTTCACCTACTGGGAAGATGATACCTTCGATGAGATTGATATTGAAATTGTACCCGATGATGCGGCTACCACTCCCGATGGCCATCTTACGGAATCACCGGATGGATGGACCGATGCCCGTTTTAATACCTGGAGTAACTCAGATCTGAAAAACTACCAACCTGAAAAGTCATATAAAAAACCGATCGTTGATGCTGATGGAAACAAAATATCCCACATTGACGACAAATTTCACATATACACAATTGAATGGAAGCACTCTGAGGGAGGGGATGGCCGAAATGGTTTGGTTAATTTTTTTATAGACAGCGTACTTCAACAAACTATCACCTGGCCGGTTCCTGACAGTCCATCAGAGGTGATTCTGGGATTCCGGCAGATGAGTTGGACCGGATCTCTTGATTGGTCCGGCACTCACACAATGTTGATCGACTGGCTTCACATTGAGCGGATCAATAATGATGCAATCGTCCAATAATAATATCTGTGAAGGCAAACATCTATGACAAAATATATAAAATTGTCCCTCATAATTTTTCCGATACTTTTCTTTTCACTTAAAGGAATGAGTTTATTTTCCCAGTACAAAGAGATCCCTCTCTGGCCAGAAAGAATCCGTGGTTCTAATGAAATAGAAGAAAAGGAGACTGTCATAGAAGGTACCCTGATAGCAAATATAACTAAGCCAACTTTAACAATTGTTTTGCCGGAGAAAAATGTGGCGACGGGCTCAGCTGTCGTAATCTGTCCCGGGGGTGGATATGTTTACGAGAGTATCTTTAGTGAGGGTACAGAAGTGGCAAAAAAATTTGCTCTTCATGGGATTGCCGGCATCGTATTAAAATATCGTCTTCCCAATGAGCATGCTGATATTCCCCTTTTGGACGCGCAAAGAGCGATCCGGGTTGTCCGCTATCGGGCAAAAGATTGGGGCATTGATCCTGACAAAATTGGTATTCTCGGTTTTTCTGCCGGTGGACATCTGGCATCAACGGCCGGTACTCATTTTGAAAACGGATTATTAAATGGCGATGATCCAATCGAAAGAATATCCTGTAGACCTGATTTTATGATACTTGTTTATCCTGTTATAACTATGAAAAAAGAATATACGCATTTGGGTTCAAGAACAAATCTATTAGGAGAAGATCCTGACTCCAAACTGATTGTTTATTATTCAAATGAAATGCATGTAACGACAGATACACCACCAACTTTCCTTATTCATGCTGATGACGATAAAGCGGTCCCAGCTGAAAACAGTATTCTTTTTTATGAAGCTTTAAGAAAAAACAAAGTACCATCTGAAATTCATATTTATGAGAAAGGTGGACATGGATTTGGACTTGGAACTCAGGAAAACTCCGTTTCAGGATGGAGTATTCTTGCCATAAATTGGATGAAAACACAATCCCCCTGCAATTGGGATACACGAAAAACAATAAAACAAATGAGGTGATAAATGGGTGAGATGTAATATGGTAAAAAATCAGTTTTTTAGGTTTATTATATATATAATTATTTTAATTAGATTTCTCGGATGTACTACTGATTTTTCAGCAAATCAATTCACGAGTAATTGGTCGGATATGCACGATCGTATATGGATTGGGCCTGAATTCTGGGCAAATCCATTGCAGGATTGGCAGCTTAAGAATGGCCGTATTGAATGTGTGGTAAGCGGTGACGACCGCAATTTATTTTTATTGACGCGCCTGTTGAAAGACGAAACCGGTAATCTGGAAATGAGTGTACGACTCGGACGCCTGGATGATGGTGAACCTTTAACAGAAGGCTGGATTGGATTTAAAATTGGTGTGCGTGGCGAGTTCGATGATTACCGGGACAACGCTGTACATGGTGATGGCTTCCCGGTTGGATTAACTACCGGCGGGCAGTTGTTCATCGGAAATTTAGATTCCACGGTTGGAAGAATCGATCAATCCTTGGACAATATACGGCTAAATTTAGTTGCTAATCCGGAAGGTGATAGTTATAAAGTAACACTTTACGCGTTTGATGAGCAGGATAAGGAATTAACCAAAGTTGAAAAAAAGAAAATTGAGGCAGATTGGCTTACAGGAGGTATTGCGCTGGTGTGCAGTTGGGGGGAAATACCTGCGGTTCCCCTAAGGCGTTCAACCGTAGAATCTGGGAACTGGGGATTGAAATCAGATACTAAGCGCGGTGGAAATGTACGGTTTTGGTTTGCCGATTGGAAAGTATCAGGTAGTAAAGTTCAACAGTTTCCGGAACGAACCTTCGGTCCCATTCTATTCAGTCAGTACACTCTGAGCAAAGACATTCTTAAACTTACCGTACAGATGGCACCGGTTGGAGAAAAAGACAACCAAAGTATACAACTTCAGGTTAAGAAAGAAAATAAATGGAAAACTGTCGGTGAAGCGGTTATTGATCAGCTGGCGCGTACAGCTACTTTTCGGGTGACAAATTGGGATTTTGAGGAGGATATATCCTATCGTCTTGTTTGTAATATGAATGTAGGTAAGGGACAAGAAAAAATATTCTTCCGTGAAGGGATCATCCGCAAAGAACCCTGGGATAAAGACGAGATTGTCATAGCTGGATTTACAGGAAATAACGATCTTGGCTTTCCTAACAATGAGTTGGTTCAGGCGATAAAATACCACAACCCTGATGTGTTATTTTTTTCCGGTGATCAGATTTATGAAGGTGTAGGCGGATATGGTATTCAGACCAAACCGTTGGAAAAAGCGGCGTTGGACTACCTGCGCAAATGGTATCTGTACGGCTGGGCTTATGGTGATTTAATGCGTGATCGCCCAACAATCGCCATTCCCGATGATCACGATGTTTATCACGGAAATATCTGGGGTGCTGGTGGAATTCCCATACCACCGGGAACATCAGGTGCTGAAGCCCAGGACGCCGGTGGGTATAAAATGGAACCGGAATGGGTTAACATGGTCCAACGTACCCAGACCAGTCATCTACCCGATCCATATGATCCTGCACCTGTGGAACAGGGAATTGGTGTTTATTATTGTGATTTCAACTATGCCGGCGTGAGTTTTGCTATTATTGAAGACCGAAAATTTAAATCGGCACCAAAGCAATTACTACCAAGAGCCAAAGTACATAATGGCTGGGCACAGAACTTAGAATTTAATGCTGCAAAAGAGGGCGATGTACCGGGTGCCATATTGCTCGGTGACCGACAATTGAGTTTTTTAGAGAATTGGACAATGGATTGGTCAAATAAGACCTGGATGAAAATTGTGCTATCACAAACAATCTTTGCAAACATGGCAACCTTGCCAAAGGAAAATTCCCACCATGATAATATTGTACCGAGTTTAAAGATATTTGAAATCGGCGAGTACCCTCCGGATGATGTGCCGGTTTCGGATATGGATTCCAACGGTTGGCCGCAGACAGGACGTAATAAAGCATTATGCGCTATTAGAAAGGGATTTGCTTTTCATTTGGCCGGGGATCAGCACCTGGGCAGTACTATTCAATACGGTATAGAAAAATGGCGGGATGCCGGATTTGCTTTTTGTGTTCCGGCAATCTCCAATATTTGGCCGCGGCGTTGGTTTCCGGCAAAAGAGGGTGAAAATCGACAAAAAGACAGGCAGCATTATACTGGTGACTTTGAAGACGGATTCGGAAATAAAATGACCGTGTTTGCTGTATCAAATCCCTATTTTACAGGGAAAAAGCCATCACGGTTATACGACCGGGCAACTGGTTACGGAATTGTGAGATTAAACAGGATATCCAGAGATATCACCTTTGAATGCTGGCCACGTTGGGTTGATCCTTCTGAGCGGGGTGCAAAAAACTATTTTGGATGGCCAATTAGAATTAAACAGATGGATAATTATGGTAGAAAAGCAGTGGCTTATTTACCAACACTAAAAATACAAGGCCTGGAAAATCCGGTTGTGCATATTGTAGATGAAATAGATGGACAAACTATTTATACACTGCGAATTACGGGTGCCTCCTTCAGACCAAATGTTTTTAGAAAAGGTTATTATACTGTAATAGTTGAGGAGCCTGATCTACACAAATTTCAGATGTTTAAAAATATCCATTCAATTCCTGAAAATGATGATCAGACTATTCAAGTAATTTTCAACAACTAAAAACGTGGAGTATTTGATTTTAACGATATAGAGGGTTTTGTGAAAATACAGAAAATCTATCATACAATCCTGATTTATGTTATCATTACACTTGGAAGAATTGCCTCACATTAAATGTAACCCTGGCAATTTCCAAAACATATCGTTGACTCATAATTTATGCAACCCAAAAAATGAGGTTATATATCATGAGCAACGAATCAAAAAATGATTATTTATCAAAGATAAAACCACGATATCTGAAAGCATCTAAATTGGAAAAAGAAAAAATATTAGATGAATTCTGTTTAATTTGTGGCTATAATCGAAAATATGCCATCCGAAAACTCAATGCGAAAAATCCACCCAAAAACAAGTATGAATATCTTAAACGTGGCCCAAAAAGCAAATATGATCATCCTGATATCGAAAAAGTCTTAAGAACCATTTGGATAAATACCAACTTGCCCTGCTCTAAAAGACTAAAGACAATTCTTCAAATATGGATACCTTTTTATCCCAAGTACATCTCTGATCAAACAGAAAAGGCTTTACTTGAAATATCTCCGGCAACTATCGATAGAATCATGCAGCCCTGGCGGACCAGGTACACGAAACGTGGTTTGTCGACTACTAAACCAGGAACCATTCTTAAAAAACATATCCCTGTTAAAACAAAACAATGGGATGAAACAAAACCCGGTTTCCTTGATGCAGATACTGTCGCTCATTGTGGAGATACCGTTGCTGGTATGTTTGTATATACACTCAATTTTGTCGATATTGCCACTGGATGGAACGAGCAAAGAGCCGCATGGAGAAAGGGCGAACATGGTGTTCTTATAGCCATTCAAAACATTGAAGAATCACTCCCATTTGACATTTTAGGCTTTGATTGCGACAACGGTTCTGAGTTTCTAAACTGGCATCTCCTAAGATATCTATCCGAGAGAAAACAACCTAATAAATTCACCAGAGCCCGCGCTTATCATAAAAATGACAATGCCCATATCGAAGGGAAAAACTGGACACATATCCGGCAATATCTCGGCTATCAAAGATTCGAAAATATCGAATTAGTCGACATGCTTAATGATCTCTATACTAAAGAATGGAACCTGTATTTTAACTTCTTTATCCCTTATGTCAAACTCGTAGATAAACAAAGGGTCGGTTCAAAAATCATTAAAAAACATGATACGCCTAAAACACCATTTCAAAGAATATTAGAATCTGAACAGGTGAGCGAAAAAATAAAATCAAAACTTAGAAAGCAATTCGAAAATCTTGATCCATTTAAACTGCAAAAACATATGTCGACAAAAATTATAAAAATTCTTAATGTCGTTAATCAATCAAAAAAATGCGAAATAAAACCTATGAACTTATCCACAATTATTAACACTTATTCACAAAAAGAAGAAAGAAAAAAAGAACCAAAAAAAGAAAGAAGAAAAACTCTTCTTTACGACGACTAAAGTTACATTAATTATCTTACCTTTAAGGGTATGGTGGAAACAGAGCACACTTCTTATTATAAAATCCAGGTTTATGCAGATAGATTAAAAGTTATTGGTTTCGGTAGAGAAGAAAACAGGTTGTTAAAATTTAAAGACTGATGGAGGAAAATAATCATGACGGAAAAAATATCACATCGCCTTTTTGTAAAAAATTTAATATCGGCGAGTATCGTCCTCAGATTGAGCAGTCTTTTATTGTTTTTACAAATATCATGTGGAAAAAATTCACCACCAAATCTGGTTTTTGTTATGGTTGATCAAATGCGCGGTCAGGCTATGGGATTTATGGGTGTTGAGCCGGTATTGACGCCTTCACTTGACCGTTTTGCGCAGGAAGCGGTGGTATTTACTCAAGCGGTTAGCAATTATCCAGTCTGTAGTCCTTCCCGGGGCATGTTGATGACCGGCATGTATCCACATTCTAATGGTGTTCTAAACAATTGCACCAGTAAAAGTGGAGAATTTGATATTGAATTGAACAAACAGTCTCACTGTTGGTCAGATATTTTAAAGGAAAAAGGATATAGTCTGGGGTATATCGGAAAATGGCACCTGGACGCGCCAAGGAAACCGTATGTTAAATGTGGTAATAACCATGAAGACTTCGCCTGGAATGAATGGTGCTCCCCCGACCGGCGGCATGGATTTGATTTCTGGTATGCTTATGGCACCTTTGATTGGCATTTGAATCCCATGTACTGGAAAACAGACGCAGTTCGAGACAGTGCCCATTGGGTAAAACAATGGGGACCCGAACATGAAGCTGATCTGGCAATAAAATATATTGAAAACCAGAATGGGGATTATCGCAATACAAATAATCCGTTTGCCCTTGTAATTTCCATGAATCCGCCCCATATGCCGTATGACCAGCTTCCGCAAAGATATGTGGACAAATACAAGAATTTTGATTTAGAAAAAGCGTGCAGCCATCCGGGTATTCCATCCTCTGATTCCAAATGGGGTCAGTATTATCGGAAACATATTCTGAACTATTATGCAATGATCACCGGCGTAGATGAACAGTTCGGTAGAATTCTCGATGTAATAAACAAAGCAGGATTGAGTGATAATACTATTGTGATTTATACCTCTGATCACGGTAACTGTCTGGGGATCCATAATCAAATAAGCAAAAATAATTTTTACGAAGAGTCAATGAGAATCCCACTGATAATACGCTGGCCGGAAAAAATAAAATCCCGTCGTGAAAATCTTTTGATATCTGTTCCTGATATTTATCCTACTTTGCTGGATCTGATGGGCTTTGCAAATGCAATTCCCAGGGAAGTGGAGGGAAACAGCTTTGCCTCTCTTCTTCGCAAAAATATCGGTGATCGTCCCACATCACAGTTATACATGAAAATCCCATTAGGCCAACCAGCTTGGGGAAAACGGGGTATCAGAACCTATCGTTATACCATGATGCTCAATATCGTACCGGATCGAACAAAGGAAATATTCCTCTTTGATCGGGAAAATGATCCGTATCAACTGGAGAACATCGCTGAAAAAAATCCTGATATTGTTCAGGAACTGATTTCTGAAGAACTAATTCCATGGCTAAAACGAACAAACGATCCTTGGTTGGTAACTATGAAAAATGTTCAAAAAGAAAGTAATTGATCTAACCGTGATGAAATCGTTGATTTTGTTAGGAAATCTCATAAATGAATAAGGATCGTCTGGAGAATAGAGAAGGTCAAAACTAGAAACTGTGGGAGGGATAAATCAGAGATGTATCTAAGAAAAACAGGAATAACAATTTGTATAAGTTTGATCCTATGCCTGATAGGTACGGTGAATGATGTTTTATCCCAACAAGTAGATGTTCAAGAGGAAATGCAGATCTTAAAAACATATCCTTACTCGGATCCTGATCCTCTACCAATACGGGGAATACAAAGCAAAATATACCCTTACAATAGATTCGACGGGTATAGCCGGGAAGCAATTGAGAAAGAATGGAAAGTTATAACATTTGAAAATCCGTACATAAAACTTTTTGTTCTGCCAGAGGTGGGGGGGAAGATCTGGGGTGCAATAGAAAAATCAACCAAGAAAGAGTTTATCTATCTGAACCAGGTATTAAAATTCCGGGATATTGCTATGCGCGGGCCATGGACTTCCGGTGGTATTGAATTCAACTTCGGCCTTATCGGACATTCTCCCTGGACAAGTTCCCCTGTGGATTATGTAATTCAAACCGATGATGATGGGAGTAAAAGTTGTATTATTGGATCAATGGATCTTTCCTCAAGGACGCAGTGGCGGGTGGACATATCATTATCTCCGGATAAAGCTTATTTTGAAACCAAAGATCTCTGGTATAATCCCACACCATTTAATACTTCTTATTATCATTGGATGAATGGGGCCTTTCGAGCCAGTGATGATTTTAATCTCAATTTTCCCGGTCAATATACAATTGGACACGGCGGGCGAGCACATCCCTGGCCTGTTGATGAGCAGGGAAGAGATGTTTCCTATTATAGAAACAACAACTTTGGTTCTAGTAAATCTTACCATGTTTTGGGAAAATATACAGAATTCTCCGGCGGATACTGGGAGAATCCGGATTTTGGATTTGGACACTGGGCTTACTATGATGATCTTCCGGGACAAAAGTGCTGGGTGTGGAGCCTTGCCCGGGATGGAGCCATCTGGGAAGATTTGTTGACCGATAGCGACGGTCAGTACGTCGAAGTTCAGATGGGACGATTGTTCAATCAGGCCAGTACCAACAGTGGTTTTGAAACACCTTTTACGCAGATGTTCTTTGCTCCCTATACGACAGATCGCTGGCAGGGCCTCTGGTTCCCGGTAAAAGATATCGGGGGATTGGTTGATGCATCACCCTTTGGTGTGCTGAATGTAACCCGCGATGGTGATACTTTGCGGATTGGAATCAATGCCCTGCAAGCGTTTGACGAGGAACTTTCTGTCACTGTCGGCGAGGAACGGATATATTCAACTTCCCTCGCCCTCGAACCCATGGGAGTGTTCGAACATGCGCTTCTACTGCCGTCTGCGGATGCGCCCCTGGAAATTACAGTCGGTAAGGACATATTACATTACACCTCCGATCCGGAAAATAACAATTTGACACGACCGGTTGAGTCTGATAAATCCCTGGATCCTTCTTCTGCGGAGAGTCTGTTTCAGCGTGCCGAGGAGTTTGTGAAGATTCGCGAATACCAGAAAGCATTGGATATCTACCTGGAATGCCTGAAACTGGAACCGAATCATAGCCGCGCTTTAAGCCGGGTCGCTGAAATTTACTGCCGGATAGCAGAATATCAAAAAGCGCTGGATTATGTTGTCAAAGTTTTACAATACAATGCATACGACGCAGATGCTAATTTTATCTATGGAGTAATTCACCGGGAACTTGGGAACTTGGTCGATGCCATAGAATCTTTTGGTTGGGCAGCTCGCTCGATGCAGTACCGCTCCGCTTCTTATACTCAGATGGCTGAGCTTTACATTCAAAAAGGAAATTTCAAGAGAGCCGAGAGATACGCAGAGCAGGCGCTAGATTACGACCGGCATAATCTAAACGCTTATAAAGCGCTTGCGATTGCCCATCGAAAACAAAATCGCACCCAGGAGGCTTTGAAGATTCTTAACCAAATATTAGATATCGATCCGCTGAATCACTGGGCACGGTTTGAGCAATATCTTTTAATGCCCGACCAGGCGCATTTTAATGCTTTTACTTCGATGATACGGAACGAATTTCCCCACGAGACCTATCTGGAAATTGCGATGATGTATGTTTGCCTGGACCTTAAAAAGGAAGCTGTTCGGTTGTTAAAAAAGGCGCCCGCTTATCCCACCGTGTATTACTGGCTGGCCTACTTAACCAGGGATGATTCGGAGAAAGAAAGCAAAGAGTATTTGGAGAAAGCGCTACATCAATCGCCCCGGCTGGTGTTTCCATTCCGTTTGGAAACCATTCCGGCGCTCCGGTGGGCCGCTGAACAAAAGAAGCACTGGAAAACAAGTTATTACCTCGGTTTAATCTACTGGGATCTGGACAGGATAGCGGAGGCGGTTCATTTATTTGAGCAGTGCGCCGATGTTCCCGATTTCGCGCCGTTCTACTTATCGCGCGGGAATTTATGGGGAAAGGCGGGTGCCGCTGATAAAGCAATAAACGATTATATAAAAGCGCTTCAATTGGATAAAAAAGAGTGGCGTGCCTGGCTGATGCTCGGTAATGAATACCTCCTTCGATCAGAATATGAAAATGCACTGGATATTTTCAAACAATCTTACGAGCGATTCCCCGGTAACTTTATCCTCGACATGGGCTATACCAAATCGCTTTTACAAAATGAACGATTTGAGGAATGTATCGCCGTTTTGGAGAACATTCATATTTTACCGTACGAAGGGGCGCGGGAAGGGCATGATATTTACGAACAGGCATATGTGTTTTATGCCCTGGAAAATTATCAGAAGGGCCATTACAGTCAGGCCATCAAGTTACTGGAAGACTCTAAAATGTGGCCTGAACACCTGGGGGTAGGCGCACCCTACAATCCCGACATTCGTTTACAAGATTATGCCGCGGCCCTATGTTTCCAGAAGTTAGGGAATGAGACAGAAGCAGATTCACTGTTCAAATCGATTTATGACTATACCGTGACTTACTGGATAGACCAGGGCTGGAATCATTATGTGGGTGCGCTTATACTCAACAGATTCGGAGAATCGCATAAGGCTGATCAATTAATTGAGGATTGGAGCGCCGTGCAAGGCGGTGATTTTTATTTGGCGGATACCGAAGAATTCAATATGGCTGCCTGGGGCAGGGTGAAATTCCGGAATGAATTTGAGAAAATTCAGTCCATTGAAAATCAGGTACTCCAACAAACCGATTTTCAGCGCCGCGCCAGCAGAAATTTTATAACACTTGTAAAAGCGATGCAAGTACTAGCAGAATGAAATGAGGAGATCTGAGGTATATGAAAAAAAGATATTATTGTCAGCACCAGTATTTTTTCTTATAAACCTGGGGCAAAAAGTATTTGGTTAACAAAAGATATGTACAGGACGGTTAATGCACGTATGCCAAGGCCCAATCCGGAAGCCCAATTATAAACTTCAAAGGAATGACATGATGAAAAAGATATCCTTAGCGATAAAACAGATAATTTGTTTAGCGATTGTTTTTATTCTATCCAATCAGGTATATGCTCAAAAGATTCAGGTCTATATTGTAAATCCATTGGAAAAAATATTTAAAGATTCCATACCTGAAGAAGGCAGCCAGTTGGTGAAGATTGAATCCGCTGCAAATGAATATGAACCGGCACAATTTGTAATAAAGTCAGATCAAAAACTTGAAAATGTCTCTATTTATCTTACTGAACTTAAAAATGAACAAACCGGGCATGTCATTTCAAAGGAGAATATTCAGTGGAATTATCTGGGTTATGTTCCGGTCATCAGGAATACTAGCGAGGCTGAATGCGGTGCACACCAAGATATTCCTGAAGGGGAATTCATTCGGAAAGCACCTTTTGAGGTTCCCGATCCCCTTTTGGAAGACCGGCGAATAACAATCGAACCTAATCAGCCTCAGCCTGTCTGGATTACGGTGTTTGTACCCAGTAAAACCCCACCGGGTATTTACAAAGGTAAAATTTCCGTAAAAATGTCCGCCGGTGAAAAGAATATCCCAATTAAACTAACGGTCTATTCATTTGAGCTTCCAAAAGAACGACATCTATATCTTACAAATTGGTTTGAAATTGATCATATCGCAAGGGCTCATAAGGTTGAATTATTTTCCGAAGTATTCTGGCAAATTTTGTCACGTTATGCAAAAAATTTAGCCCGGCATCGTCAGAATGTCGTATACACGCCGTGGCATTTGGTTAATGTTTATCAGGAAAAAGATGGCGGCCTAAGCTTTGATTATACAAATTTTGACAAATTTGTCGAAACTTTTTTCACAGCTGGCGTTGATGGCCGTATTGAACTTTATCATGTTGCACATCATGGTAAAATGGGTCGTGCCGGTAATGAAATTATTC
>JAGLYF010000139.1 GCA_023132435.1 Calditrichia bacterium | reverse complement strand
TTCCCAATTGCGATTTAGTTGAAATCACCATCACCAACACCGGCCCCGGCATTCCCCCGGACGAACTCGATAAAATATTTGACCGGTTTTACCAGGCAGATACCACTTATAAAAAAGACAGCGAAGGCACCGGCATCGGTCTGGCCCTAACCAAAGAATTGGTGGAATTACACCACGGCACAATTAAAGTCGAATGTCGCAGGGGCCTGGCGCACCAAGCCCATGATGAGACAGAATCAGATATGAAAACTGTATTCACAGTTTTGTTACCGATCGGTAAAGAACACCTATCCGAAGAAGAAATTGTTGAAGAACCTTCAATTGTAAGCACAGAAGACCATTTACCACAACCAACATCGAGTATTCCCGATAAGAACGCCTCCATCCCGTCGGCTCATCGGGATCAAATCATCCATGATTTGACCAGCAACCAGAAACCAGCATCCAGTATCTTGTCTCCCGCCTCCGGCCTCCGGTCTCCAATTGTGCTCGTTGTCGAAGATAATCCCGATGTGACCAGTTACATTCGCGGGTTTATGGAAAGTGATTACCGGATTATCACTGCCATTAATGGTCAAGACGGATGGGAAAAGGCGCTGGATAAGGTTCCTGAACTGATTATCAGTGATGTGATGATGCCGGTAATGGATGGGTTTGAGTTATGCAAAAAATTAAAGTCCGATCAACGTACCAGTCACATTCCGCTGATCCTCCTTACGGCAAAGGCGGATATGGATAGTAAAATTGAAGGGCTGGAGTTCGGGGCCGATGATTATATCAGTAAGCCCTTTGAAGCCCGGGAACTTCAGGCCCGGGCCAATAATTTAATCAATCAACGCAAAATGCTGCACGAGAAATTCAGAAGGATGATAGAAATAAAACCAGAGGAGGTTGCAGCGAGTTCGATGGATGAAAAGTTTTTAAAGCATCTCCTCAGGGTATTTGAAGATCACATCTCGGAACCGGATTTCAGCACCGAGGAATTCGCCAGTGAGGTTGGGATGAGCCGCATGCACCTAAACCGCAAATTGCAGGCTTTGACCAATCAATCCACCCACGAATTTATTCGCACCTTAAGATTAAAACGTGCCGCCCAGCTCTTGAAAAAAACTACCGGGTCGGTCTCTGAAATCGCCTATAGTCTGGGTTTCAATAGCCCCTCACATTTTGCCAACGCTTTTCGTAAGCAATTCGGCCAACCACCAAGTATCTATTCTAAGAATGAAAGTCAGCGATAATAAAATATATTCTTGTTTATATAAATTCCCTCTTTTTACCGGATAATTAGCCTGGATAATTCACTTCTCGCAAAGATCGCGAAGATTTTTCTCCTGCCCACGGCAGGCGCGGCGCAGAGCCGTAGAGGCGCAGAGAAATAATTCTTATAATATCTTTTTTAATTCGTGGACTTCTTTTCTTTGTTTGCAGCATCGCTGCGCTATGAATAAATCAGGTTAGATAATACTTTTACAGATTAAATCACTCCCTAAGTCTTCCATCCAAAGTTTTTTGCCGTTTTTTACTCAAATGTTACACAAACGACAGATTTTGTTACAACAGAGATTGGTACTCCATTTTCAGTTTAATAGATTTTACTGTGATTAGTCCCGAAATACAGTTTGGGAACAATTCCACTATATCTGGTGAAGAGGACAACCATTGAAACCATCTCAGATGACAGATCTCGATAAGGATTTCGAGCCATTTTATAAATTACTTCAGGTAATGCGGGATGATCCGGTTGTAAACGAAAAAGTACTTACAATACTGAAACTGGATTCATATCAGCGAAGATCTGTTATAAATAATTGGCTGGAGCAATTGCGCAGGCAAAATGCATTTGAGAATCTTCGGCAGGCATTATCCTGTTTGTTTGATGATAAGGTTGCAGCGAAAGTATTAAAAATAATCAGTCATCACCGGATTTAAAAAAAGATATAAAAATTGATATTTATGAGAAAAATATCATAGTCACTCAACAAATTGTGGAGGTGTATAATGAAAACACAATTTATCTATTCATGTTTTCTCTCTTTTTTTATCATGTTTTCTAATACATATTCCCAAGTCATTCCGGATTTTCAAGTCAATGAAAATGTTTATGGTTCAGATCAACTTTATTCTTTTATTTCCGTCGACAGCAATGGCAATTTTGTAATTACATGGGCGGATAATCGCAATGACGGATTTGACATTTATGCCCAGCTCTATTCAAGCGACGGGACAGCTCTGGGTAGTAACTTCAAAGTCAACGATAGTACAGGAAGTGGATGGATGGGTCGCCCACCTTTTGCTATGCCTTCCATTTCAACAGATAGTAGGGGTAACTTTGTGATTACGTGGCCGTTTGATTTAGATATTTACGCCCAGCGCTATTCAAGTGATGGGACAGCTTTGGGGAGTGAATTCAAAGTCAACGATGATGAAGGAAGTGCATTTCAAGACCGACCTTCCATTTCAATAGATAGCAGCGGGAATTTTGTGATTACATGGACGGATGAGCGCAATGATAATTTTGACATATACGCCTAGTGCTATTCAAGTGATGGGACAGCTTTAGGGAGTAACTTCAAAGTCAATGATGAAGAAATAAATGCGGGTAATTGGCCTCCGTCCATTTCAACAGATGACAACGGAAATTTTGTGATTTCTTGGACAGATAATCGAGACGGCGATGGGGGGATTTACGCCCAGCGTTATTCAAGTGATGGAAGTGCAATGGGAGAAAATTTCCAAGTATCAAATACCGGCTCTAGCCCTGATGTAAATCTATGGAATGGGCGAATTTACACAACTTGGAGCGATAATCGTGGCGATGGTGGTGAAGACATCTGGGCAAATGTTTTGGATTGGAATGCTGTCGGAATAGGTGACAAAGACATACCACAAATACCATCAGCATATCAATTAAGTCAAAACTATCCCAATCCCTTCAACCCAACGACAATTATAAATTACGAATTACCAATTAAGAGTTACGTTGAGTTGAGTATTTATAACATGTTGGGGCAAAAGGTGGCAACGCTGGTCTCAGAAAAAAAGCAAGCAGGCTATCACGAAGTTGAGTTTTATGGGGGAAATTTATCTTCAGGTATTTACCTGTATCGGATTGAAGCGGGTGAATGGACTGATGTGAGGAAGATGATTCTATTGCGATAGAGAATGGAACGCGGATGACGCAGATGACGCGGATTTTCGCGGATAAAATATATTATTTATTTCTTTACACCTTTGAAATCATGGACGAATTCATCCCGACATGTCGACTGGATGGAGACATTTTTGTCGGGGGGCAACTTTGCAAAAAAAAATAATATACACACTTTGTGTCATTGCGGTTAAAAAATGCTGCGCCATAGCGAGAGATGCCCCGAACGTGGCAGCATAAAATAGCCAGGGGCAACGCCCATGGAAAGAGATTGCCACCAAAATAAAAGCCCCTTTAGGGGCGAAATAAAATAAATTGGAAAATAAAAATGGAGGAAAGCCATGTTGTTTGAAAAAAAGCAAAAGAATGTATTTTTAATTGAAGCGTTAGTACTTCTGGGACTGTTTTTCGGTGGCTCCCTGGGTCTGGCACAGAGTAGTGGCTGGGTTGTAAAGAAGAATATTCCGACAGCAAGATCTTGGGCATCCAGCTGTCTATTAAATGGTAAAATTTATGTCATTGGAGGTACCACAGGCACACATTATACCGCATCGGCTGTTGGTACAATGGAAGTTTATGATCCAGCCCTGGATAGCTGGGATACCACCAAAGCCGACATGCCGACAAAAAGAGTAGAATTCTGTGCTGCTGCTGTCAATGGTAAAATCTATGTGATTGGAGGTGCACTTAATCATCCGGGGAGTCCATTTGGAACAGTAGAAGAGTATGATCCATCAACCGACTCCTGGGATACCGACAAAACGCCAATGCCGACGGCGCGAAAAGGGGCTGCCTGGGGCGTGATTTCTAATAAGATTTATGTAGCTGGCGGAACGAGATATTCTAATTATTCACCTTCTGACAAATTGGAAATTTATGATCCGTCAACTGATACCTGGGATGTTACAAAAGCCACCATGCCGAAAGCAGTATATGATCCTGCAGGTACTGTTATCAATGACACGTTTTACGTAATTGGAGGTTTGATCGGTTCCCCATGGGTGGGACAAAAGACAGTTCAGATATATGATATAGCAACTGATTCATGGTCAACCGGGGCAGACTTGATATATGGTCGACCGGGTCATACAGCCGATGTGCTTTCCGGCAAAATATATGTAATCGGAGGAGATCCTCAGTCTGTTATGATTAGAGTTCTTGAGGAGTATGATCCTTTCTTAGATAGTTGGGAAGAGATAGATCAAACCCCTCATGGGATAACCGTACATACCTCTACTGTATTTGAGAATAAAATATATGTCATAAGTGGTAGCACGAACGATATTTTTAATCTTACTCCAACAACCGCTGTATATTCCTATGATCCAATGGTGTCAAGTGTGCCTCAGAATAATTTCATGCCAGGTGTTTTCGTGCTACACCAGAACTACCCCAATCCCTTCAACCCAAGAACAATTATAAATTACGAATTACCAACTACGAGTTATGTTGAACTCACTATCTATAACATGTTGGGGCAAAAGGTGGCCACGTTGGTTAATGAACGTCAACAAGCCGGCAATCATCAGGTAGAATGGGATGCAGGTCAATTGTCCAGTGGTGTCTATTACTACAGAATTGAAGCAGGTGAATTTCAGGATGTGAAGAAGATGATATTGCTCAGATAGCCAGGGACAACACCCCTGGCTTCAGTCATGCCTCCGGCAACCTACTTTTTCCTTGATAAAAAAGTAGGCAAAAAATCAAGGCCTCACTGAAATTTGCCTGAGCAGCCTCCAAAATACCGGAAAAAAACATTTTTCTGCGGTATTTCGTCCGCTGCTCTAATCAACAAATTTCAGAATGGCCGTTTAAAAAATAAAATATTCTCTTTTCGGCTAAGAGTGCCTGATGTGGGATGCTCGATACTGAATACAGAATTTGGAGAATTCCTCCCAGTGACGAGACTTATGCCTGGCTCTAAAAAGCCCCACAGGGGCAATATATAATAGCCAGGGGCAACGCCCCTGGCTTCAGTCATGCCTCCGGCAACCTACTTTTTTCTTGATAAAAAATTAGGCAAAAAATCAAGGCCTCCCTAGGAATTCTAATTTTCCAAATATTTATAGTTTTTTCTGTTCATAGTATGCGATTTTAATAGTTGCAACGGATAACTAATCCGCGTGTGTGTTCTTAAATTAGACCTTAGTCCAGCGACTTAACTATATGTTATATAATAGATTATAATTTTTGAGGCTATTAGCTAATATGTGAAATTTCCTTATTCGTGGACTCATTCTTTAAATATCGCTTCCACCTCGGAAACGGTAAATGTCTTTATGATTTCTTCTGCAGTTCTATACTCTTAAGTACTTTATTCTGACTTTAAAGGGATTCTCCCCTTT
Organism: Calditrichia bacterium; assembly: GCA_023132435.1. Lineage (GTDB taxonomy): Bacteria > Calditrichota > Calditrichia > JAJRVZ01 > JAJRVZ01 > JAGLYF01. Next base: position 6,350 of record JAGLYF010000139.1, on the reverse strand, counting down.
CAGATCGAGAATAGTACCGATTTCCTCTAAAATATGCGCGATTTCCTTTTTATTCATCTAATTATCCTACTGGTTGATTTTTTTTGACACAGAAGCACAGAGTACACAGAGTATTTAAAAATTACAAAAAATTGCTCTTTATAAAAGATAAAACGACTTGCCCGATCAAAAATTTCAACAAATATCTAATGAAAACTATTCTATAAATCATTTTTTAATTGTATATTTTGATCCTTTTATTAGGTTAGTGAATTAAAACAGATTAAATGATTAACCACTGAGAACACTGAGAAAAATTAGGAATTTGATGCTCGATTCTCGATAATTGTTATTGATGTATTTTATCCAAAATCCAAGATCCAAACGGAACAACCCCCTAACCCCCTTTTCTAAGGGGGAACTGAGCTTTAGCAAACATCATAAAGTATCGAGCATCTAGTATCCAGTATCAATTCAGTGATTTGAATGCTATAACACATAGTTTGAAAGGAGTTTTTATGCAGTTTCTAAAGGATTTGGGAATTAAGGAAAAAAATTTGGGTTCGTCAACTGGTCTGAAATGGAATGAAACCACAGATCAGGGTGAATTAAAAGTCTATTCACCGGTAACCGGAGAATACATTGCCAGTGTCTATCAGTCATCAGAGACCGACTACGAAAATGTTATAAAACAGGGTGAAAGGGCTTTCGAATACTGGCGGCAGGTTCCGGCTCCAAAACGAGGTGAAATTGTTCGCCAAATCGGACTCAGTCTTCGTAAATATAAAGAACCTCTTGGTACCCTGGTTTCTTATGAGATGGGAAAATCGCTGCAGGAAGGTTGGGGCGAAGTGCAGGAAATGATCGATATCTGTGATTTTGCCGTCGGCCAGTCTCGGCAGTTATACGGATTTACCATGCAATCAGAACGTCCCAATCACCGCATGTATGATCAATATCATCCACTGGGTATTGTCGTCACTATTTCTGCTTTTAATTTTCCGGTTGCCGTATGGTCCTGGAATGCGATGATAGCCGCTGTTTGTGGCGATGTTAATTTATGGAAACCTGCCTCAAAGGTACCTCTGACTGCAATCGCTGTTCAAAATGTTCTTGCTGAAGTGATAAAGGAGAACGAGATACCGGAAGGTGTTTTTTCTCTTATTGTCGGGTCAGGCCGTACTATCGGAGAAAAAATGCTAAACGATCGCCGGATTCCTCTTCTCTCCTTAACCGGATCGACAGAAGTCGGACGCCATGCGGCTCAGGTGATCGCCAAACGTTTGGGTAAATATATCCTGGAATTGGGTGGAAACAACGCTATCATTCTCACACCAGACACGAACCTGAAAATGGCCATGCCCGCCATTGTTTTTGGTGCAGTTGGAACGGCCGGCCAGAGATGTACAAGTACCCGGCGATTGATCATCCATGAGTCGATCTATGATAAAGTAAAAGAATCAATCCTGAAAGCATACGGCAGTATAATCATTGGTAATCCTCTGGACGAAAAAAATCATATGGGACCATTGATTGATACAGCAGCCGTTGAAACCATGCAGGATGCCATTGGAAAGCTAAAAGTAGAGGGTGGAAAAATCCTTTATGGTGGCGAAGTTTTAGAAGGACCGGGGTATGAATCAGGATGTTATGTAAAACCGGCTGTCGCTGAGGCTGAAAATCATTACGAAATCGTTCAGGAAGAAACTTTTGCTCCTATACTTTATCTGATCAAGTACAAAGGGGATGTATCGGAAGCGATTAAGCTGCACAACGGCGTGGTACAAGGTCTTTCTTCAGCAATATTTACAACAAATATGCATGAAGCGGAAGAGTTTCTTTCCTGCCGTGGTTCTGATTGTGGAATTGCCAATGTCAATATAGGCACCTCAGGCGCAGAAATTGGCGGTGCTTTTGGTGGCGAAAAAGATACCGGTGGGGGCAGAGAATCCGGATCCGATGCCTGGAAAGCTTACATGCGTCGTCAAACAAATACGATCAACTTTGGACACGATCTTCCATTAGCTCAGGGCATCAAATTCGATATTTAAAAATTAAACCGCAAAGACGCTAAGAGTCTTTGCGGTTTATTCTAAGTATGAAAACCAAAAAAACAAAAAAGTCTCTGATTCAACAATCCCGTAATATTGTTTTAATCTTCCTTTCCTTGGCATCATTAATGATAGTCAGTGCTCTGGTAGAACTCAGTCAGAGTAAAGAGGAATTATATCAGTTGATGGAAACACAGGCCCATGCCTTATTAGAAGCCCTTCTCACCGCATCAAAAAACAGTCTTTTAACCAATCAATATCTTGAAAATCTTGCTGAAAAGAGGCTGATGAATAATGGGAAATTATTAAGGAGATTATATAATACGGGAAATATCTCTGATGAAATTCTGGAGCAAATAAGCAAAGATAACAACATCTTTAGAATAAATATTTTTAATAAAAAGGGGCAGAAAATTTTTTCAAGCCACCAGCAAGAACATTTTGGACTTCCTGAAAAGAACTCCCCACAAAAAATTTTACAACCCCTTTTTACCGGTGCTACTGATACATTGATCATTGGTTTAAAACAGGCCCGTTTTGAAAAGGGATTTCGTTACGCAGTTGCGGTGGCAACAAAAGATAATGGGGCGATTGTATTAAATATTGACGCAAAACAAATTCTGGATTTTAAAAGACATATCGGATTTGGGGCCTTGCTCAGAACTGTTGTCTCAGATAATCCGGGAATTATCTATTCGGCGCTGCAAGATACACTCAACATACTTGCAGCTTCCGGCAATGTGAAGGTGCTTGAAGCAATCCCCCAATCTCATTTTCTCAAACGATCGTTAGAGGATTCACTCTTTTTAACCAGAACCGTCGAATTCGATACTCTGGAAGTATTTGAGGCGGTTCATCCGTTTGCGATTAAAAGTGAAACCATTGGATTGTTGCGGGTGGGGTTATCAATGGATCCTATTCAGGAAATTAATCAGAGAATATTCAGACGATTGATTCTTATTACGATCATTCTTGTGGTAATCGGTTCTTTTATGTTTACGTTTATTTTCACCCGACAACGATTTAATCTTCTGCAAAAACAATATGAAGTTGTAGAAACCTATTCCGGAAATATTATAAGTAATGTTAGTGACGTGATTATTGTTTATGACCAAATTGATGGAATTAAAATTTTTAATACTGCAGCAGAAAATCTGTTTAACATCACCAAAAATAAGGTGCTCGGTAATTCGTTGCAGGATTTTTTGACCAAAACCGGATGTAATATTATCCTGAAATCACCATCCACGCTTCAACAGTTTAGCTGTAAGATAGATAATCAAAAAAAGTTCTTGCTTGTATCGAGAAGCCGGTTTTCTGATAGTGAAGAAAATGAAATAATTATTCTGGTTATCAGAGACCTTACTGAACAAAAAAGACTTGAAGAGCAAATGCAACGGGAACAACGGTTGACCGCCATGGGAGAATTAGCTTCTGGAGTTGCTCACGAAATACGAAATCCCTTAAACACTATCGGGACAATTGTCCAGCAACTGGACAAAGATTTTGAACCGGATAAAGACACGGACGAATATCATGAACTGGCCGGATTAGTTCAGGGGGAGGTAAAACGGATCAATGAAACCATTCAGGATTTTTTACGCTTCGCCCGCCCAGAACCTATTCAGCCTGAATCTTTCCAAATACAACCCTTTTTAGAAGGGGTGAAAAAGCAATATCACTATATGCTAAAAGAAAGAGATATTAATCTATATGTGAAATCAAATTGGCACGGGGAAGTATATTGGGACAATCGTCAAATCCGCCAGGTCTTTTTAAATATAATTCAAAATGCGATCGATGCCATTGACAAAAATGGAAACATACAGCTATCTGTTGAACAAATAAACTCTAATGAGATTGAAATAAATTTCACGGATGATGGTCCAGGTATGCCGGTTAATATCCGGTCAAATATATTCAACTTGTATTTTACAACAAAAGCGCAAGGAACGGGTATCGGGTTAAGTATTGTTCAAAGAATTATCTATGAACATGGTGGGATCATTACGGTCGAAAGTGAACCCAACAAAGGAACAACATTTATAATTCGTTTGCCAATTCAATTTAATAAAATTCCATGATTTTCGCCTCAATGGTAATATCTTTCGTCTGAACTGTCGTAATACCACTTACTCTCCCACAAATTGACATTCTCCTATCTTTATAAAAAACAATTTCTTAACATCTTATTTACACTTTTGGCACAGGATTTGAGATAGTTTATACCGAATCTTAAACTAAAACCCTTTACGAACCAAAGGAGATGTAAAATGAAGAACTTACTTTCAATCTTAAGTCTTGTGGTGATCTTTTTTGTCACAACAAGTGTCATTGCTCAGGATTCTGAAGACAAACAGGAAAAGGAGCAAAAACAGATTAAGAACGAAGCCAAAACAGCCACAATGACCCAGACAAAGGAACAAAATCAGATTAAGAACGAAACCAAAGCGGCAACAAAGACACAGACAAAAGGGCAGCATCGGGTCGGTTTTATCGACGAAGACGGTGACGGTGTAAATGACAATACTGGTATGGATAAAGATGACGATGGTATTACTAACGGGCAGAATCCGGAAGACGGAAGTGGACAGATGAATCGATACCAGCATCGTAATCAGGATGGAAAAAGTCTTCATAATAGCGGTGATGGCTCCGGGCTGGGAACCGGTTCAGGCGATGGTAATAAAACCGGTGACGGTTCAGGAACAAAAGTCAAGAAAAAAAGTGGCGGTAAGAATTAATTATATTCTTCCTAATCTGAAAAAAGGCCCCGAGAATTCGGGGCTTTTTATATTTCCAACCTGAAACATTAACCACTGAGAGCACTGAGATTTTACCCTCCCCATCGCCCGCGAAAACACGGGCGATTTCCCCTCCCTGCAAGCTTGCAGGGAGGGGATTAAGGGGTGGGTAATTTTTTCTTTCTCTACCATCACAGCTACTCATGGCTGTATCATACTTACCGATTATTGTAATAGAGAACTAATATGAGACTATTAATCAAAAAAATATTCGACCATTTTTAACTTTTTTCGACCATATGGTCGGTTTTTTTACGTAACTTAAACTGTTTTCGATCTAAAACTCCATATTTAGCAAGCTTTTAGGAAAGTGGAAAATTGGCATCAAATTTGATACACATTAATTGATGCTAATTAAGGAATATTATATGAAAGTTGTCAAATATCTAATTTGGACCGTCTTTGTAATAAATCATTCATTACTGGCTCAGTTCAGCAGCAGCCTGGAAGTTAATTCCGCGCTGGATGACAATGTTTTTCGTTCACCGGAGCCGACTGAAGATTTTATAAGCAATCTTGATATCGATTTAGGTTACAGATTTAATAATACAAATTTACAAATTCTCTATAATGGTAATTTTATTTTTTATCGTAACCTGAAAGAACGTAACCTTTCTTTGCACCAATTTGGCCTTAATTATTACCTTTCTTTTGGTAAAGACGATCTTCATACTTTTTTTATTGGTGGAAATGGTCTGACCCGCATCGACGGAGAGGAATATAAAGAATATGATTATAATCAGTTATTTGCTTATGCAAATTTTCGCTTTGATCTTGAAAGCTTATTCCTAAAAACCGGGTACAATTTCCGCTACCGCGATTATTCCAATATTCCCGAGTTAACAAATCTACGTCATTACCTTTTTATTCAGGCCAACAAATCTTTCTCAACACGTACAACCCTTATTCTCGAGGCAGACCTGGGATATAAGGCCTTTACGTCACAGGTTCTCTACTCCGCTTATAGTGATGACAGCAATCACGGTCCCGGAAGACAAATAAGACCTTCTCGTTTTGTTACTTCAAGTTCAGAAGTCCCGTCGATGGGTCAATTAATTCTTTTAGCGCGTGTTTCTCAATCTATTTACGAAAAAATGGGGATATATGTACAGTATCGTAAACAGATAAGTTTATCTGATCAGATCACCTCAATAACCGGTGATAATTTTTATCAGGATGAAGAATTGTTCGATGACCCTTTTAGTTATGAAGGTCAGGGGATTTCAACTCAGCTGACCTGGATGATGCCCTGGTCAATGAGATTACAAATCGGTGGTTCTCTCATTGATAAAAATTATATAAGTGAACAGGCTTTTGTTTCCATTGATGATACCGTGGGTTTGGGTGGGCAGAGAATAGATGATCAAAACAATCTGTTCTTAAATTTCACCAAAACTTTTAATTTTAAAAGAAAATGGATGAATGCCCTAATGTTTAATATCTATATCGGATATACCAATAATAAATCTAATAGTTACTGGTACAATTATACAAACCGGATTATCGGCGGGGGCAT
>JAGLYF010000138.1 GCA_023132435.1 Calditrichia bacterium | reverse complement strand
CTCATAGATGACGAACCGGCCCAGATTACATCAATTAAATCATTTCTTAAACGCAGAGATTATGTGATTCTTACTGCCAGCTCTGGCCAAGAGGGCCTTTCTTTTATAAACGACGGTAATGTTGATCTGGTCTTCACAGATTTCCGGATGCCTGAAATGAATGGTCTTGAGGTTGTTAAAAAAATTAAAAAAATCAATCCGGAGATACCGGTCATCGTAATTACAGCTTTTAGTGATACCGAAGATGCAGTAAAGGTCATGAAGGAGGGTGCCTTCGATTATCTGTCCAAACCTGTAGATCTGGAAGAACTGGAACTTCTTGTCAAAAAAGCTAAAGAGCATCGATATCTGATTTCTGAGAATAAATTGCTCAAAGAACAGCTCAGAGAAAAATATAAGTTTGATTCTATTATTTCTCAAAGCGGTGAGATGGAAGAAGTGTTAAATATGGCCGGACGTGTAGCCAAGAGTAAAGCTACCGTCCTATTGCGGGGTCAAAGTGGGACAGGAAAAGAACTTATAGCAAAAGCAATTCATTACAGTAGTGATAGAAAAGATAAAGCTTTGATAACTGTCAATTGTGCTGCTCTCTCTGAAAATCTTCTGGAGAGCGAGTTGTTCGGACATGAAAAGGGATCTTTCACCGGTGCCACCTCCCAGCGAATTGGTCGATTTGAACAAGCGGATGGAGGTACCCTCTTCATTGATGAGATCGGAGATATTGCCTTACAAACTCAGGTTAAACTTCTTCGCGCCTTACAATTTGGTGAGTTTGAAAGGGTCGGTAGTTCAAAAACAATGAAAGTGGATGTACGTGTAATTACTGCGACAAACCGTAATTTGGATGAATTAATAAAAAACGGTCTTTTTCGGGAAGATTTATTCTACAGAATAAATGTTGTAACGATCAATTTACCCACTCTTCGTGAACGCAAAACGGATATACCAGTTTTAATACGACATTTTATTAAGAAATATGCTCAGGAAAATAATAAAAAAGTAAATGAAATTAGTAAAGAAGCACAGGATTATTTAATGCGCTATCACTTTCCGGGGAATATTCGTGAATTGGAAAACACTATCGAGCGGGCAGTGGTTATGTCGCGTGAGAATGTGATTACTACCAGTGATTTACCGGCTGGATTATCATTAACCAACGAAAAAGCAGTCTTTGATCCCAACGATTTTACGAATTCCTATACCAATAAAGTCGCAGCTTTTGAAATAGCCATGATCGATGCTGCTCTTGATATAAAAAATGGAAATCAAAGCCGGGCAGCTGAATTACTGGGGATTTCTGAACGACATCTCCGTTCCCGTATGAGTAAATTAAATATAGTAAATACAAAAAGAAGATAAATCTTATATGTAGGTGTAAAAATGAAACCGTACCTTTTATCCATTCTTCTAACAGTTTCCTTTTTAATCATGTCTGTTAACTGTCTTTATGCCCAGGATAGTACAAAAACAGATAAAAAAAAGGAAACTGTGCAACATAATCAGCATTTTATAGATGAGGATGGAGATGGTTACAACGATAATGCTCCGGATCATGATGGTGATGGAATCCCGAATGGTCTTGATCCGGACTGGCAAAAGTTAAAAGAAGAAAAAAGAAAACGGCAACGATTTGTTGACCTAGACGGTGATGGTATTAATGATAATATAAATACAGAGAAGGATTCTGAAAAAGGAGAGAATCAAAATCTTCATGGACAGAAAATGGGATCCTCTCTCGAGAATAAATCAAAAGAAGAACAACAAAAACAACAAAAGAAACAACACGGCAAACCATAGAATTATCAAAAGAAAATCCACCTTTAGGTGGATTTTCTTTTGATTTTATTTATAGTAATCTACTTTGCAGCCGCATCCATTCCACATGTTTTCATAGACAGCTAATCGATTCCGAATAAATTTTTGTCCCTCTTCTAAAGAGTCTGCTTTACGAATTAAAATTTCATCTTTATCGGATTTTTCCTGAATAATGAAGATGTCCTGAGAACCCAGTATCCGGACCTTATCTCTGAAACAAGTATCCATTTCCTCAATAATTTCTGTTTCTTCCATTAGGATACTAAGCTCTTCATCGCGAAGAATTACAACAGTTTGAGCATCTAGTTTATTTAATACTTCTTCCAGCATCAGATCATTTCTCGTTATTCGCCAATACCTTAAATTCATCTGGCATAACAATACCACCGGAGACAATCCACTTCATCGCCTCTTCAACTGATATATTTAGATACACAACCTTGTTCTGGGGTACAAGAATAAAATATCCTGAGGTCGGATTTATAGCAGCAATTATTAGAATGTTATATAACTTTTCATTACTAGCCGGATGATTAATTTCTCCATTAACCAGTCCAATCGACCAGACATTTTCTTTTGGATATTCCACCATAACCACTTTTTTCCCCGATTCTTCGGACTTAAATGAGAATGTTTCCATTATCTGTTTAACTGATCCGTAGATGGTTTTAGCAACAGGAATATTCAGAACGATTCTCTCTCCCAGAGAGACAAATTTCCGTCCGATGAAATTGGTAACCAGAATTCCAACCAGATAAATACCAGTAAAAGTAATAATAATACCGATCCCCGGAACCCAGTAACCCAGCTGGGGCATTAAATAGGGGAGTAACAACTCATCCAGAAAGGTAAAAATTGCTTTTACAACGAAAATTGTAATAACAATTGGAATGATAACCAATATTCCGGATAAGAAATAGTTTTTTGATCGCCTTTTTATGCTCTGAAAAAGTTTCATGTATTATTGAGGCGGTGTTGATTCTGCCGGTGGTTCTGGTTCCGGTTCTGGTTCTGGCTTAGGATTTACGGTTACACTTCCCGTTTTTTCTACACTTTCTTTCCCATCAGAAACTCTGACAGTAAATGTAAAGTTTCCTGTCTGGTCATCAGACGGTGTCCATGAAAAATTACCGTTTCCTGAATTCAGATTAGCGCCGGCAGGTAAGTCACTTGATTCAAATGTTAAATTATCACCATCCGGATCTGATGCAGAAAAACTAAGGGTAGCTGTTTCTCCTGCTGTTATGGTAACGGAACCACCACCATCGATTGTTGGAGCCCGGTTTACATCGTTAACGGTAATCGGGATACTTATAGAGTTTTCCGTGGTTCCATCAGAGACGTTCGCTGACAATGTAAAATTCCCGGCCTGATCAAAACCAGGTGTCCAGGAAAATTGCCCGCTGCTTTCATCCAATGTGGCACCATCAGGTAAATTGCTTATAGAGTAGGTTAATTGATTGTCTGTGTCTTCATCGGTAGCACTCAGATTAAAAGAAAGCGCCGCACCTTCATCAACTGTCTGTGCCGGTACAGATTGCAACTGTGGTGGTCTGTTCATATCGCTAACTTCAACCGGTACTGTTAATTCAGCTGATAATCCACCGGTATCGGTTACTTTTACCGTAAGTTGATAGCTACCTGCCTGAGTAAAACCCGGTGTCCAGTTTAAAGTACCGCTTGCCGAATTTAAAGCAGCTCCCTGGGGTAGATTTTCCCCTGAATATTGTAATTTTCCTTCATCCTCTTCATCTGGATCCGTACCCTGAAAGGTTACCGATAGAGCTGCATTTTCTGCCACGGTCTGTTGTCCAATAGGACTCAGCTCCGGGGGACGATTTACATTATTAACAGTAATGGCAAATGTTTTATCCACTCCTAAGCCTGCCGGGTCCTTAACGGATACGGTAATGTTTGTGTACGATCCGGCCTGATCATAGGTCGGAGTCCATGTAATTTCCCCGTTAGTGGCATTAAATGTTGCTCCCTCTGGCAGATTGTTAGCGGTTAACTGAAGTTTACCTTCATCTTCCGTATCCGGATCACTGCTTTGTATTGTTATGGTCAGAGCTTGGTTTTCATCACCGGTTTGTGCCGGGATATCGGCCAGTGTTGCCGGCCGGTTAATATGCGTAACAGTGATTGTCAGATTTTGTGTAACAGTAAATTCACCATCTGTTAATGAAATGGGAATTTCATAGTTACCTGATTGATCATAAGTTGGCGTCCAGGTCAGGGTTCGCGTGGTCGGATCGAAGGTTGCCCCCTCCGGTAAATTCTGTGCGCTGTACACTTGTTTCTGGGCATCTTCTATATCAGGATCCTCACCGGCAGGAATCACCACATTAAGCGGGACATTTTCTTCGGTGGTTTGTGCCGTAATCGGATTTAATACGGGTGTACGATTGACATGATTAACGGTCAACTCAACCGTTTGGCTTGTAACCAGACCCTGAATATCGGTATTGTTAAATGTAATCGTGTAACTACCAGATTGTTCAAACGTTGGCGTCCAGGTAAACATTGCTGTTTCCGGTGTGAAGACAGCTCCCTGGGGAAGTTGTGTTGCCGTCAAGGTAAACTTTCCGGCATCTTCCTTATCCGGATCGCCGGCAACGATTTTAAACTCCGTTGATTTATTCTCTTCTACCGTTTTTGGTTCAATCAGTTCGATGGTCGGTGGCCGGTTTACATGATTAACGGTAATGGTGACTGATTTTGAATCTGACAATTTCCCATCACTTAATGAAAACTCTATCGTATACTGACTTGATTGTTCATAGGTCGGGGTCCAACTCAGGCTACTGCCTTCCAGAGTAGCTCCTTCCGGCAATTGTTTTGCACTATATTGCAGACTATTTTGGTCTTCATTATCAGGATCACTTCCCTGCAGATTAACAGAAAGTGGATTATTTTCATCGACCGTCTGTGGCTGAACTTCTGCTAAAACCGGAGAACGGTTAATGTGGTTAACGGTAATTGACATTGATGCACTGTGTGAAAGTCCTGATGGATCTTGAACCGTGAGGGTTACATTTTCATATGTACCCGACTGCTCATAGGTTGGCACCCAGGTAAATTTCATTGAATCAGCATTAAAAGTTGCTCCTTGTGGAAGATTTGTTGCTGTAAAAACAAGCTTTCCATCGTCTTCTGTATCAGGATCCGTTCCACTGATAACAAAAGTTAATTTTTTATTTTCATCGACTGTCTTATCTGTCACATCATTCATGGCAGGCATTCTGTTTACATGTGCAACTGTTATATTTATTGATGTTGAATCGGCAAGATTTCCAGCACGCATAATAA